>JAFDYG010000373.1 GCA_018267545.1 Bacteroidota bacterium
AGCTGCTCAGCGGGTTGACGAATGCAAGGATACCGATACTGACGAAGATGACTCCTGCGATCAGGAGCAGACCCCAGCTGGTAAACTTTTGGGTGGTAGGCATGGGGGTAAGGTACGAATTTTCGGGAATTGGGCGGAGCCCAATCAGTTATTCCGTACGCAGGCTCTTTACGGGATTGCGCATGGCAGAACGTATCGTATTCATACCCACGACTACCAGAGTCAGCGCCAGCAGCAACAATCCTACTGCGACAAATAGCCAGGGGTTTATCGAGATATGAAACGTATACTTATCCAGCCAGCTGCTCATCGCCCACCAGGTGAGGGGAACGGCGATGACAAAGGCGATCAGCACGAGCCGGAGAAACTCCTGTGAGATCAGGCCCAGCAGCTGCGGAACCGAGGCTCCCAGCACCTTCCGGATGCCGAATTCCCGCACCCTTCTTTGCATCGTAAAGGAGGCCAGACCCGCCAGGCCCAGACAGCAGATAAAGATGGCCAGACCGGCGAAGATATTGGTGATCTTGCTGATCAGCTCCTCTGATATGAATTTTTTCTCGAACTCCTGGTCGACAAAATGATATTCGAATAAAACCTTCGGATCGTATTTCTTGACCAGGCCTTCCAGGGAAGCTACGGCTTTCTGCGGCGCGACGCCTTTGTTAAGCCGGATGGAGATGACGTTTACACCACCGGGACGGTAATAGATCATCTGTGGGTCCACTGGTTTATAGGGACTTTCCATGACGATATTCTCGGTGACGCCGGTCACGGTATAGGACCGGGACCCATAGCGCAGGATGGTGCCGATCGGGTGGGCCAGGTGCATAGCGTCTACGGCGGCCTTATTGAGCATTATATTGCCAGAATCGGCGGGTGTGCCGGCAAAGCTGCTGCCTTCCAGCATCTTGATGCCAAACGTCTTTGCATAGTCGACGTCGGTATTTTGTCCCGAGAAGATAATCTGCTGTCCAGGCTGTTGTCCCGGCCAGCCGGGAGCGGGACTATGCCACCAGATTTCGGTGATGGGGGACATAGTGCGGGTTGTTGCGGTTACCATCCCGGTGCTTAGCAGGTCGTTTTTGAAGGCCTGGAAATTATTGTTGAGCTCGTCCGAGCTGGGGATCATGAGCAGGTTATCCTGTGTATAGCCGAGATCGCGGTGCTTGATATATTGCAGCTGGTGATAGACGATGACGGTCGCCGAAATCAGCAGGATCGAGATCACGAATTGCGCCACCACCAGTACACGCCGCGGCAGAACAGCCTTTTTTCCGGCTACGAATGTACCTTTCAGCACTTTAACCGGGTTGAACGAGGACAGGTAGAAGGCGGGGTAGCTGCCTGCGACGAATCCCGTGAATAAGATGATGCCAGCCGTTCCCAGCCAG
The DNA here is from genome assembly GCA_018267545.1 of Bacteroidota bacterium. Classification (GTDB taxonomy): domain Bacteria; phylum Bacteroidota; class Bacteroidia; order Chitinophagales; family Chitinophagaceae; genus Puia. The sequence goes on from JAFDYG010000373.1 coordinate 1,392, forward strand.
AAGGCGGGGTCGTCCAGCCGCAGGGCCAGGTGCTTATCTACCAGCAGGTTGAAGGCGGGGAGGAGGAGCAATACGGCGGTGAGCGCGATTACGAACGAAAGCAGGGTAAGGATGATCGATTCGAAAAGGAACTGCCAGGTAAGCCTGCGCCGGTCCGAGCCCAGCGTCTTGCGGATGCCCACTTCCTTTGCTCTTTTCTCCGACCGGGCCGTGGAAAGGTTCATGAAATTAATACAGGCAATCAGCAGGATGATGATGGCGATCACGGTGAAGAGTCTGACGTATTCGATCATACCGCCGATATTTTTTCCGTCTTTGAAATCACTATAAAGCCGCCATTTGTTCATCGGAAAGATGAAATAGGAGCTGACCTTGTCGCCCGGGGAATGGGAGCGCTTGAGGTCGTTGATGGTCTTGGTTACCGCGGCGAGATTGGCCCCGGGGGACGTCTTGATAAAAACGTTCCAGGATGAATTGTTCCATTCCCGCATCTGCTGCTGGCCAAAGCTATCCGTGTAGTTGAAGGGGCGGATATAGTCGAAAGTAAAAGTGGAGTTGTCGGGAGGGTCGGCTAATACGGCGGAGACCTTGAATGGAGCATCGTCGATCTTCACTACCTTATTGATAGGGTCTTCCTTGCCGAAGAAGGCTTTGGCCGAGCTTTCCGTCAGTACGACGGACGTAGGGTCGGTGATGGCGTTGGAAGGACTTCCTGCGAGGAATTTCCAGGTGAAAATATCGAAGAAGCGTCCGCTGACCGAATAGCCGTTTTTCTTGATCCGGGCATTGCCGATTTCGAAGACGTGCTCTTCCCGGTAAGTCATCTCCACGGCCGTTTCGATTTGCGGATAGCCCTTTTCGAGAGCCGGTCCCAGCGGAAAAGCCATGTTCCTGTCGGTGAAGACCTGGTTCTTGAAATCCCGGTTCGCGATGATCTGGTATATATTATTATAGTTCTTGTGAAACTTGTCGTAGGAGAGCTCATCGTGTACCCAAAGGAAGATGAGCATGCTGCAGGTCATGCCGATGGCGAGACCGAGGAGATTGGTTGCGGCAAAGGCTTTGTTGCGAAAAAGGTTGCGCCAGGCGATTTTGAAATAGTTCTTGAGCATGGGATAGATAGTTAGGCTGGATAGATTCAACTAAAAAAATGCCTTTTTTGCTATTGGTTGATAAGCAGTTGTTTGTGTGACCTCTTTGCCGAATTTGTGTACGGTTATGATACACTGCCTGTCCGCTCCTTTGGGGTAAATAAACTTGGGTGATTGAACCAAAGTCGGTATGTTTGAACATGCAGCTAAGGATCGACCATCAGAACAAAGTTCCGTTACACCTCCAGGTGGAGGCCCTCATGCGTAAGCTCATCGAATCCCCGGAATTCCGGAATGGTGCTTTTCTGCCTAAGGAAGTCGAGCTGGCGAACCGGCTGGGTGTATCGCGGAATACCATCCGGCAGGCGACGAACAAGCTGGAATACGAAGGCTTGCTGGTTCGCAAGAAAGGGGTGGGGACGACGGTTGCAAAGAAGAAACCATTGTCGACGGGGTTGGACCACTGGTACAGCTTCACCCAGGAGATGCGTGAACGCGGCATCCAGGTGGAAAACCTCAGCGTCAAGGCGGAATACGTCAAGGCGGACGAGAAAGTAAGCCGGTTCTTCAATATCCGGCTGCACAAGACTGTGCTCAAGCTTTCCAAATTAAAGGGAAGCGAAGGCGAGCCCATCGTATACTTCGAAAGCTACTTCCATCCGAGGATCGGGTTAGTGCCCGAAGATGATTTTTCCAGACCATTATATACACTGCTCGAAGAGAAATTCGGCGTGCTGGTCGTTCGATCCAATGAAAACATCAGCGCCGCGCTGGCGGGAAGCCTGGCTTCGACCCTGCAGGTATCGGCCCAGTCGCCCATCCTGGTAAGGGAACGATTCGTCTATGATCCGGGGGAGCGACCCATCGAATATAACCTTGGTTACTACCGCGCGGATAAATTTACCTACTCGATCGACATTAAAAAGGCCCAGCACTAAGTGCCTGAGTTCGTATTTTTTATAATTATTTTGGTCCGTGTATCCCCCTAGGCGGTCAAAAAAAAGTAGACTACCCACTTGCAGGAATCAAAAACGCGTATTAGGTTTGCATCACAATCAGGAATTCAATACTCCTTCCGAATTACCTCCTATACGTACCCAATCTCCACGAATTACCTTCTCACGATCCTTACTAATCTTCTAGTCGCGTAACAGTAACAGGCATAATAAGCTTCCTATCCTCTGCAATTACCGCCTTCCAATGACTATGAGTTACCCTTAACAGAGTAATTCCTATTTCGTCATAGTCTTTAAAACCTAAATGTACCCAGTATGAAAGCTTTATTTAGCCTCCTGACCCTGCTTGTAATTGTAGTTGCTTATGTTTTCAGCGCTTCCTTCTATCTGCAAGGCGAATTGATTATTGCTTACACCCTTGTTCTTTCTTCCATTACGTCGCTGATCTTCTGGATCAAGTCTCACGATCTGGTTCGCGCTTACGTAAAAAACAACAAGGCCTAGTTGTCCAACATCAATCGACAACCGAAAAAGTAACGAATTAATTTAATCTGCAAAAACTCAAAAGCATGAAAACGATCTTTACCTACTTCTCTTTACCCGTCATCATCCTCATTTGTTTCCTCAGCGGAAAATTCTATATCAGCGGAGATTATGTCGCTTCTTACTCCCTGGTTCTGACCTGGTTCGCTTCTCTGATCCTTTGGATCAATTACGTTGGTCTGCAGCTGCAGAAGCAACGCGCTTAGGTCGCCGGTTCCCCCAATCCGGTTTCTTTTTCCGGGTTGGGGTGGAGGTCGATCTTCAGGGTAACCTGGTAGAAATTGACCCCATCGTCGATCTGTAATTCGTGCTGCCCGGGGTAGAGGAGCTCTAATCTTCGTATCGCATTGGAGATGCCGATACCCTGGTGATCGAGGGTGACAAGACCCACATTGGATGTTTCCCTCGTATTGAAAACCCTGAACTGCAAGTATTGCTCCTTTTTCTCCAGCCAGATCACAACCTTGCTTTCGTCTTCGCTGCTGCCAGTGCTTACATAGCGGAAAGCGTTTTCGATAAAGGCCGTAAACAGGAGAGGGGCGATGTGAAAATTCTGCGAATCCAGGTCTACGTTGAGCTTTATCTGTAAATCCTCCTCTTTCCTGATTTGCTGAAGAGCCACATAGTTACGGATATATTGAAGTTCCCTATCGAAGCTAACCGACTTCGTGTTACACTCGTACAGCTGATACCGAAGCATTTCCGAGAAGACAACCAGCATATTCCTGGCCGTTCGATTATCCTTAGGGATATGACCATAGATGGAATTGATGGAATTGAACAGGAAGTGCGGATTGAACTGCGCTTTTAAAAAGCAAAGCTCATTGTTTAGCCTTTCCTCCTCGAGAGCCGCCTTTCTCCCCCAGAGCCTGGTCCATAAATTATATTTGGTCATTTTCTTCGTTTTTTGGCAAAATAGCCGATAATCCGGCCTCCCTCCTGGCTTTTACACGAATACTCCTCTTTTCTTGATCACCGAAATATCCTGATTTCATCAAGGATTCGGTCTCGTTGCTGTAAAATCTTTTAGCGATGAGGCGCGAATCTTTTTTTTTGCTCCCAGATTGATTCGACACACAAAAAATTTAAAAATCATGGAAAACGAAAACTTATTGAATTCGATGGAGAGCGAGGACAATATCGACAGAAAGGATTTTATAAAATGTATGGCCTGGGCGGGTACCGGCGTCTTATGGATGATGAGCGGCGGGATTATGAAGTCTTTCGGGATGAGCCAGCTGGTCGACAGGAATACGGGCAGGATTAAGAATGGAATTAATATCCCCAAGGCCGATTTTAGCTTTGTCCAGATCAGCGACAGCCACATCGGCTTCAACAAGGCCGCTAACCCGGACGTACTCGGAACCCTGCAGGCCACGATCGACAAGATCAATGCGATGCCGGTGACGCCGTCCTTTGTGCTGCACACGGGAGATCTTTCTCACCTGTCCCAGG
>JAFDYG010000374.1 GCA_018267545.1 Bacteroidota bacterium
ATCCTGGCGTACCTCTATTGGAAGGAAACCGGGGACATCTCGGTATGGAAGGGGATTGCAAAGGATGCTATCGCCATGAATCTCGACGATCTTTTATGTGTGGGGATTTTTGATAATCTGTTGTTCTCCTCGACGATCGACCGGAATAAACGGAACATTCCGGGAGAGGTGCTTTCGGCTATTATCAATGGATCCCAGGAATTCTTCGACGAGCTGAAGTCTTATGGCGTGGGCATCCAATACCTGGGTGGAGAGACGGCCGATGTCGGGGACGTAGTAAGGACCATCGCAGTGAATGGGACGATGACTGCCCGGTGGCCGAAGGACAAGCTGGTTACCAATGACCGGATCCAGGCGGGGGACGTCATCGTCGGTTTTGCCAGCTCCGGCCAGGCCAGCTACGAGACCGAATACAATAGCGGGATTGGCAGCAATGGGCTGACCAGCGCCCGTCACGACGCCCTGGACAAGCATTATGGGGTGGATTTTCCCGAATCTTACGATACCAGCCTGGACCAAAAGGTGGTTTATATCGGCCCGAACCGCATGACGGATGCCTTTACGGTACCCGGCGGGGCTGCAGGCAATGCGGGGAGCGGCAGGACGGAGCCGTCGAAGACCGATATCGGTCACCTGCTCCTGAGCCCTACGCGGACCTATGCCCCCCTGCTCCGGAAGCTATTGACGGAGCAATTCGACCAGGTTCATGGCCTAATTCACTGCAGCGGCGGCGGGCAGACGAAGTGTATGAAATACCTGCCGGGGAATTTTCGGGTTATAAAGGACCGGCTTTTTACCCCACCACCCATTTTCCGTCTTATAAAGGAGGCTTCCGGTTCGGATGCGCGGGAAATGTACCAGGTATTCAACATGGGTCATCGACTGGAGGTCTTTACCAGCCCCGATGCGGCAGAAAAAATGATCGAATTGGGTAAGTTTTTCAACATCGACGCCCAGGTTGTGGGCCGTGTGGAGGCTGCGGAGCAAAAAAGCCTGATTCTCAAAGCAGGGGAGGAAGAGATCGAGTATACCGGCGGCCTATAGCTGCAAAAGGTACGGAGCAATTGCAAAGGGTTATTATGGTTCTAATTTTTTGCCGAAAAATCAAAAAAAGACTAAAATTAGTCCATTTTAATCCACAACGCTATGAATTTCCAGATTCTATGAGTACTTTCGCAAACGGTTCTGGACGGAATGACATTATTGACATTAAAATATTTTAATATTCTTTTTGCCCCTTCCGTGAACTCCCCTGGTTTTGTAGTGTTATATTAAGATTAGTACCCGACAGAATTAAGCCAAGCCGCGAATGCGGTTGTTCAGTTTTTTGTCACTTTTTTTATTTATTATTTGATATGAGGCAACTAAAGATTGCTACACAGATTACTAACCGTGATTCCCAGGCGGTTGAGAAGTATTTGCAGGAGATCTCCAAGATCCCGATGATCACTCCTGAAGAGGAGACGGTCCTTGCTCAGCGGATCAAGATGGGAGACCAGAAGGCATTGGACAAGCTGGTCCAGGCCAACTTGCGTTTCGTGGTCTCCGTTGCAAAGCAGTATCAGCACCAGGGGTTATCACTTAGTGATTTGATCAACGAGGGTAATCTCGGCTTAATTAAAGCGGCTCAACGCTTTGATGAAACCAAGGGTTTCAAGTTTATTTCGTACGCCGTATGGTGGATTCGCCAGTCCATCCTGCAAGCGTTGGCAGAGCAGGGCAGATTAGTCCGCCTGCCTCAAAACAAAATTGGCACTTACAACAAGGCTAA
>JAFDYG010000375.1 GCA_018267545.1 Bacteroidota bacterium
CATCCGCTTCATGTATGGCCTAAAAGAAAACGCCGACCCCACTTCCCGGACCATCGTCCTGATGCCCTGTAACGACACCTCGACCGACCGGCACGTACCCAACCTCATCCTGACACCTGATGGATACCTTAGCGATACCGAAGAAGAAACCATCACACTAAACCAATGCTGGGATGTCTCAAACAGATACGTAAACCGGACGTACGCCCTATGGCCCGAAGAAGCCAGAAAAGACATGCCCAGAGCATGCTTCTTTGGAATAACCACGCTGAAAAACCTGCTGGCCGCACCAGGCTGCGAAGGCATTCAATATCACTTCGGCTACAACCCCGAAACCGACCTCCTTCCCAACCGATATCAAGCTATCATGGAAGCCGTGGACCAGCACCGTCAAAGCCTGCATATCTTCGTCGAAGAAGGACAACACTGTCCCCCCGTTTGCCGAACCGGCGACTGCGCCCCGCCCATTATTCCCGTAGGCTGGCCCTTTTACAACCACCACGAACAATACGAACAAGTCCCCGAAGGCTCCCTCTACGAAATGTTCCATTATGTCTCTCCCACCCTCTTCGAGGTCATCCAGGACAAAGAAATATTCCAGCAGCATTTTTCCGAATGCTTTACTCTCGCCAAATCCGGCAGTCTTCCCGAAGCAAGACAGGCCTTAAGAACCCAGCTCGAACACATGATGGACAAATACCTTTTCACAAACTAACTACTCTCACCCATACAAAAAGCGCATTGAGTATCAATGCGCTTTTTTATTCCCCTAAGGAACGTAACTAATCCATATTTTTATCAAAAATCCCCTCCGTTATGCTTATAAATTTCCCCCCCGCAGTCCCCGAAATCCCCGTAAGCGACCTTCCCAAAGCCCTCGCCTACTACAAAAACAACCTCGGTTTTGACATCGACTGGGGCGAAGAAGGCGGCCATATCGCCGGGATCTCCAAAGGGGACTGCAGAATCTTTCTTACCGACGCCCCCTTTCGTCAACGCTACCAAAACATCTCGCCAGTACTGATCTGGTTCAACCTCAACAGCAAAGAGCAAGTCGATGAACTCTACACCATCTGGAACTCCAGCCAGGTAAAAATCATCTCCCCACCCGAATCGAAACCCTGGAAACTACACGAATTCACTGCTTCCGACCCCGACGGCAACCTCTTCCGTGTCTTCTATGATTTTTCCTGATATCAAACCGTACCTTCCTTAGACGGCCGCCTATTCGCCCGGACGAACCACCCCGGGATCCTTATAATGATCCCTCCCAATAGCTTGAACCCCTTCCACGCCGCCCTCGCAGCCATCCCAAGCAACCGGTTGGCCGGAGCTACCAAATGCTCCGTATTATTGACCGAGCGAACCGGGCGGTGATTTATATCTTGAGAATTAGACATATACATCTTTACCCTAAAGATTCAAAAGCCATGCCACCATCCCCCGCTGCACGCCCACCACAGTGGTTATAATTACCTTCCTTCCTCACCAAATAATTACTCACCATGCAAAGCTCCACTTCTACGTGCCGCACCGCCCAAAACATCGGCGAATACATCAGCCATGACTACTACCTCTCATTAGTCAACGGGTACAACCAACAACACCCCACCGAACAAAAGTCCGTCTTCATCTCAAAACAATCCATCCTCGAAACCCTCGACCAATTTCCCAACGTCTCCGGCATCCGCTTCATGTACGGCCAAAAAGAAGGCGCAGCCCCCACCTCCCGTACCGTCGTGCTCATGCCCTGCAACGACACCTCGACCGACCGACCCGTCCCCAACCTCATCCTGACACCCCTCGGATATCTCACCGACACAAAAGAACGCCTCTCCCTAAACCAGTGCTGGGACCTATTCGACAGATACGTAAACCGCATGTGATCCCTATGGCCGGACCAATCCAGAAAAGAAATGCCCAGGGCATGCTTCTATGGAATAAACACACTGAAAGAACTTTTGGCCACACCGGATTGCGAAGGCATTATCTACCACTTCGGATACAACCCCGAAACCGCACTCCTCCCCCAACGATACGAAGCCGTCATGGAAGCGGTCGACAAAAACAAGCAAAGCCTGCACGCATTCATCGAGCAAGGACAACTTTGCCCGCCTAATTGCCCACCTACAGGCCCCACCGGTCCATTCTTTAAAATCGACCAGCTTCCCCAGGGCGCCCTCTACGAAATGTTCCACAATGTCTCCCCCTCCCTGCTCGAGGTCATCCAGGACAAGAAAATATTCCAACAACACTTCTCCGAATGCAACGCCCTTGCCGAAGCAGGCAACCTCCCCGAAGCAAGGCAATCTCTAAAAAACCACCTGGAAAATCTAATAGAAAAGTATCTTTTCAGCAACTAAGCTCCTTCGTGCTTATATTGCACAATGCACTATAAGCATCTTCTAATACTCACAATGGCGTGGACATCAGTCCACGCCCAACCCTCCCATTACGTCAACCCCTTCATCGGCGCCAGCACCTCCGCCGGCAAAGCCGGCATCTACCACGGCCTCGGCAAAACCTTCCCCGGAGCAGCCACCCCCTTCGGCATGACCCAGCTAAGCCCCAACACAATTACCGGCGGTGACAATGGCCCCGGCTACTCCTACGAGCACACCACCATC
>JAFDYG010000376.1 GCA_018267545.1 Bacteroidota bacterium
ATGATCAGCGTGCTGCGCGTGACCGACCTGCAAAGCAAGCCAAAATTGTTTTCCACTTTTATGCTACAGCTGCTGGCGGAGCTCTATGCTTCCTGTCCGGAAGAGGGCGATATGGACAAGCCCAAGCTGGTGCTGTTTATAGACGAAGCGCACCTCGTCTTCCAGGAAGCCAGCGATGCGCTGCTGCAGCAGATCGAGACGATCATCAAGCTGATCCGCAGTAAGGGCATAGGGGTGTTCTTCTGTACGCAAAATCCTACCGACGTGCCTGCGAATGTGCTGGCCCAGCTGGGTCTGAAAGTGCAGCACGCGCTTCGTGCGTTTACGGCAGCGGACCGGAAGAGCATCAAGCAAGCGGCCGAGAACTATCCTACGACCGAATTTTATAAAACGGAAGACCTGCTGACCAAGCTGGGTATTGGAGAGGCATTGATTACGTCGTTGAATGAAAAGGGGATTCCTACGCCGCTCGTACATTGTATGCTTTGTGCGCCGCGCAGCCGGATGGACGTGCTGACGCCGGAGGAGCTGGACGGCGTTACCAGGCAGAGCAAGCTGGCGGCTAAGTATAATCAGGCGGTGGACTCGGAGAGCGCGTATGAGATCCTTACGGCCAAGCTGGCGGAAGCGGCGGAGAAGGGTGCGGAGGATGCTGGTGGTGGTGGCGGCGGTTCGAAGAAAACTGTCAAGCCGGAGAAGTCGATGATCGAAAAAATATTGGATAGTCCCGCGGCTCGTCAAGCAGAGCGGACGGCGGCGGGTATCATTACCCGTAGTTTGCTGGGAGCGCTGGGACTGGGCGGCAAGAGCAAGAAGAAGGGCAGCTGGTTCTAGCGTGCGTCTAACGTCTTCTGGCGGCTGGGGTCTCTTTGCGTTTGGCCTGCTGCAGGCAATTGTCGCAGATACCGCAGTCGCCAGCTTCTTTATCTCCGAAATAGTGTGCGAGATAGCGGCTCCGGCATTCGCCGACGAGTCCGAGGTAGCGGATCATGGCCCGGATGCGGGTCGAGTATTGTTCCTTTCTTTCCCTATAGCTTACGGGGTCGATGTATAATTCTTCCGTGGCCGCTCGGTTGCGGAAGAAATACAATTGCGGCGATTCTTTTATGGGTGTATAGTCGATGATGCGGAAGGCGTGTAGCTGGGTCAGGTCGGCGGTGACCTGCGGCGCCTGTTTGTGCAGCAGCCAGGCGAGCTGTCGTTCGCGAATAGCGACGGGCTGGTCGAAGATACCTTCATAGGTTCGCAGGAGGGCGTGGATCAGAGGTTCGAGCTCGGGACGATCTTTTTCAAAATCATATAATGTCTCTTTACCGGTGATAAACTGCACCCTGGCGGGCAGGAACACCTGCTGCTGGAAGCTCAGCAGACCGTCTTGCTCCAATACTTTCAGGACGTTCATGACGGCCGACATTTCGAGGTCGAAGCGGTCTACGAAGGTCATGAGGTCGAAGTCGAAGTAGCTCCCTTCTCCTGAACCGGCGGGCAGCTGGAGGTAGTTCATCAGGTGCTGATAGATGGGCCGGATTTTGTCCATCGAAGGGAAGCGGGCGTCGGGCATCGCTTCGCGACGTGCGGCTTCGCCTTCGGCGGTGAGCAGCACGGCATATGCCTTGTCGCCGTCTCTTCCTGCGCGGCCGGACTCCTGGTAATAGTTCTCGATCGACTCGGGCGGGTCGGCGTGGATGACGGCGCGGACGGCGGCCTTGTCGATGCCCATGCCGAAGGCGTTGGTACTAACGATGACCCTTACCTTATCTTTCAGCCAGCTTTCCTGTCTCTGGATCCTCTCCTCCTGCGGCAGGCCGGCGTGGTAGGCGAGGGCGGGGATCCCCAGGCGGGACAGGCCTTCGCTGATGTCACGGGTGGCTTTGCGGGTCTTGCAATAGACGATGGCGCTGCCGGAGACTTTGGAGAGGATCTCGGCGATCTTTTGGAGTTTGTTGGAGACGGTGAAGAGGCTATAAGACAAGCGTGGCCGGGTAAAGGGAAGACGAAAGACTGCCGGCGTGTCGAGCTTCAGCTTCTCCTGTATGTCTTCCATGACGTCGGAAGTAGCCGAGGCGGTAAGGGCCAGGATGGGGATGTCGGGCAAGAGGTCGCGAAGAGTGGCGATGCGTAAATAAGGGGGCCGGAAATCATATCCCCATTGAGAGACGCAGTGGGCTTCGTCGACGGCTATGAGGCTTACGTTTAGAGAGGGCAGGTATTCTAAAAAGAGAGGGCTTTCCAGCCTCTCGGGGGATACGTATAAAAATTTGCAATTGCTGCCAGCGGAGAGCTGGAGGGTATTGATCACCTCTTTCCGGCTGAGGCCGCTGTGGAGGGAGAAGGCGGTGATATTCTTTTTCCGCAGGCTGTCGGTCTGATCTTTCATCAGGGCGATCAGGGGGCTGACGACCAAGCATAGGCCGGACTTGGCCATGGCCGGTACCTGAAAGCAAAGAGATTTCCCGCCGCCCGTGGGCAGGAGGGCCAGGGTGTCCTTGCCGGCCAGCACGGACCTTATTATCTCCTCCTGTCTTGGCCGGAAGCTGTTGTAGTGCCAGTACTGGCGCAACAGGGCCAGGAGGTCGGGGGTTTCTTCGGGTTTGTTCGTCATATGATCGATCAGACAACTTTTTTAACGTAAAGCCTCAGCGAATTGGCGGCCAGGACCACGTCGCTAAGACCCATCACGAGGGCGGCCACTGCGGGTGTCAAGAGGCCGAGGGCAGCTACGGGTATGGCGACCACGTTGTAGGCAAAGGCCCAGAACAGGTTGGTCCGGATGGTGGCAAACGTATGCCGTCCAAGACCGAGCGCCGTGGGCAGCTGCTGCAGGCCCTGGTTCATCAGCACGACGTCGGCCGTCTGTACGGCCAGCTGTGAGGCGTCGCTCATGGACAGGCCGATAGTGGCGCGGGCCAGGGCGGGTGCGTCGTTGATGCCATCTCCGACCATGGCGGTCGGCATTTCGTTGTTGAGCCGGGTCACCTGCTCGAGCTTTTGTTCGGGTGATTGCTCAGCCAGGACTTCTTGTATGCCGAGGGCAGCGGCGACGGTCTCGCAGGCTTTTTGTCTGTCGCCGCTGAGCAGGACGGTATGGATTCCTTTGCCGTGGAGCCATTGGATGACGCCAGCGGCTTCGGGGCGGAGGGTGTCCTTAACGTCTATCCAGCCAAGGAGCTGCTGGTTACGCACGATATACACGTTGTGGGTATCATCGGAGGTGGCCGTGGATGCGACCTTGTAGGACCCGGCCCAATAGAGGTCTCCTTCTTTGGTTTCACCGCGCATGCCGAGGCCTTTTACTTCTTCGACTTTTTGCCATCTTAGGGAGGATCGGGTTTTCCATTCCCTCGTAATGCTGCGGGCGATGGGATGGGTAGAGTATTTTTCGAGAGAGAAGGCGATCTGTTGGAACTCTTCGAGGTTTAAGCCGGCATCGGGATGGATGTGATATTGGCCGATAGAAAAATCACCGGTGGTCAGGGTGCCCGTCTTGTCGAAGACGACCTGGCGGATATCCTTGAAGGCTTCGAGGTGGCGGGCGTTGCGGTACAGGATGCCTTTCCTGGCTCCGCGGCCGAGACCGACGGCGATGGCGGCGGGAGTAGCCAGGCCCATGGCGCAGGGGCAGGCGATCACCAGGACGGCTACGCTCCGCATCAGCGCGGGAGCCATCTCGTGCAGATAAAAATAATTTCCGACAAAGGTGAGGGCGGCCAGGACGAGGACGGTGGGTACGAAGACGGCGCTGATCTTGTCGGCGAGCTGCTGGATGGGGGGCTTTTCCCCTTGCGCCTGCCGAACCATGCGGACGATGCCGGCCAGGACGGAGTCACCGGCGTCGGCGGTTACCTGGGCCTTTACGGAGCCCGAGACGAGCAGGCTGCCGCCGATAAGAGAGTCTTTTGCCTTTTTGTCGATGGGCAGGCTTTCACCGGTGAGGATGGATTCGTCGACGCCGGCTTCTCCCCAGAGGATCCTGGAGTCGGCGGGCACCTCTTCGCCGGAGCGGATGAGGACGAGGTCGCCGATCTTTAGCTGATCGCTATCCATGGGGAAGAGGACTTCCTGGTGCTGGTCGTCGAAGGCGATCATGGTGGCCGTGGTCTTCCGGTTAGCCGCGAGGCTGTCGAGGGAGCGCTGGGTGGCCTGGACGGAGGCGTCTTCGAGATAATACCCCAGGAATACGATGGTGATGATCGAGGCGGTTGTTTCGTAGAATAGATAGTCCGGGCCGAGGTTAAGAAGCGTACCGGTGAGGCTGTAGACGAATGCCGCGAGGGCTCCGACGGCGATGAGGACGTTCATATTGGGCATGCCGTTCATCAGGCTCTTGACCGCGCTGCGGCCGAAAAAGCGCATACCTATGACAAACACCGGCAGACAGAGGACGAGCTGGACCCAGGGCTGCATGAGCCAGTGGAGCCAGGCGATGTGTCCGAACATGTGGAGGAGCAGGACGGCGGTAAAGGGCAGGCAGGAGAGGAAGTAGCGCAGGTGCTTGTTCATGGGGGGCTTGCCGGGGGCGGCTTTTTGCGATGCTTCCGGGATGACGGTGTAGCCCAGGTCTTCTATTCCTTTTTCCAATTGTTTTTTATCGACGGATTCGGCGGTGTCGAAGCTGACGTCCCCGCTCGCGAGGCTGACCTTTATGTTCTGAAGGCCCTTTTTTTCGAGGTATTTATTGATGGTGAGCGCGCAGGTCGAGCAGCTCATGCCTTCTATTTTCCAGTTGATGGTTTCCATATATGTGTAGTGACGCCACGAGGCTCGCGTCTGGATGCAAAGTTACTGATCGGAAACTGATATATTTGCGCCATGGAACTTCGTTTTCAGCTGCAGGACATCGAGGCTGCCGCCGGGCAATTCTGGGAGCAGTTTCCCTTGCGGACCGTTTATGCCTTTCATGGCGATATGGGAGCCGGGAAGACTACTTTTATCCATGCTTTATGTGCTGTCAAGGGGGTCACCGATACGGTCGGGAGTCCTACTTTCTCTATCATCAACGAGTACCGGTATGACGGAGGCAGGATATTTCATATCGATCTCTACCGGCTCAAAGACGAGGAAGAGGCTATCCGGACGGGTGTGGAAGACGTATTGTACAGCGGCGATATCTGCCTGGTAGAATGGCCGGATCGGGCGCCTGGCATTTTTCCGCCCGACACGGTAGAGCTCCGGGTGGAGGTCATCAATCCCGAGACGCGTAAAATTACGGCCTAAATCAGCGCGTTAAAATCAATTTTAAATTGTAATTTGACAGGCATATTATGTCGCAGCAAAAACCAGTTATCAGTACCTCCTTTAGCTACGAAACGTTAGAAGAAACCCTGGATATCAAACCTAAGGGTGTTCCTCTACATATTGGGATTCCCAAGGAAACGGCTTTTCAGGAAAACCGTATCGCCCTGACGCCGGATGCGGTAGGGGTACTGGTGAGCAATGGACATGAGGTAGTGATCGAGCACAATGCGGGTGAAGCTTCCCACTACCGGGACCGGGACTATAGCGAGGCAGGGGCGCAGATCGTCTCCGACAAGGCCGAGGTCCTGAAGGCTCCCATCCTGGTCAAGAGCGCACCCGTCATCGAAGAGGACCTGCCCTTGCTGCAGATGAATCAGATCGTCATTTCACCCATCCATCTTTCGGCCATGAAGGCTGACCTCTTACAGAAGATGATGGATAAGCGTATAACGGGTATTTCCTTCGAAAATCTAAAAGACGATAGCGGCACCTACCCCATCGTCCGGAGCATGAGCGAGATTGCGGGAAGTGCGGTGATGCTGATCGCGGGTCAGTACCTGAGTTCCGCCAATCATGGGAAGGGTGTGCTGCTGGGAGGTATTTCCGGCATACCGCCGACCAAGGTCATTATCCTGGGAGCCGGTATCGTGGGCGAGTTTGCGGCCCGTGCGGCGCTGGCGCTGGGGGCTTCGGTAAAAGTCTTCGATAATAGCGTCTACCGCCTGAAGCGGCTGCAGAACAATATCGGCCAGCGTATGTGGACTTCCGTTATGGAGCCCCGGATCCTGGCCAAGCAGATCAAGACCTGTGAGATCGCGGTTGGCGCCTTGTCGTCACAGAGCGGCCGTACGCCGGTGGTGGTCACAGAGGAGATGGTGAGCAATATGCGACCGGGGAGCGTGATCATCGATGTCAGCATCGACCGCGGCGGGTGTTTCGAGACGTCGGAGATTACTACGCACGAACAGCCTGTCTTTACCAAGTATGGCGTCATTCACTACTGTGTGCCGAATATCCCATCGGGTTTTGCGCGGACGGCTTCGCACGCGATCAGCAATGTGCTGATGCCTTTGCTGCTGGAAGCGGGTGAGGAAGGCGGGTTTGAGAACCTGGTCTGGCACAAGATCCACCTGCGCAGCGGGATTTATTTATTCAAGGGAGCGTTGACGAATTTTCACCTAAGCCAGCGCTTCGATCTGAAATATACGGATCTCAATCTGCTGATTGCAAGCCAGCGTTAGGACTTATATTCCATTATACTTATTGTCTTTTCACAGAAGTCGTATTCCTGCGGGTCGTTGGAGCTGATCAGCAGGACACGGTCTTTGCTGTATTCGGCTGTCAGGCGGCGGTAGAGGGCGATACCGTCGGCATCGAGGTTGGTGCAGGGCTCGTCGAGCAGGAGGATGGGGGTGTCGGAGAAGAGGGCCTGAGCCAGGCGGACGCGCTGTTTCATGCCGGAGGAGTAGTAACGGATTTGTTTTTGGGCGGCTGCTTCCAGGCCGACGCTACGGATGATATCGGGGATGCTAAGGTTTGGCATGAAAGGTTTGAAGCCGCTGTGAAAGGAGAGGAACTCGGTTACCGTCATTTCTTCGATGACTTCGAGATAGGGGGCGCAGAGGGCGAGTTTCTGGTAAGCCTGGTCGGGGTCGCACTGGTCGTAGGCGATGCTGCCCTGGCTGAGGCCGATGGCGCCGGCTATGGCTTGTAGCAAGGTGGATTTACCGGAGCCGTTGGAGCCGGTGATGGCGTAGCTATGACCTGTGGAGAATTCGTAATTCAGATGACGGAAGATCCAGTCGCGGTTGAACCGTTTACCGGCATCAATCAGCGTAATCTTCATCAAAGCTGCTTTTGCTGTAGCGTTTAATAATCCCGCGTCCGCTTTCCCGGATAAAGGCTACGATTTCGTCGCGTTCGTCGCTGGCCGGGAATTCCTCTTCGAGGTATTCGAGGGCCTGGCTGGTGTTCATGCCTTTGTTGTAGATGACGCGATAGATATCGAGGATGTGGTTGATCTTGTCGATGGTGAATCCGCGGCGTTTGAGGCCGACGGAGTTGACGCCCGAGTAGCTGAGGGGCAGACGGGCGGCCTTGATATAGGGGGGGATGTCTTTGCCTACGAGTGAGCCGCCGCCGATGAAGACGTGCGAACCGATCTTGACGAACTGGTGGATGGCGCACATGCCACCGAGGATGACCCAGTCACCGAGAACGACGTGACCGGCTACCTGGGAGTTATTGCTGAGAATACAGTTATCACCGATGATACAATCGTGGGCGATATGGCTATAGGCCAGGATCATACAGTTGCGGCCTACCTTGGTAGTCCAGCGGTCGCGGGTACCTCTGTGTATGGTCACGAATTCTCGAATGGTAGTATTGTCTCCGATCTGTACGGTGGTATCTTCACCGTCAAACTTAAGGTCCTGAGGATCAGCGGATATTACAGCTCCAGGGAAGATTCTGCAGTTCTTTCCAATCCGGGCGCCAGGCATGATCGTCACATTGCTGCCAATCCAGGTTCCGGCTCCAATTTCTACATTCTTGTGGATCATCGTGAACGGGTCGACCTGGACATTCGCAGCGAGGCGGGCATCCGGGTGGATGGAAGTCATGGAGTGGATCATTCGACGGTCAATTGGTTGATTTTCAGTTTCTTGGATCATTATGGCTTCTTCCTTGTGGATTGCTGTTTTCTTCATAAAAAATGTCAGGGCAGACCCAGACATTTCACAAAAATAAACTTATTTGCCACAAATCAGCTAAATAAACTTGTCTTAACTTCTCTTTACAAGTTGAGCCATAAGGTCTGCTTCGGTTACGATCTTGTTCCCGACGTAAACGGTCCCCCTCATTTCACAGATACCCCGACGGATGGGATTGAGTAATTCCATCTTGAGGATCATGGTATCACCGGGGACGACCTTGTGCTTGAATTTGCAATTGTCGATCTTGATGAAGTAGGTATCGTATTCTCCCGGGGGCATGGCGTTGATACAGAGGATGCCGCCGGTCTGAGCCAGGGCTTCGATCTGCAATACTCCAGGCATGACAGGATTGCCGGGGAAATGACCTACGAAGAAGGGTTCGTTGAAAGTGACGTTCTTGATGCCGACGATAAGGCGGTCGCTAAGGTCGATGATCTTATCTACCAGCAGGAAGGGGAAGCGGTGGGGAAGCGTCTTTTCGATCTGGGTGGTCGTGAAGACAGGGGCTTGGTTGGGGTCGTATACCGGGGTATTCTTGAGGTGCTTATTTTTTTTTATATACTGTTTGATCTTCCTCGCAAACTCGACGTTGCTGGAGTGGCCGGGGCGGCTGGCGATGATGTTCCCTTTTATGGGGAAACCGATGAGGGCCAGGTCGCCGACGATATCCAGGAGCTTGTGGCGGGCAGGTTCATTGGGGAAGCGGAGCTCGAGGTTATTCAGATAGCCTTCGCTTTTGATCTCGATCTTATCCCGTTTGAAGGCCTTGGCGAGACGGGCCATCTCCTCGGGGGTGACGGGTTTGTCCACCACGACGATAGCGTTGTTGATGTCGCCGCCCTTGACCAGGTTGTGCTCGAGAAGCATTTCCAGCTCGTGCAGGAAGCAGAAGGTCCGGCAGGGGGCGATCTCCGCCCGGAAGTCGCGCATGGTCTTCAGACCGGCGTGCTGTGTACCCAGGACGGGGCTATTGAAATCGATCAGCGTCGTGATCTTGTATTCCATGGCGGGCATGACGACCATTTCGACCCTTTTCTTCTCGTCGTAGTGGGTGATATTAGTGTCGATGGTATACCAGACCTTGGTTGCATCCTGTTCGGCTACTCCTGCTTCTTCGATGATCTCTACGAAGGGTTCGGAGCTGCCGTCGATGATGGGAATCTCGGGGCCGTTTATTTCGATGAGACAGTTATCCACCCCCATCCCTACCAGGGCTGCCAATATATGTTCGACCGTGCTAATTTTAGCACCATTATCTTCGAGCGTAGTTCCACGGGAGGTATCGGTCACCAGGTCGCAATCGGCCTTGATAACGGGCTGACCCGGCAGGTCGACGCGCTGGAACTGGAAGCCAAAGCCGGGATTGGCCGGCTTCAGGGTCATATCTACTTTGATACCGGTATGCAGACCTGTGCCTGAAATGCTAGTTGCCGCTGCCAGGGTGTGCTGTTTGTCTGGATTGAAATTTGAGTCCATTCTTTAATCTTAATGCTTACAATACAAGGTCAGGACGGGCAAAGATAGGGGAATCAGGCTAAACTGAACGGAGTTCAGATCTCTTCTTCGCGTTCCAACATCAGGATGGCGCTCTGTGGAACGATGAAGTATTTCTCCCCTTCATACAGCACTTCGGTGGCTCCGCTGAGGAGAAAAATTGCGATATCTCCTTCCCGGGCCTGGAGGGGAACGTATTTTACCTGATCGTCCTGGTTCTGCTTCCAGGGTTCGTCGTCCACGGGCATCGGAATTGCATATCCTGGTCCGGTCTTGATCACGTATCCCTGCTGTACCTTCTCTTTTTCCTGTACCCCGGGCGGTAAATAAAGCCCTGATTCTGTGCGCTCATTGGGCTGAGAGGGCCGAATCAGCACCCGGTCCCCTATGACGACCAGCTTCTTGAATTTATTATCGGATGTAAGATGCATAAGGGGCAAAATTAGGGTGGTTTAACAAAAAATTACGCGGTTTTGCAAGTTAACCGCCAATAGAATAACTTTATTTGTATTAAAATCATCAAACAATGGAAGGAAAGAAGCCCAAAATATTGTTATGCGAGGATGACCCCAATCTAGGCATGGTGTTGAAAAATTATCTGGAGCTAAGTGATTTTGATGTGACCTTGGAAAGAGATGGGCGTCTGGGCCTCGCTGCTTTTCAGAGAGAGCGTTTCGATCTCTGTCTGCTGGATATCATGATGCCGCATATGGACGGCTTTACCCTGGCGGAAGAAATCCGGGACGTAGACCCCGATATTCCCCTTTTCTTCCTAAGCGCCAAAACGATGAAGGAAGATATCATCCAGGGGTATAAGCTGGGCGCCGACGATTATATTACCAAGCCCTTCGACAGCGAGGTCCTGCTGCTCAAGATCAAGGCGATCCTGAAACGCAACGACGACCTGAACAAGGAATCCGACAATAAGGAGTTCGACCTGGGGACCTACCATTTCAATCCCAAGCTGCGGGAGCTGAGCCATAAGGGTCATACGCAGACGTTGTCGCCCAAAGAAAACGAGCTGTTGAAGATGCTTGCCGAGCATATGAACGACCTGCTGCCCAGGGAGCAGGCATTGAAGAAGATTTGGGGCAGCGATACCTACTTCAACGGAAGAAGTATGGACGTATATATCGCAAAGCTGCGGAAATATTTAAAGGACGATAGCCAGATCGAGATCGTGAATATTCACGGGAATGGGTTTAGGCTGGTTGTTCCGGTGAATGCATAAACGTTACGCGGAAGCGGCGTGGCCGGGTAGTGAAGGTTAGAATAGTAATTCTCCTTCTCTGCCCGGCTTTTTCTTTCCAAGGTGTTCATACGCTTTTGCGGTGACCTCGCGGCCTCGGGGGGTGCGCATGATAAATCCTTCCTGGATCAGAAACGGTTCATAGACTTCTTCGAGCGTACCGGTTTCTTCTCCCACGGCGGTAGCAATGGTGGTAATGCCGACGGGGCCGCCTTTGAATTTTTCGATAATAGTAGACAGAATACGATTGTCCATCTCGTCGAGGCCGTGCTCGTCGACGTTGAGGGCGCGGAGGGCGTGCTGGGTGATGCCGAGCTCGATGACGCCGTTGCTGAGCACCTGGGCGAAGTCGCGGACCCTTCGGAGCAGGCCGTTGGCGATACGGGGGGTACCCCGGCTACGGCGGGCGATCTCGTTGGCTGCTTCGGAGGTGATCTTGGTTTGGAGGATACCGGCGGAGCGGAGGACGATCTTTTGCAGGGTTTCTCCGTTGTAATATTCCAGCCGGGCCTTGATGCCAAAGCGCGAGAGGAGGGGTGCGGTCAGCAGGCCGCTGCGGGTGGTAGCACCTACGAGGGTAAAGGGAGATACGTTTAGCTGTATGCTGCGCGCGCTGGGCCCGCTGTCGATCATGATGTCGATGCGGTAGTCTTCCATGGCGGCGTAGAGATATTCTTCGACTACGGTGCTGAGGCGGTGGATTTCGTCGATAAAGAGCACGTCATTGGGCTCGAGGTTGGTGAGGAGGCCGGCCAGGTCGCCGGGCTTTTCGATGACGGGTCCCGAGGTCTCCTTGATATGTACGCCCATTTCG
>JAFDYG010000377.1 GCA_018267545.1 Bacteroidota bacterium
GCATGTGGCAGCCCGCCGACCAGCTCTGCCCCATCATTTCCATCACCAACGCACAAAGCTCCCGCAGCTGGGCCGACCCGGCTATGTATACCGCCCTGAAAAACAACGACGACCACTCCCTGATCTCCCTCAAATCATCGGGTAAAGAAAGCCTCTTCGAAGTCGTCGCCGATCAGAACGGAGAAATATACGACCCCAAAATCCTTACCATCGTCTTCGCCAAACGTATGACCGGCTTCAAACGCCCCGACCTGCTGCTGCATGACCGCGATCGCTTCCACCAGCTCGTAACCGACAAAAACAGGCCCATACAGATCGTCTGGGCAGGCAAGCCCTATCCGATGGACTACACTTCCGTCGGTATCTTCGACAAGCTCGTGCACGTCTGCCGCGACTACAGCAACTGCTCCGCTCTCGTGGGCTACGAGCTCAAGCTCTCGAAGCTCCTCAAACGCGGAGCCGACCTCTGGCTCAACGTCCCCCGCCTTACGCACGAAGCCTCCGGCACCAGCGGCATGACCGCCGCCATGAACGGCGCCATAAACGCCAGCATCCCCGACGGATGGTTCCCCGAATTTGCACGCGATAAAATCAACAGCTTTGTCATCCCTCCCGGCGATCCCGCGCTACCCGAACACCAGCTCGACGCAATCGACGCCGCAACTCTTTACGAACTGCTTGAAAAAGAAATAATCCCGATGTACTACGACTACCCTTCCCGCTGGATGTCGATGGTCAAAGAAGGCATGCGGGACATCATCCCCGCTTTCGACAGCATTCGCCTCGCAACGGAATATTATCAACGATTATATAGTATTTAAAACTCTTGATTATGAAAAGATACATTCTCCTCTTCCTCTGCACCCTGCTGGCAGCCAGAGGAACCTGCATGGTAACGGCCTCGGGTGACAGGGTGGTCATCGACCACGCCGTCTATGACGACGTCTATGTCGCCGCAGGCACCGTCCTCATAGAAGCTCCCATCCACGGCACGCTCATCGTCGCCGGCGGCAGCGTCATCGTCAAAGACAGCATCCTCAACGATATCCTCA
>JAFDYG010000378.1 GCA_018267545.1 Bacteroidota bacterium
CCTGCTGTCCCGCTACACCCAAACCGAAGACCAGGATAAACGCGACAAGCACATCAAACGCACCACCGACGCCGTCAAACACCTCAACAACCTGCTCGACGACTTCCTCTCCCTCGGCCGACTCGAAGAAGGAAAAGTAAAAGCCGAATACACCTCCTTCTATCTTTGCCCCCTCCTCGAAGAAGTAACCGAAGAGATGCAAGCCCTGGCCAAACCGGGCCAATCTATCCTATGCTCCTGCCCGGCCGACTGCCGCCTCGAAACCGACCGCCGGCTCCTGAAAAATATCCTGATCAACCTCCTCAGCAACGCCGTCAAGTTCAGCCCCGAAAATGCCCCGATCCATTTCGAAGGCCACAACCTCCCCGGCAAAATCTCCGTCACTGTCCGCGACAGCGGCATCGGCATCTCCGAAGAAGACCAGCAGCACCTCTTCAGCTCCTTCTTCCGCGGCGGCAACGCCGTCAACATCGAGGGCACCGGCCTCGGCCTCCACATCGTCCGCCGCTACCTCGACCTGCTCCACGGCAGCGTCCGCGTAAACAGCCGCCTCGGCGAAGGCACCGCCATCACCATCGAGCTCCCGGCCTAGCGGCATTCGATCGCATGCCCCATTGCCCCCGCCAGCACCGGACTCACAAAAGGTATCCCCAAACCCAGCCCACGCAAAATCAATAAAACCGCCATCACCACCGTCAGATACGGCAGCACCTTTCGTAAACGAACCCTGACCGGCCCACCTACCATCCTCCCCGTCACCTGCAAACCCACCAGCATCGGTAAAGTCCCCACACCAAAACACACCATAAAAACCGCAGCAGCCATAACCCCCGAACTCGTCAAAGCCCCCGCTACCGCCATATACACCATCCCGCACGGCAACAATCCATTCAACATCCCCATCAAAAAAAACCGCCCGGAAGAAGGCGAAGCCCAAACCCGGGCCATCACCCGCTGCAAAGGAGCATATACCCCTACCGGCAACCAACCCCTCCCGCCCGCTCCCCGCACCACCACCCAGCATAAAATAAAAACACCCAAACCAATCGAAAGCCCCTGCTGCCATCCCGCGACATAAAACCTTCGCCCGACAAGCCCAAACACCACCCCGGCCAGCGCATACATAAAAATCCGCCCGCCGTGATACAAACCCACCGACACCCACCGCCGGACAGCCGAAAACCCCTGCACCGGCAATGCCAGCGCCAGAGGCCCGCACATCCCTACACAATGCGCGCTTCCCGCAAATCCCAGCACCAACGCTGCAAGAAAATACGCTTCCATATAATCAACGAATATCCAATGACTGTTCACTATAATACCCCTTCCCCGCCGACTTCCAGCTCACCTTGACCATATAGTTTCCCGACAGCACCAGCCTCCCCTCGATCAGTTGCCTCCCTTCCCCATCCGGCCGCAGCTCCACCCGCCGGTCACGCTTCTGATCCGACGGACAATAAAACACCACCACCCCATCAACTGCCTTTCCCTTCATCTCCGCCGGCATCTGCAGCTCTATCCCCTCCGCCCCGCAAGCAAGCCTGGGCCTCGAAGACAACCCCGCTACCGCCTTCGTCCCATCGATCACCTCCTGGTACGCCAGCTCCTC
>JAFDYG010000379.1 GCA_018267545.1 Bacteroidota bacterium
ATACTCAGAATTAGCAAACTTCCTACCAAGGCCGGTATGATCAGGTTGATCAGCCATATTGCGAAGGAAGCAGCAAAAACGCCTACCATATTGGAGCTGAATAATTCCAGCACCTGAATGCTCGCCTCCCATCTAAATCCCAGTTCCGTCAGGAATGTAAAAGTCGGGACCACCGCCATAATCAGGAAAACCACACTTATCCCTCCCAAAACCTGTCCGAAACCCAGACCTACCCCAAAAACGGGGAAAATCAAGCTATATTGGATGATAAACACAATATATCTGCCAAAAGATAAGAACAAAATCCGCAGTAAGATCGTTGCATCAAAATTTTGTAAAACTTTTATATACTCCGCGTATTTCCGGGCCAGCGGAACTTTGGCCAGCAGGTTTGCCACCCAGGAAAGCCTGAAATAAATAAATGTTAAACTTACCAGTAGAATAGGGGTAATGACGAGCAGGATATTCAGCAAGACATCGAGGCCCGCCAGGCTAACGTGCGGGGCCCATTTTAGGTAGAGGATGCCGCCCAAGCCGATGATGACTGTCACCAATAGCTGCGCAATGCTGCAAGCGATGGTGAGGGAAATCGCGGAAATGCGATGACCGTCTTTTATGTAGAGGATCCGCCCCAGGTATTCGCCCATGCGATTGGGCGTAAAGGAAGCGAGGGTGACGCCGGTGAAGATGGCCTTCATGGCGTTCGGAAAGGAGACACGTTCGATGGAACGAAGGGCGAGCTGCCATTTACGGGCTTCGATGCCCCAGTTGACGGGCATCAGGGCGACGACCAGCCAAAGCATCCACTGCCGGGGGCCGGTGAGGGCGTCTTTGATCTGGTTGAGCGAAGCCTGCCAGTTATATTGGTGGGTGATCTGTCGCTGGATAAAATAGCAAAGAAGTAGGAATACCAGGGGCCCCAGCAGATAGTTGACTATTATTTTAATATTTTTGTTCAAAGGCCGATCAATAGGTATCAAAAATAATCTTCCCGTTGCAAAAGCAATCTAAAATAATTCTGGGCATCGACCCGGGAATGGTCGTAATGGGGTATGGACTGGTCAGGTGCACAGGCAGTCAGGTGCAGCTATTGGAGATGGGGGTTTTACGGCTGCCCACCAAGGAAGATAATTATGTGCGGCTGAAGCTGATTCAAAGTAAGGTCCAGGAGCTGATCGGTCGCCATGGTCCGCAGGATTTCGCGATCGAAGCGCCCTTCTTCGGCAAGAACGTACAGAGTATGCTGAAGCTGGGCCGGGCGCAGGGCGTGGCCATTGCTACGGCCATGCATGCGGGGTTGACGGTCACCGAATATTCCCCCAAGAAGGTGAAGCAGTCCATTACGGGCAACGGCAATGCGGAAAAAGAGAAGGTGTGGGACATGCTGCAGCGTATTTTACAGCTGGAAGAGGAGATTCCTGCTTATGACGCCAGCGATGCGCTGGCTGTCGCCATTTGCCATCATTTTCATGGGCTGGTGGATAAAAAGCTTGGCGGCGTTGTCAAGGGGGCAGATCTCACCAAGAAGAGCCGACGGAAGAAAGCCGGCAGCTGGGAAGACTTTATCCAGAAGAACCCGGAAAAATTACGCTAGTCTATATGAGATGGAGCTTCTTAAAGAAATATAAGGCCTTTCATTGGGTCTATAACCTGCTTCACTACAGGAGTCTTTCTCACAACAAGGCGGCTTACCGGCAGTATCGGCTGAACAAGCCGGTGATCGCTTCGGTGTCAAGCAGGGATTTTCCAGATAAAGAATCCAGGGCCTGGCTGGATCTGGGTGATTCCAGGGAACTGCTGCCCCGGCAGTCCGGATTGGAACAGTTTGCGCCGGACGTACAGGAGTCATTGTTGGACTGGTCCCGGAAAGGATATCTCATTATTAACGGCTTTTTCGATGCCGGGTTTGCAGACAGGATCCAGGAGGAAGTGGACCGATTGGTATCCAGGAGCCGTGACAAGACGGATAATCGATTCATGTTCGCCAACAGACAGTCCGAGCTGATACGATCGGTGACGGTGGATAGACGATTGACGGCGCTGCTGGGACTCATCCTGGGGAAAGAGGTGGTGCCTTTTCAGACTATCAATTTTACTTATGGCAGCAACCAGCGGGCTCATTCGGATAGTATTCATATGACGACTTATCCATTGGGATACTTGATTGCAGTGTGGATTGCGCTCGAGGATACGACCCTGGACAACGGACCTTTGTTTTATTATCCGGGGAGTCATAAGCTGCCGTATTTGTTGAATGAAGATTTTAACGAGGGCTCGACGTCGTTGAGGTTGGGGAAAAAGGATTATGTGGATTATGAGGATAGAATTGATGAGCTGATCGTGGAGAGGCGGCTGGAGAAAGAGGTCTTTTTAGCGAAAAAGG
The DNA here is from genome assembly GCA_018267545.1 of Bacteroidota bacterium. Classification (GTDB taxonomy): domain Bacteria; phylum Bacteroidota; class Bacteroidia; order Chitinophagales; family Chitinophagaceae; genus Puia. The sequence continues at coordinate 2,384 of JAFDYG010000379.1, forward strand.
GGGATATATTGATCTGGCACGCGAATCTTATACATGGCGGTCTGCCGGTGCGGGATAAGACGTTGACGCGAAAGAGCATGGTGATACACTACTATGCGAAAGACGTGATTAAATACCATGAAATTACAGAGCGCCCCTCGCTTATAAAGTGAGGGCGCGCAAAATCTTGTCGCGGGCGGCGCTCAGCTGCTCGGGGGAAAGCTTAAGCTTGGGGCGTGTGAAGTTGAGGTCGTCGGCGCTGTCGATGGGAATGAGGTGCATGTGTGCGTGCGGCACTTCCAGACCAACGACGGAGATGCCGCAGCGGTTGCAGTCGAAGGCTTTTTCGATGGCTTGGGCGATGGGTTTGGCAAATATCAGCATCGACCCGAGGTAGTCGTCGGGTACATCGAAGAACTTATCGACTTCGAGCTTGGGAACGATCAGCGTATGTCCTTCGCGGAGAGGGAAGATATCCAAGAAAGCGAAGAACTTGGGGTCCTCCGCTATCTTATAGGATGGAATCTCCCCGGCAATTATTTTAGAGAAAATGGTCACACCGTGATGTTTTCAATTTTGAATTGCAGCATGCCTGCGGGTACCTGCACCTGTGCGGTGTCGCCTACCTGCTTGCCCAGCAGGCCTTTGCCGATGGGGGAAGTGACGGAGATCTTCCCTAGTTTGAGGTCGGCTTCTTTTTCTGAAACCAGGTGATAGGTCATCTGCTTCTTATTGGTCAGATTGGTCACGGTCACCTTGGTGAGGATGGAGACCTTACTGGTGTCGATGGCGTTTTCGTCGATGATACGGGCGTTGGCCAGGTCGCTTTCCAACTTTTGAATTTTGGCTTCGAGCAAGCCTTGTGCTTCCTTGGCGGCGTCATATTCTGCATTCTCTCTCAGGTCTCCTTTTTCTCTTGCTTCGGCGATGGCCTTGGATGCAGCTTGTCTCTCCACCGTCTTCATTTTTTGCAGCTCGGATCTCAGTTGATCCAGTGCATCTTTTGTAAAATAGGTGAAACCACTCATAGTTACCTCCTTAATAGTTAACAGGACCTTTTGGTCCATTAAAAGAAAAAAAATACAACGCCTTGGAGCTATCCAAGGCATTGCACTATTCTTACAAAGATACGGAAATGGACCTAAATACCCAGTTTTTCCAGGGTCACCCTGGCCATTTTGAGGAAAGCCTCATGCGTGTATCCTGCTATATGTGGAGTTATCAGGACGTCGGGCCGTTTGAGCAGCCAGTCCAATTGCTGTCTTTGCAAATCGTTATAAGTATCCAATTTTTCGTTCTCCAGAACGTCGAGTGCGGCCCCCGATATTTTTCCATTTTCCAGGGCGCGGATTAACGCCGCGGTATCATGGACCTTCCCCCTCGATGCATTGATAAACCAGGGTTTGCGTTCCAGGGAATCGAAGAAGCTGTCTCCTGCCATGTGGAGCGTCTCGTCGGTGAGGGGAACGTGAAAGCTGATCACGTCGGCATACCTGGCCAGCTGTTCCAGGGATGCTTCCCGGACATATCCGCGGGCAAAATCAAAGCGATACTTGTCATAGGCCAGGACGGTTACGTCGAAGGAAGCCAATAATTTCGCAAAGGCGCTACCCGCGTTTCCGAAGCCGACGATACCGACTGTCTTACCGGTGAGCTCGGTGCCGCGGTTGGCGTCGCGGATCCATTTGCCTTCCTTTACTTCCTGGTGGCTGGTGCCGATCTTGTTCATCAGTCCGAGCAGCATACCCAGGACGTGCTCGCCGACGGCGTTGCGGTTACCTTCGGGGCTGCTGACGCAGCGAATGCCTTTTGACTGCGCGTATTCGGCGTCGATGAGCTCCATGCCGGAACCCAGGCGGCCAATCCACTTCAGGGCAGGAGCCTGGTCAATGATTTCGCGGTCGATCTTCAACCGGGTCGTGACGATCAATCCTTCTACGTCGCCTATCGCGGCGAATAATTCTTCGTAAGTAATCTGCGGGGCATATTCGACGGTGTAGCCTTTTTCCGTCAATGTTTGTTTAAGGTAGTCGTGGGTTTTGGCAGTAACAATGACTTTTTTCATAATATTAATTCATCTGATGGGTCAGTTGCGCAAAATCTTCTATCGTGAGTTGCTCGGCTCGTTTATTAAAGACGGGGTCCTGCAGTGTCTCTGCAGGGAATAACGGTTTTACGGCATTGCGTAGTGTCTTTCTGCGCTGGTTAAACGCTGTTTTGACCAGGAGAAAGAAAGCTTTCTCGTCCCGGAAAGCGGGAGGTGACTTCGGCGTCAGCCGGATGACGGCGCTCTTTACCTTCGGCGGCGGATTGAAACACTGTTCGTGTACTTCGAACAAATACTCGACGGTAAAGAACGCCTGGATGAGCACGCTCAGCACGCCATATACTTTATTGCCTGCCGGGGCTGCTGCCCGCTGCGCGACTTCCTTCTGGAACATGCCGACCATGACTTCGAGGTCGTCCTTCCAGTCCAGCATCTTGAAGAGGATCTGGGTGGAGATATTATAAGGAAAGTTGCCGATGACGGTGAATTTACCTTCGAAGGGCTTTTCCAGGTCGAGGATGCTGTCGTGGAGTATTAGTCCTTTAAGGACGGGGTAGGTTGCTTGCAGGTACGCCACTTTTTCATCATCCAGCTCGACCGCCTTAAAGTCGATGCCCTCGATTTCGAGGAGATATTTGGTCAATGCCCCGGCCCCGGGCCCGACCTCCAGCAGCCTTGTAAACGGCGTCCGGCGGAGCTCGGACACTATTTTACGGGAGATGTTCTCATCCCTTAAGAAGTGCTGGCCGAGGGATTTTTTCAGGGTATACATGGGGGGTAAAGATAGGAAATCGTACATTTACCCTGAAAACTAAGCGCATGAGCAGTCAACAACAAAAACCTGTTATTGGATTTTCGGTAGGTGATTTGAACGGAATCGGAACGGAGCTGATCATCAAGACCTTTTCGGATCACCGCCTGTTGGAGCTGTGTACCCCGCTGATCTTTGCCTCGAATAAGCTGATCAACTTCTACCGCAAGTCCACCCCGGAGATCAACTTTAACTATCAGAGTACCAAGGATTTCACACGCATCGCTCACAAACAGATCAATATCTACAACTGCTGGGAGGAAGAGATCGCCATCGTTCCGGGCCAGCTTACCGATATCGGAGGCTCCTATGCTGTCAAGTCACTGACGATGGCGGTGGAAGCCCTTCGGGACCGGAAGATTCACGGACTGGTGACCGCCCCTATTCATAAGAAGAATACGCAGTCTCCTTCCTTCGACTTCACCGGGCACACGCCTTACCTGAAGCATGCGTTCAATGTCAATGACGTGCTGATGCTGATGGTGTCGGATAACTTCCGGGTAGGTCTGGTAACCGAGCATGTACCGGTAAAGGATATCGCCCGGTATATCACCCGCGAAGCCATCCTGTCCAAGCTGAATATTCTCCGCGACAGCCTGGTGCGGGATTTTGGCATCGACAAGCCCCGGATTGCGGTCCTGGGTCTGAACCCGCATGCTGGCGACGAAGGACTGATCGGAAAGGAAGAGGAAGAGATCATCAAGCCGGCGATCAAGGACGCCAAGAACAATATGCTGGTATTCGGTCCTTATAGCGCCAACGCCTTCTAACCCAGTAACAATCATTCCAAATTGGACGGGGGGCTAGCCATATATCATAACAA
>JAFDYG010000037.1 GCA_018267545.1 Bacteroidota bacterium
ACCAGTCTTGCGTCTTCTGCTGTGGCTATCCTGATCTGAATGGCATTGTCCATGCCCACAAATTAATACAAAAAAAACACCCCTCATTGAAATGAGGGGTGGATCGAAAAATATTCATTCATACACATTGAGACATGTTGAGCGGAGACTTCTTTTCTCCGCAGGCGCGGCCTACTTCTTCCGACGCAGGTTCGGATGTGGAGCAGGCACCGTATTCGGACCTTCTTCACCCGTACCGTCCTTCAGATCGACCGTAGACTCTTCACCACCCACCTGACCATAGCGGAAGATCAGGCGGTCGGCTCCGATACCTTCTTTCTCGACCAGGTAATTAATAACCGCATTTACCCGGTCCCAGCTCAGCTGTTGAGCAGCCTTGCTGGACTCTCCATAGCCGATGACGGCAACCTTACAGCCAGGATTATTACGCATCTTGTCGGCTGCGCTCGCAAGCAGCGCCTTGGCGTCGTTGTTCAGAGAAACAGAACGTCCCTTGAAGTTGATGCTGGGCAGGTCACCGATATTGCATTTACGACCAAGATTGCCGCCCATATTGTCGATATAGTTCTTCAGGTCTTTACAGCACTGCGGATCGGGGCACTTTCCAACGCCGTCGGCATCTACCGGCTGACACTGCGTCGGCGTAACCAGCTCCTTGTCCTTGAAGTCGGGAACACCGTCGCCATCCGTATCGCGGCTTACGCCATGCGAATCGACGGGGCTGCCTTTCGGAGTGTTCGGTTCCATGTCGAATTGGTCGGTCACACCGTCTCCATCTGCGTCATCCAGCACTGGCTTCGGCAACTTCATGTGACGGGGAGCATTGATTTCGCTGTAGGCATAGTCCAGAGGATTGATCCACCAGAGGGGCTCGACAGCGTGCTTGGTGAAGAGATTGTAGTTGATACCGACGGACAAGAAATTGTAGGAATCGGCGGAACGAGTCTGTGCGATGCTTTGAACGGCATTCGGAGAGTAGTTGTTCTGCCATTGCTGACCGTCGATAAGATCGGAGTTGGTGAAGGTAAATTTATCTTCAACCGCAATGTTCCACTTGTTGTTCAGCTTGAACTGGAAGCCCATCCCCACGACACCCACGAGCATGATAGGAGCGCCGCCCAGCGTAGCGTTATTATTGCTCCGCTCGGCCATCGTGCTCCAATCGCCGGTGAGCAGGTTCTTCAGATCGGAGCGGATATCCTTACGGTTCTTGTAGGTGAAATTGTTATTGTACTTGGTAATGATGCTGGCATAGTTGTAAGGAGTGCCGGAAGAATTTACCGTCTTCATGAACGTGCTATAGGTTGCAAGACCGGGACCTCCGAAGAAGTACATATTCCAGCCCGTCTTCGCGCGGTGGAAGTTGATGTTGTTGATGGTAAAGACGCCCTGTAAGGACAGCTCGTGGACCGTAGAACGGTAGTTGTTGAAGACAAATGGAGCATTGGGAACGCCGCCGCTTCCATAATAGGAAGACAGCACCGGGTTGCGGCCATAGGCCTGGGTAGGCTGATAGTTCAAACCGCGGAGCCGGAGCCAGTCATACTCTGCACGGAGCGAGAACATATAGCCAAAGGCTTTTCTCAGGTGAACGCCGAAGCCGCCGGTAGGGCCCCAATTGCGAACATCGGTTATACCGGTCGTATAACCGCCCTTTATCCCCAGCTCCCATGCATTTCTGGGCTTGGCGGGAAAAGGATAAGCATTATTCAAAAATTCATTTTGCTGCGGCATTCTTTTGGCAGGAATGACCGAGGAATCCATAATATTATATGAGCTGGCTTGATTGCCGGACTGGCCGTATGTTGTAATTGACGATACGGCTAATAAAAAGAGCAACGAGGGAAAGAAAAAAAATACCTTGAGGTCGGGGAACATTCTTTTGTTCATATTGGTTTTCGTTTTTCGGTGATTAGTACGTCCTATCCTGCCTATGAATGGAGTCATGGAAAAAGAATAATACACAGCATGAATGAGAAAACTAGTTGTGAAGCGACGGGATGTCTTATTAAACAGCAGGTAGTCGTTGGACTTTGTCCAACTTGTTAAAGGTGAGCAAACTTACAGGCGTTAGGATTATTAAACAATACCCCTTTTTCGCTCAGGAACGCCATTTATTGACGGCTTCCATTCTATTTTGTACTTCCAGCTTGCTATAGATATGTTTGATGTGCTTCTTCGTCGTCTCCATCGTTATTCCAAGCCAGGCCGCCACTTCCTTGTACATTTTACCTTCGGATAAAAGGGCCAGCACTTCCTCCTCCCTCTTGGTCAGCAAGTGCTCCTTGCCATCGATGGCCGGGTAACGACCGAAGAAATTGATGAGCTTGCGGGCAATGCTCCTGCTCATCGGCGAACCACCGGCATGCAATTCCTTGATGCTTTTGATGAGTAATTCGGGACCATCCTTCTTTAGCAAATAGCCCGTGGCCCCTGCTTTGAAGGCGTCGAAGACCAGCTCGTCGTCCTGGTCATAGTCGGTGAAGACCAGGAATTGGATCGCAGGATTTACCTTCTTTAATTTGCGGATACAAGCGATTCCCTCGATGACCGGCAACTGTATGTCCATAAGCACGATATGCGGATAGCGGCGGGAAATCTCCCGCACGGCCGTCTCCGTATCGCCCCATAGACCAGTCAGCTCGAATTCGGGTGATAGGGAAAAGATGCTTTCTAATGCCTGTTTGTATAAGGGATCGTTTTCTACTATTGCAAGCAGGATTTTGGTTTCATTGCGCTCAGCCACCATAATAAAAATTTAGTTCGGTTTTTATACCCCTTTTGGGGTATATAGGGGAGCGACAAGTAAGGGAGGGACCGAAAATAAGTATTTATTGGATAATAACCTACTTTATAAATTGTACTTCAATAACGTGCCGCTGATCTTTATAGGTATACGACAAGGAATATTGATAATTGTCGCATATCTGCCGCACGATCGCCAGCCCCAGTCCCGTCCCACCGGAATGAGCGCCCTTGGTGAACCGGTTGAAGATGGTCCCGGGATCGAATCCCAGCTCCGACCCCGTATTGCTGATCCGCAAACGTACATTGCTAAGATGGACCGTTATGCTTCCTCCTTCCCGGTTGTGGCGAATGGCGTTCAAAAACAAATTGTTCAGCAGGATATCGGCGAGGTAGCCATTGACAGGCAGCTGCAACGCTCCAAGCTCAGCATGCAGCTCCAGTTCCCGGCTCTTTATCTGGTCATCCAGCTGTCCCAGCTTTTCACGGATCAGCGCAGCCATATCTACCGGTTCTGAATAACCGAATTGATTGTTTTCGATTTTCATCAGCAGGAGCAGGGACTGATTCAGCTGCCGGAGCCGGCCGATCGCATCGTACATGGACTGCAGCGACTGGTGATGTGCCGCCCCTACCGCCGCATCCTGTATGAGAAGGTCCAGCTTCGAATTGATGATGGCCAGCGGTGTCTGCATCTCGTGCGAAGCATTGTCGGTGAAATTCTTCAGCATCTCATAGTCCTTTAGGATCTTGCCGGTCATCTGCTGAACGGCGGCGTTAAGATGCCTGAATTCATCCGTGTTGGTATGATTATCTGCCAGAGGCTGACGGCTCGAAAGATTGAATCGCCGGATGGCGTCCAGGGTCTCGTAAAAAGGCCGCCAAAGCCTTCGTAAAAGAAGACGATTGGCCAAAAAGAGAATTCCCAGCAAGACCCCGATCATCCCAGCCGTAATCAGCATGATCAGCTCGACCAGGCTCTCCGTCTCCTCCTCGTCCTTGGCTACCGACACCCGGTACAGCTGCCCCCCGGCCCGGACAGAAAACAAAAGTTCCCGGTAAGGCTCTCCCCCCGAGAGGACGGTATGATGAAATTTCCGGGCTACGCCAGTCGTTACCGGCTGAAATTCAATACGCTGGTCTTTATAATTGGCCGGCTGCGGCAGCCGGTCGTGGACGGCGACATAGTCCAGAATCTCCGCCTCCTCCACCTTTAGGGAGTCATCCAGCTCGCCCACAAGCACATAACGAACTGAAAAATAATACACTACGCTGCCAATCAGCAAGGCCAGGACGCTGGCAACGATATTGACCCGACTGTATTTGGCAAAAAGCTTCATGTCCCCAAAACTATGTAAATTCACATCTTGTAGCTTCCGGCTAACTTCAAGGCCTCTTTTTTCCACAAAAGAGCTCAGATTGTGTAAATTTTCCGGAAGGGAACCCTGATTTCTAACAATTTATTCCTACCTTTGCAAGCTCTTTAAAAAGCAGTCATGAGCAGCCGCCGGGAATTTGATATAGCGTTTGTGGGCCTTAAGGCTGGTATTCATGAGTTTGACTATAGAATTACCGATAAGTTCTTTGAAGCATACCAGCAGCAGGACTTCCGTCATTGCGAAGCTCAGGTGAACCTGTCCTTGGATAAAAAGAACAGCTTCATGCTCCTGAAATTCGAAGTCAGCGGAAAGATCGAAATCGCCTGCGACCGCTGTGGCAATACCCTCCCCCTCGACCTCTGGGACGAATTCAACGTCCTGGTGAAGCTGGTGGAGGACCCTGACATCATGAACCAGCAGGAGGAAGATCCCGACGTATATTATATATCGAAGGGAGAGAGCCACCTCTACGTCTCCGACTGGATCTATGAGTTTATCAACCTTAGCATCCCTATGCAGCGGATGTGTAAGCCGGAGGAAATGGGTGGTCCCTATTGCAACAAGGAAGTGCTGGAAATGCTAAAAAAGCTCGACCGGGAAAAGAGTCAGCCGCAGAATCCGCTCTGGAAAGGGTTGGAGAAATTCAAGGACCTGCCTCCCGAACCCGATGCTGTCAAATAATAAATTAGTGAAACCGCTCGTCTTACGACGGGTATAAATAGAAGTGATATGCCAAATCCGAAACGGAGACATTCCCAGCAGCGCAGTGCCAAGAGAAGGACGCATTATAAGGCTGAGAAAGTAACATTAAGCAAAGACAGCACCACCGGTGAAATACATGTTCGCCATCGTGCACACGTAAGCGAAGGAAAATTGTTCTACAAAGGAAAGGTTGTTGCTGAAACGTCGCCAATTAAGTAGTTGGCTATTAAGTAGTAGTAGAACAAATTTCCCGTCGAATGATGAACATTGGATTAGACATGATGGGAGGAGACTTTTCACCGCTTGAGGCGGTGAAAGGTATCCAGCTATACCTCGCAGAAACCAAGTCACCGGCCACCTTGTGGCTGGTTGGCGATGAAGCCCGGATTCAACCGCTGCTCAAGGAATACGCTATTCCCGCCGAAGCCGTCAAAGTCGTACATGCCAGCCAGGTCATAGGTATGCAGGAACATCCGACCAAGGCCTTGAAGGAGAAACCACAATCCTCCATCGCCGTAGGTTTTGGTCTGCTTGCCACCGGCAAGATGGACGCCTTTATCAGCGCCGGTAACACCGGAGCCATGCTCGTAGGCGCCCTCTATGGCCTCAAGCCGATCGATGGCATCCAGCGTCCCACCATTTCCACCATCATTCCCAAAGAAAACGGTAAGACCGGCGTTCTGCTGGACGTAGGCCTCAACGCCGACTGCAAGCCCGAAAATCTCAACCAGTTCGCCGTCCTCGGTTCCCTCTATGCCCGTCACATCCTGGGCATCGAAGAACCCCGCGTCGGCCTTCTCAATATCGGAGAAGAAGAAGGCAAGGGCAATATTCTCGCCCAGGCAGCCTATCCCCTGCTAAAGGAAAACAGCCAGATCAACTTTATCGGGAATATAGAAGGTCGTGACCTTCTGCTCGACAAAGCAGACGTCATGGTCTGTGAAGGTTTCACCGGAAACGTGATCCTCAAGCTGGCCGAATCCCTCTTCGATATCACCCGCCACCATCAGACAAAGAGCGAGTACTTCGACCGCTTCGACTTCGAATTCTACGGAGGCACGCCCCTCCTCGGCGTTACCAAACCCGTCATTATCGGGCACGGTATCTCCCGCGGAAAGTCCTTCCTCAATATGGTCAAGCTGGCGCAAAAGATGATCGAAACGGATCTCCTGGATAAGATGAAAGAAAGTTTTCACGCCTGAGCCCAATGAAAGCAGTGATCGCATACTTGAAAGATTATCTGCGCACCACCTCCCAGCCAGCCCTCATCGTCACCACCCTCTTCGTCGCATCTCTCGTCGCCGCTAACTATACCGTCGGTATCGAAAGAAGACTCCAGGGACTCGGTGCATGGTATCTCTCCGTCGGAGGCTTTTTTCTTTTTTTCGTAATTGTCCTTGCTCTCACCTGGGGCCTCCAATACGAATGGAGTAAAAAAGAAACGCTCACCCCCACCCTTTCACGCACCGGCTCCATCCGCCTGCAACCGACGCTGGTCGCATCATCTGCACAGCCTTTCTTTACCCGCAAGCTCCTGCTCATCTTATTGATCGCGGCTCTTTATTTCGCGGTAAAAATGGTCCGCTGGGACCTTACCTCCCTCATCCCCCATCAATTCTCCTACACCTGGGAACGCTATGCCCAGCTGGTCCTCCAGCTCCCTCTAAAATTATTGCTGCTGTATATCGTACTCTACGCCCTGCGGCGCAGCGGGCTGCTAGAAGGTCCGAGCCTGGCCCACTCCGTCGGCCTCACCGCCCAAAATTTCAATGCCCGTCCCTATTTCCTGCTGCTGGCGTTCCTGCTGCCCCTGATTGCCCTCGCCTCGACCCAGCAAGACTTTCTGGCCATGTACCCCAGAGTAAAGAACCTCGCCTTTATCGACGAAGCAGTCCATCCCGTATGGCCCTGGAAATTGTTATATGAGATCTCCTACGGCCTCGACTTCCTTGGCATTGAGCTCTTCTTCCGTGGGCTGCTGGTCGTAGGCCTGGTTCGTTACGTCGGAGATAGCGCCATCCTTCCGATGGCGGCATTTTACTGTACGATTCATTTCGGTAAACCTCTCGGCGAATGTATTTCGTCCTTTTTCGGCGGACTCATCCTCGGCGTCCTCGCGAACCGCACCCGCTCCATCCTCGGCGGTCTCATCGTCCACCTCGGCCTCGCCTGGCTAATGGAGCTCGGCGGCTGGCTCGGACACTTATTCCGTCTTTAAGCTCTTCACCGGATTAGCCAGGGCAGCCTTCACTGTCTGCAGCACAATCAAAATCCCCATTACCAGCCCCAGCCCTAAAATCGCAATGACAAACGGCGCAGCCGTTATCGTAATTCTCGTAGCATATCCCTCCAGCCAGCGCTGCATCATCCAATAAGCAAGCGGCGAAGCCACGAGCGCCGCAATTCCCAGCACAGGCAGATACTCCCGGAAAAACAATCGGATAATCCCCGGCACCGAAGCCCCGATCACCTTCCGTATTGCAATCTCCTTCATCCGCCTGCGTACGCTCAGCGAAAGCAATCCCACCACGCCCAGCAGCACGATTACCAGCGCCAGCACCGTGGCGGTAGAAGCCGCCTTCCTCAACCGAAATTCATTCGTATAGATATTCTGCAGGTACTCGTCCATGAATTTATATTCGAAGGCTGCACCCGGCAGCAGCGTCGACCACTGGTGCTGCAAAGCCGCCATCGACTTGCCGATATTCCCGGGAGCCAGCTTGAACGAAAAATAGCGATAGGTGATAAACCGGCTAACCGGCAGAAAGACATTGGGACTGATGGGCTGCCCCATCACGTCGAAATGGAAGTCCCTGACCACCCCGCTAACAGTCAGCGATACAGGCGAACCAAAAATATGCATGCGCTGCCCCACCGCTTCCTGCGGTGTCTTCCAGCCAATCGCTTTGGCCGCTGTCTCATTGATGACGACCTTCGTAGAGTCTGCAGCTCCGGTCTCGCCGGCGCCATGAAAGAAGACCCCTGCCGCCATCGGAATGCGATAAGTATCTGCATAGTGCTCGTCCGAAACTAGCGCCGTCGCGGGTACCGCCCGGGTAGAATCTCCCCCTTCCTTGAAAGCGCCCAAACCGCCGCCCGCCATTCCATTGGGTATCTCATAGGAAAGCGTTACGTCCCTTATGCCGGGCGTAGCGGCAAATGCATTCCGCAGGCCCTGCATTTTCTGTACCCCTTTCGGCGTCCAGTCCCTCGGAAGCTGCGCCGCCACGACATATTCCTTGTCATACCCCAGCCGGCTGCTGAAGAAAAGGTCGATCTGCTGAGAAATGACGATCGCGGCAACCAGCACGATCAAAGCCGTGGCAAACTGAAAGCCTACCAATCCCCGGCGCAGAAATGCCTTGTCGTCCGCCGCGGTCAGCTTGCCCTTGAGCACTTCTACACTCCCCAATGAAGAGAGCCGTAACGCCGGATAGGTCCCCGCCAGACAGCCGATCAATACGGCAAAAAGCAGAAAGACTCCCCAGGCCGCCACCGGTAGCTCTATAAGC
>JAFDYG010000380.1 GCA_018267545.1 Bacteroidota bacterium
AAGACCCTTGGATAATGACCCAGGTCGATGTGAAATGCAGCTTCTAAGCCTTCAATGATCTCGCGCAGGCTGGCTTTCCGATCATTGAGTGAGCCTGCAGACTGGATGGCGTAAGCGAGCTCTATCAGGGCGGACTTGGAATCGGTCCAGGTAAGTTTGGCAATATTTCGCTGTTTGGGATCGCGCGGATTGGTAAGTTCCTCCTCAGCTCGAAGGAGGTAGTCCTGCATAAGATCGAGCGAGAGCAGCCGTGCGACGGTCCATGACGCATTGTGAAGGAGAGAATCGTGCAGGTCCCAATCAAGGGGGGCAACCAAATTTTCAGAGTTCGGGATGAAGAGCTTTTCATCCAGCCAGGTCTCCCCGGCACGGATATAGCGGCAAAGAAAGTAATGTTCGGCATGGAAGTCTCGAATATATTGCCATTCCTTTTGCAGATAGCTTTGTACGCTTGCCGGATCTCCGGGAGGCCGGCCGGTTTCTAAGCGAAAGACACGGTTAAAGAAGATCATCCGGCTGACGAAGAAGGGTTGTACCTCCTTATAAAAGGTAATCTGTTCGGGTAAATGGGAGAAGGAGTAATGCTGTAGAGATTCTTTAAGCTTGGTATGCGCCACCTCGGACAGGTGCATCCCCTTCTGGGCCAGATGGATGGGTTGGAGACCGTCCTTTACAGTGGTAGAGAGGCCTTCGGAAAGATCATTGCGGAGCTCGGTCCAGTAGGCAGGCCCCGTGGATGCAGGGTTGGCCATAGTTTCGGAATTTTAGTTCACGAAACAAAAATGGCGTCAATGAAAAGCGATTTTATTAACCTTGAAGTTTGCCGTTGAACGAAATTGTTGGCAAAAGCCTGAATTTGAAGAGTATTGTTTTAGAATATTTTTGGCGAGATCAGTCCGACGAAGAGCGTCCATTCCCTATTTATTAAGACGATTCGCACGGTCGATATATTTCTTGATCATACTGCTGAGCAATGGTGTCATTTCCTTCTTTCGGTTCCGATTGGCATAATCCAGACTCTTGAAATCCTTGAGGTCGGTATGTAATAGAAGTTCCGCCTGCTCCGTAAGCCATGCCAGAGATGCTGGCTGTCCATTGACGTAAATAAGCTCTGCTAATTGCAATGCTACAATTTCCTCAGCAAGATAAGACTTAGAAACTCCGAGGCTGATGACATCCTTGCGCGTTTTGTTTTCCTGTATGTTCTCGTCCGCGTGGTCAAGTCGGTGAAGTTCCTTTTGGAGATAGGACCGGTACTTTTGGTTAGCCATAATCCACGAAACCTTATAGGTAGCCAAAGTAAAGTTCGGGTCGATGACTGGCGAAAGGTCTTCAATTAAGCCCTGATGGCCGTTACGTCGGGTAAAGAGCTGTTCGTCCAAATAGGTTAGGCTTCCATAAAAATACTTGCACAAACCCTGATTTTGGGTGAAAAATAGCTCGATTTCCCTAAGATCATGATCAAACTTCCATCGAAGGTTCTTCTTCCCTGCCGAGCGCTTTAATAGTTCGATATCATAAACCTTGGTGAGATAAAAATGTCTACTGTAAAAGACG
>JAFDYG010000381.1 GCA_018267545.1 Bacteroidota bacterium
CGTAAGAAATATTGAACTGGAACCCGGCTTGCTGGATATTGTTGAGGAAGCTGCCACCGGCGGTCTTGAGGGAATAGACGTTTTTCATCATCAGGTTCCACAAAGGCAGGTTGGTCCGTTGGGAGGTCGCTTTCAACAATTTAAGGTACAGAACCTTGGAAGAACCGGCCCCGGTCCCGGCGGTCGTATCGGGAGGGACGTCCGAGGCGAACTCCCCCACCTGGTAAATTTGTCCGTTATAGCTATACTGATAGGCTACCGCCAGCACGTCGTTCGACTGGAGGGTCTGGTTGACGGACAGGAAGCCCACCTGGGGGTTGAAATAATAATCGGAAGCGCTCAGCTTCCGTGCGTATACGATTTCGAAATCCTGCACCTGCTGCAGACCGAGGGAATTCAGCTTGTTCGCCGCCTGCGAAGGGCTCCGGCTGGACCGGTCGCTTACGATCGAATTATACTCGGTATTGGCGTTGTTGAAGGGATAAGGCAGACCCGTATTCGGCCGGATATTCCGGTTATAGGGGGCTACTTCGCCAAGGTCCATCAGACCCACGATCTGGCGGGAGCCGGTGTCGATACCGTTACGGTTGGTCACCCAGACTTCCATCCGAAGGATTTGCACCTGGGACGTAACGATCGGCAGCCGGGACATGGCCCTGTTATAGTTGTTCCGGAAATATTGGGCTAAAAGGAAGTGGCGGTTTTCTTCGTAGTCGTCGGCCTTGAAGGAATAAGTCGTAACCGAGGCGCCCCCCTGTGAGGCAACCGTCTGCTTTTGCGAGCGCTGGTTGGCCAGGACGGCGGTAACGGACAATTTACCGAACTGCAGCTTGGTCTTGATGCCAAAAAGCGACTGCGCCCCCGTCATCAGCGTGCTGGGGGTGGTAAAGGACACGTTACCCGCTTCGATCTTCTTGATGATCTCGTCGGGGCCGCCGGTATAATCCAGCTTCAGCTGATTTTCCAGGTCCAGGTTGGCCAGGGTATTGTAAGAGATCGGGAGCTTTAGCTTATCCCCGATATTGCCCACCACGTTCAAATTGGCGTTCATGTTGAAATCCGGGGTGCTGGTCCGCCTGGCGCTTTCGGGTAAGGTAGGGTTTTGGATATTCTGCGACTGAAACCCGGCGAGGATGTCCACGTTCCCCTGGGGGCGAATGTCTATTTTACCGTTTCCAAAAATCCGGTTGAACAAATTATCGCTGACCGAAAGCCGGGGCCTCATCAGTTTCCGGTTCAACGCGTCGAGCGCGTCCGCCCGCTTTCGGAAATAGTCGTCCTCCGACTTCTGCGCCTGCATCCGGTTCAATTCTTCGAAAGTCAGATAGGTCGGCTTTCTAAAATACTGACTACCAACTTTTTCAATGATATAATACTGCTGAGTAACGGGGTCGTAGATGATCGAATCCTTGATATTGGCGGGGTCCTTCAGGTCGAAGGGATTTCTATTAGGGTTAGTCAGCCGGTCACCGCGGCGGTCATAAAGAGGAAACCGGAGGGTATCCTTATGGGAAGTATCTACCCTGCGCCGAAGGCTATCGGAGAGTCTTCTTACAGAGTCTCCCTGCCGCCGAATCGAGTCGGCGGCCCTCCTGAGACTCGCCGAATCGACCTGCTGAAAAGCGAATACAGTTGTCGAAAAAACAACTGTAGCAGCGGTCAACATCAACGTTGCCAGGAATACCTTAAAAAAAAAGCGCGTCAATCTTCCTCAAGAATTAGTTACGTATAGTTTCACCGATAGGCTACAAGATTTTTAGGGCTTTCTTAATTAGATCCTCGACTTTATCGGTGCCTGCCACCTCATGGATCACCTTTTTGATGGCGTTTTCTGCGGCGGGTCTGGCAATGCCAAGTGTAATCAGGGCATTTAACGCGTCTTGTTCCAACGTATTGCTTGTCAGGGGGGAAATATTTGTTATATCATCCTTGCTCTTACCGAGTTTATCCCTTAATTCCAGGATGATTCTTTCAGCGGATTTCTTGCCGATGCCTTTGATACTTTC
>JAFDYG010000382.1 GCA_018267545.1 Bacteroidota bacterium
GACGACCGCTTCACCACCCCCATGACCTTCGCTCAGATCGCCTCAAACGTAGTGGCCGCCCCTCACTCCATCCAGGTTCCTGACAACGTCAACGACCCGGACGGCTCCAAGGGCCTGATGCGTGATACCACCATCCAGGAAGAATTCAACCCCGATGACATCGAAAGATATCAGATCAAGGAAGAATGGGTATTCGACAAGGAATCCTCCCGCATGCACGTCCGTATCCTGGGTATCGCCCCGGAAAAAGCCGTAAAGAATGCAGACGGAACCCTCCGCGGCGTTCTGCCGATCTTCTGGGTCTACTATCCCGACCTTCGCCCCATGCTCGCTAAATACGAAGCCTATAACGGCAAAAACTTTGGCGCCCGCATGAGCTGGGAAGAACTCTTCGAAAGCCGCCTGTTCGCCAGCCGGATTATCAAATCCACCGTCGATAACCCCGGTGACCAATACATCGTCCAGATCGTAAAGGATGATATCCTCCGTCTGCTGGAAGGTGAAAATATCAAAGAGAAAATTTTCAACTATGAGCAGGATCTCTGGTCCTACTAATACAAGAAATAACTCATAAAAAAGAGGCGTCACCAACCGTGACGCCTCTTTCTTTTTTGGGCATTTTCCCAGCCCGGGAATACCTAAATAAGTAACTATAAATTAATTAGTTATTGCAAAATATTTTTTTTAAAAATACCCAAAAGCGGGTATTGTTGTATAGAATAGTTTTACTACTTTTACAATGGTTTTTCATAGGATATTGGATTTTAAAAACGGGGCTGGATGTCTATCCGGGCCCCTTTTTTTTTGCCCTTCCTTTATCTTTATTTCGGCAAATTCTCATTCTGAAAATAAGTATAAACCACTTTCGCTTTCTGCACTCCCACCACCTCTGTCAATTCCTCCTCACTCGCCTGACTGATCTTATTGACCGAACGAAAACGTTTCAATAAAAGATCCGCCGTCTTCTTACCAATGCCTTCAATCGTCTCCAGCTCATTCGTAAAGGTTCCTTTACTCCTCTTCTGTCGGTGAAACGTGATTCCGAATCGGTGAACTTCATCGCGTATGCGACGCACAAGCTGCAAGCTATCGCTATTATAAGGCAGTTTGATCGACTCCGTATCGCCGGGGAAGAAGATCTCTTCTTCATTTTTTGCAAGCCCCACGACCGTCATCATGCCCGTCAAACCCAGTTCTGTTATGCTTTCCATCGCAGCCCCCAATTGTCCCTTTCCACCGTCGATGATCACCAGCTGCGGCAGCGATTGCTGCTCCTCGAGCAGCCTTCGATAACGCCGAAAAACGACTTCCTTCATCGTCGCAAAGTCGTTGATCCCTTGTACCGTCTTGACATTGAAATGCCGATAGTCCTTCTTGCTCTCCACTCCATCCCGAAAACAAACCATCGCCGATACAGGATAGCTGCCCTGGAAGTTGGAGTTATCGAAACACTCGATGTGAACCGGCAGCTCCGATAGCTGAAGGTCTTCCATCAGCTGATAAAGAACCTGACGACGTTCGTCCGGAAATTTACCCTCGAGCCGCAGCATCTTCTCCTAGCGCAGCTCATCACGGAAGTAGCTTACATTCTGCTCCGACAGCTC
>JAFDYG010000383.1 GCA_018267545.1 Bacteroidota bacterium
GTTTCTGATTCCTTCCGATAGTAATAATCACGCCGAGGAATTCCGTATCCTGGTCAGTGAGCTGGAAGCCTATAACCCGGAGCTGCTGCACAAACGATTTATCATTGCTATCAGCAAGAGCGATATGCTGGACGACGAGCTGAAGGAGGCAATTTCGAAAGAGCTGCCGCCGACGGTACCGCATCTGTTTATTTCTTCGATGACCAACCAGGGATTGGTGGAGCTGAAAGATTTGCTCTGGAAAATTTTGAACGAAGATCCAACACCTGCGAAGCCATAATTCAGCATCTTACGCATTGCGATAAATAAAATACAAACTTCTTAACGTTAAATTCATATAGAAGTATTGCTATTTTTCAATTTTGGACATATATTTGCTCTACAAATACGTCTTTTCTCCTCAATTGGGTTTCGCCCAAAATAAAAGATAGCCTGCCGTTCGATTCTTGCCAGGCGATTGTTTCCAACCTCACCTTCTTCTGATTCTTGCCGTCTCTCCGACTGTTTTTGCCATCTCCTACAGTTTGCTGCCTTCTTCGATTTGTTGCCATTCTAATGATTTCTCGCCGAAACGGGTTGCCCCATATCCTAATTGTTCAAACTAAAACCCATTTATATGAAGTCATTACTTAACGCTGTTTTCGGCAAGCTGATTCTCGGAGTTGTTCTTACCCTGGTCGTCACTGCAGCGCATGCCCAATCGACCGCCAACGGGGCCGGTCAAAATGAACCTGCTACGGTTAAATACCTTGGTCTGCAGGATGATATGGTCGTATTCAATGTCTCCTACTCCAATCCCGAGGGCGGTAAGTTCCAGGTTACTGTAAAGGACCAGGACGGCACTCAATTATACCAGAGCTTTTTCAGCGATAAAGCCTTCTACAAACAATTCCGGCTCCCCCGCGCGGAGAAGGACCGCATCGTCTTCATCATAAAGAACGGACATGACGCGGACGTGGTCAAGACGTTCGAGATCAATGTCAACAGCCACTATATCCAGGAAGTCGCCGTCAAAAAACTCTAATCATCTAATTCAATAACACGCAAAAACTAATTTTATGAAACTCAACATTCGCAACATTTCCCTGACACTCTTATTTGCAGGCCTCAGCCTGGTAACTTTCGCCAATGGCGACAAAAACAATGGCCCTGCCGGAAGCACCAGCGCCAATACTGCCGACGTAAAATATATCACCGGACAAGACGGCCAATATCTGTTCCATGTCGTTTATAACAATGCAAGCGGAAGCCGTTTCAGCCTGATCGTCCTGGACGAGGACGGCAATCAGCTGTTCCAGAGCCTGTATAGCGACAAGAATTTCGATAAGAAGTTCCGTCTGGCCGACCCGGAAGAACAGTTTACAAAGCTCACGTTTGTTTTCCGCAACTTCAGCGACAATAGCGTTCAGCGCTATGAGGTACGCGCGCAGAATAAAGTAATCGAAAACGTCGAAGTAAAAGAAGTACGCTAACGTTTTTTCTTGCTGATAGCCTGGCTCTCCGTAGCCGGGCTATTTTTTTTCCATCGCCATAGGTGCATGCAGGCGTAAGTGCGATAAGGGCTCCACTTCTTAGATATCTTCAGCAAGGCTTCGCGGTACGCTTTCTTGTCTTCGCGATCCAGGTTATACAAATGGATCATCGCATTTTGGACGCCCCAGTCGTCGATGGCGAAGACGTCTTCACGGCCGAGGGCAAACATCATGAGCATCTCGACGGTCCATCTGCCCACACCTTTTATCTGTGTCAGGTATTTTATGATCTCTTCGTCCTCCATGTCGTGGAGGGTCTGGTAGTCCATGCCCTGTTCGAGGGCGAAGCGGGAGACGTTTTGAACGTAGTTGGCTTTGGCGTTGGAAAGGCCGATGGAGCGGAGGGTCTCGAAGGGGGTTTCAAGGACCTCTTCGGGGGTGGGTATTCGATTGTCATAGAGGGCGAGAAAGCGGTTCTTGATCGATTCGGCGACCTTGGCGGAGAGCTGTTGGCTCATGATGGAAGCACATAGGTAAAAGAGGACGTCTTTGCGCTTTTCGACAATTATAGGTTCGTGGGTTTCGATTAGTTTTTTTAACTTCTTGTCTTTCGAAAGATGCGCAAAGTATTCCATAATAGTTGACGGCTTAGGCAAAGGTATAGCTCACTCCCCCATCCTTCTCGTCTTTGAGGACGATACCCAGCTCGAGGAGCTGGTTGCGAATTTTGTCGGAAGTTGCATAGTCTTTTCTACCGCGGGCATCGCGGCGGATGTCGATAAGCAGGTCGACTACGCCGGTGAGCTTTTGGTCGTCACCGGAGGATTCGCCTTTCAGGCCCAGGATATTCTCCAGGTAGTTGGTGAAGTAGGTCTTCATCAATTGGAGGGTTGCAGGACTGAGCGCTTCTTTGCTGATTTGTCCGCCTTTTAATGAATTGATGATGGGCACCAGCTCGAAGATATTGGCGAGCACCTTGGCGGTGTTGAAGTCGTCGCTCATGTATTCGTCGAGACCGGCGAGGAGCTTGCGCACCTGATCGTCCAGGGCTGGGTCGGCAGCGGTAGAAGAGAGGCCATTGCCATTACCCGAGACGGCTTCCTGCTCCATTTTTTTCAGAAGGTCATACGCTTCCCAAAGACGTTTGAGTCCTTTTTCCGCGGCTTGCAGGGCTTCATTGCTAAAGTCCAGGGTGCTGCGGTAGTGGGTTTGCAGGATGAAGAACCGGATGGTCATGGGCGAGTAGGCCTGCTGAAGGATGGGGTGCTGGCCAGAGAACATCTCGGTGAGACGGATCTGGTTGTTGTAGCTCTTGCCCATCTTCTTCCCATTGATGGTGATCATGTTATTGTGCAGCCAATAGCGCGCCGGAACGTGTTTATTGCAGATGGTGCTCTGTGCGATCTCGCTTTCGTGGTGCGGGAACTGAAGGTCCATGCCGCCGCCGTGTATATCGAACTGCTCGCCGAGGTATTTGGTGCTCATGGCGGAGCATTCGATATGCCAGCCAGGGAAGCCTTCTCCCCAGGGGCTCTGCCAGCGCATGATGTGCTCGGGCGGAGCGGCTTTCCATAGGGCGAAGTCCTGGCGGTTGTGTTTTTCTTCCTGGCCGTCGAGGTCGCGGGTGGTCTCGAGGAGATCGTCCAGGATGCGGCCGCTCAGCTTGCCATAGGGATAACTGGCGGCATATTTCTTTACGTCGAAGTATACGGAGCCGTTGTTCTCATAGGCATAGCCTTCCTTGATGATCTTTTCGATCATAACGATCTGTTCGACGATATGACCGGTGGCCGTAGGCTCGATGCTGGGCTCCAGGTTATTGAACTGGTGCATGGCCCAATGAAAGAGGTTGGTATACTTCTGCACCAGCTCCATCGGCTCGAGCTTTTCGAGGACTGCTTTCTTCGAGATCTTGTCTTCCGCTTCGCGGCCCTCTTCCTCGAAGTGACCGGCGTCGGTGATATTACGTACATAGCGGACCTTGTATCCCAGGTGCAGCAGGTATCGATAGATAAAATCAAAGGTGATAAAGGGACGGGCGTGCCCCAGGTGGCTCTCGCCGCTGACGGTAGGACCGCACACATACATTCCCACGTGACCGGGCGTCAAGGGCGTAAACTCTTCTTTCTGTCTTGTATATGAATTAAAAACCTTTAGTGAGCTCATACTGAAATTATTCGAACGCCCGAAGATACAACATATTGCAACTAATCCGGCTGCAATTCCAGGTCGGCGACGACGGGGTGATGGTCGGAAAAAGACGTGACAAAGCGGCTACACTGCAGGACGTTAAAGTCGGAGCTGGCGAGGATATAGTCGATCCGGAGGGTTGGGGAAAGGTGGACATAGGTTCGGCCGATGCCAAAGCCCTTTTTCAGGAAGGCGTCTTGCCAGTCGCCGCGGATGGTATGGTAGGTATAGGAGTTGGGGACGTCGTTGAAATCGCCGCAGATAATCCCGGGGTAGGGGCATTTTTCAAGCTGCTCGCGTACCTGGACGGCCTGGTCGCCCCGGTGCTTGAAGGCGTAGCGGAGTTTTTTGGCGATCGACTTGGTGGCGGACAGGATGCTGTCGTCGACGTTTTTGATGATTTCGATATCGTGGAAGTCCTTGCTTCGAAACAGGACCGACTGGAGGTGGGTCGTAAAGACCCGGATGGTATCGTTTCCAACGCGGATGTCGGCGGCGATCAGGCTTTCTGTCGCTCGTAGACCGTCGGGACGGGAATAACGCAGTACGGAAGAGTCGACGATCGGGTATCGGGAAAACAGGACGACCCCGGCCTCGTAGGATCCGTCGTAGCGGATATAGTCCCGGGAGAAGAAATAGTACGGATAGTTCAGCCGCTGCCGGATATAGTTGATGTTGGAGTAGAGTTCTTTGGGGGAACGGGATTCGAAAAATTCCTGGAGGCAAAGCACGTCGGCCTTTTGGCTGTCGATATAGCTCATCATCCTGGGGCGATGGCCGAGGGCGCCCCTTTTCTTGGTGACAAATTCGTCGAAGCTGCGGACGTTCCAGGTCATGACGCGCAGACAGCGGGGCGACTTCTGCGCGGTCCACTTCTTCCCGGGGTGCATAGCCAGGAAGCTGCGTATGCTCGACCAGCCGACGACCAGGGTCAGCAAAGAGAGGATCGACCAGCGGCGATAAGAAGGTAGAAATAAACCGATGATAAAGAAGCCGGTCACGGCAGCGAGGAGGAAGGGAAAGGCAAGACCCGACAGCGAAATCAGCCCCCACTTCCCCGGATGCAAGAACGGGTTGGCGCAGGCGAGCAGAAAAAATAGCGACGCGAGGATGTTCAGGATGATGAACAAGCGCCGGGTGAAGGTTCGCAAATTCGGCATGACTGACCGTAAGTTACAAATCTTCCTCGTCTGCGGCCCTTTTCAGGATCTCTTTTTCCTCGTCGGTAAGAAAGCGGTAACCCTGCTGGTTGATCTTGTCCAGGATTTCGTCGATGCGTTGCTGTGTCACGTTGGGTATCTTCTTGTACGGCTGAGTGCCGGATACCTTGTAGTAAAATTCGTCCTTGGGATTGCGTCCTTTCCTCTTCTTGTCGGGGTTGAAGAGGTCGTTGCACCAGTCGAAGATTTTATTGAGCCAGAGGCTGCCGTCGTGTCCCCTGCGGAGCTGGTAGATGAAGAAGAAGCCGGCGCCGGCACCTGCCAGGTTGGCGATATAGGCTGCGCTGTCCCCCCTTCCGATAACGGAGAAGTTGATGACCAGGAAGGCCAGCGTCAGGATCCAGAGGGGGATTCCACCATTGATCATGGGGAAGATGCGGTAGTCGGGCGCTACGGTCGTCACGGCAATGGCGATGGCCATGATGGCGGCATTCGACCCGGCCAGATGGGCGATGGACGCCTGGTTGTGTAAGGCGGGAATGAGATTACAGGCCAGGACAAAGAAAGCGGCTCCCGCGACCCCTCCGTAGAGATAGATCGGAACCAGCTTGCGATTCCCGGTGAGGTCCTGCAGGATATAGCCAAAGCACCAGAGCCAGAACATATTCCCGATAAAGCGGAAGACTTCCGTATCGGAAAACATATAGGTCAGCGCCGTCCAGGGGCGTGAGGTCAGCCTGTCCAGGTTCGCCGGCAGGACGAACCAGCTGACCACGTTGTTCTGGAAGGCGACCAGGTTGAGGGAGTTCAGTTCGTAGATAACACGCACAAACTGCAGGATCGCAAATAATACGGCATTGATCACCACCAGCTGTACCAGCGCATTGCCATCCTGCCCGAGCAGCATCTTTTTGCGATAGTTATCTTCCATTACCCGCATAGTATTGTTTGTGAAGTTACTTGTCTTAACAGCTCAGCCGTATAAGAGTTTAATAAAAATTTCGCCGGTTGTTCCGGTTCATGATTATTACAATAATAATACCGACTAAGGCTCCGCCGAGGTGGGCGAAGTGCCCTACGTTGTCTCCCGCGCGGCGGCTGAAGCCGCCGAAAAGGTCGATGAGAACATAGATCGGGATAAGATATTTGGCCTTGATCGGCATCGGAAAGAACATCATATAAAACTCGGTATTGGGAAAAAGATAGGCGAAGGCCGCGGCTATGCCCATGATGGCTCCGGAGGCCCCAATCATCGAATAGTTATTGATCCCTTCCTGGATGGCATCCCCCATTACTTCGACCGGAACGCCGGGATTTAGCGAGATCAGCTCCCGCTTGATCTCCCAGGGCACCATCAACATCTGCACGACCGCGGCGCCGATTCCGCAGATCAGGTAAAAGTTAAGAAAGCGTTTTGCACCCCAGTAGGATTCGAGAGTGCTGCCGAACATCCAGAGGGCGAGCATATTGAACAAGATATGCATGAACCCGCCGTGCAGAAACATGTGCGTAATTACCTGGTGGGGCTTAAACCGGGGGGAGGACCAATGGTGTAACGCACCCCAATCCGTCAAACCAGGAAATGATTCCTGCAACGATACCTGTGCAAGAAAAAATACCACATTTATAGCGAGTAAAACCTTTATAACGGGCGGAATATAGAACCTATTCATGCTTATTTCGATTAGCGCACAATTTACGATTTAAACCAAGATCAGCCTCT
Source organism: Bacteroidota bacterium (assembly GCA_018267545.1). Classification (GTDB taxonomy): domain Bacteria; phylum Bacteroidota; class Bacteroidia; order Chitinophagales; family Chitinophagaceae; genus Puia. The sequence continues at coordinate 6,546 of JAFDYG010000383.1, forward strand.
CAATTTCAGCTGCACAATATTTTCAATATGATGCGTATGCGGGAACATATCGACCGGCTGCACCCTGGTAACGGCGTACTTTGCATCCAGCAGCCGCAAGTCGCGTGCCTGGGTAGCGGGATTACAGCTGACATACACTACGGTCGGTGCGGCGATCTCCAGGATCTTGTTCACCAGTCCTTCGTGCATCCCGGCGCGGGGCGGGTCGGTGATGATGACGTCGGGCCGGCCGTTGGCGGCAAAGAAGCTGTCCTGGCAGATGTCGACGACGTCCCCGGCAAAGAAGGACGCGTGTCCGATGCCGTTCAGGGTCGCGTTTTCGCGGGCGTCGTCGATGGCTTCGGCGATTACTTCCACTCCGACGATGCGGGCCGCCTGGCGGCTGACAAAGATGCCGATGCTCCCCGTTCCGCAATAGAGGTCATAGACCGTCTCCTTTCCCGTCAATTCAGCAAATTCACGCGTCACCTGGTAAAGCCTTTCGCCCTGCCGGGTATTGGTCTGGAAGAAGGACTTGGGACCGATCTTGAACTGGAAGTCTTCCAGCTTTTCGATGACATAGCCCTTTCCGTGCAATACCTGGGGTGAAAGGTCGGAGATGCTGTCGTTCCACTTGGCATTCACCGTATATAAGAGTGTGGTCAAATCCGGAAATTGTTGCAGCAGCTGATCGGCCAATTGACGAGTCAGCTCTCCGTCCTCGTAGCCGATGACGAGATTGGCCATGACCTCTCCCGTTGTACAGATGCGGAGCTGCAGGTTACGAAGCCAGCCCTGGTGCGCTTTGATGTCGTAGAAGGGCAGGTCGTGGGTCAGACCGAAGTCCCGGACCGCCTTTCGCAGGCCATTGGTCGGCTCCTCCTGCAAGTAGCAGGTGTCGATGTCGACCACCTTGTCGAAGAGGCCTTTTGCGTGAAAGCCCGCCACGTTCTGCTGGGAGGTGATGTCGGGATTGTGGAGCTCTCCGGGCAGCAAAAACCGTCTGCTGGAGAAGGTGTATTCCATCTTGTTGCGGTAGTACTTCGAGTCTTCGGCGCCGAGGATCGGGGCGATCGGGGGCAGTTGCACCTTTCCGATTCTTTCCAGGACGTCTTCTACCTGTTTTTGTTTGTATTTCAGCTGCTGGGGGTAGGGAAGCATCTGCCAGCGGCATCCTCCGCAGACGCCAAAATGGGAGCAGAAGGGTTCTACCCGGTCGGGGGAATAGCTATGAAAGGCCGTGATAAACCCTTCGGCCCAGTCCTTTTTATTCTTGGAAAGCTTGATGTCGACGACGTCCCCGGGGATGGCGTTCTCGATAAAAATCACCTTCCCGTCCACCCGGGCCAGGGATTTTCCCTCCGCCGCATAGTCCTCGATCAGGACTTTCGATAAAACGATGTTCTTGTTTTTTTTTCTCACAGGTGCAAATCTATGGCTAAATTTACCCGTGTATGAATAAAATCCTTTTGTCCCTGGCAGCCTGTCTGTGTCTTTTGAAAGCCCAATCTCAAAGCGGACATGCGATCCGAGTCCAGCTGAAGCCCTATACAAGCGGCAAAGTATACCTGGGTTATTACTATGGGAAGATAAAGGCCCTGGCCGACTCGACGGAGCTGAGCGCGGGGGGCGAAGGTGTTTTCAGCGGGAAGGACCGGCTCCCGGGCGGCGTTTATTTCGTCGTTTCCCCCAACCGGGCCATTCTATTCGAGCTGCTGGTCGACAGCGGGCAGCATTTCTCCATCAGCGCAGATACGACCAATCTTCCGGGCAGCGTAGTCTTTACCGGCTCACCGGATAACCTTGTTTTTCAGGGATATACCCGTTATACGGCCGTCAAGGGGAAGGGAATTACCGACGCCCAGAAGTCCCTGAGCACGGTCCATACCAAGGCCGATTCCCTCCGTTTACAAGACCAGATGAAGCAGCTGAATGCTCAAATCCAGCACTACAGAGATTCTCTTACCACCAGGTACCCTCATTCCCTCCTGACCGTTCTCTTTCACACGATGAAGGAGCCGGTAGTCCCTCCGGCGGCCAGGCAGCCGGGCGGAAAATACGACAGCGGCTATGCCTATCGCTACTTCAAGGGGCATTACTGGGACGGGATTTCTTTTACGGACGAACGGCTGACCCGGACCCCCGTTTTCGAACCCCGCCTGGACAAATATTTCCGCGACCTCGTGGCGCCGGATGCCGACTCTATCGATCGGGAGGCCGATATGATGCTCTTGCAGGCCAGGGTCAGCAAGCCGCTGTTTCAGTACCTGATGGTATATTTCGTACAACGATACGTCAATCCCGAATACATGGGGCAGGATGCTGTATTCGTCCATCTTTTCGAGAAATATATCAATACGGGGCAAGCGGAATTCTTTACGGATAAGTACAGGCAGTTCCTGAACAACCGGGCTTATAGCCTGATGGCCAACCTGATCGGACGCCCTGCGGCCAATCTCGAGATGGTCGATACGGCGGGCCGGCCCAAGCCCCTGTATGAGGTCCAGGCGCCCTTCGTCGTACTTTGCTTCTGGGATCCTACCTGCAGCCATTGTAAGGAAATCGTCCCAAAAGTGGACTCGATCTTCCAGGCCAAATGGAAACAGGAGGGGGTAAAAGTCTATGGCGTCATGGTCGACGGGGGCAAGGATCTATGGTTGCAATTCATTAAGGATCACAATTTAATCGATTGGATACACGTTTATGAAACCAAGGAGCATCAGGAAGCTGTGGAGAAAGCTCAGCAGCCAGGTTTCCGGCAGCTATACGACGTGTATCAAACCCCCATTCTCTATTTACTGGATAAAGACAAACGTATCATCGCGAAAAAACTTTCTTACCAGCAGCTTGATGAAGTCATAAACTTGAAAACGAAGCATACAAAATCCAATTGATATGAGTTCCAAGGTTAGAAAGCTATTCTCTATTCCTGTACTCTGCCTCTGCCTATCCTCTGCCGCCTCTGCACAGTCCGTGTTTACCCTCGATGGTACGGGCACCAGCAAGGAGGAATTTCTAAAAGCCTACAACAAGAATAATAACGGCAACAAACCTACGGACAAGGCCTATCACGACTATCTCGAACTCTATATCCGTTACAAGCTGAAAGTACGGGCCGCCTACGACGACCGGCTGGACACGCTGCCTTCACAGCGCAACGAGCTGCAGAATTTCAGGAGCCAGGTCGCAGAAAACTATCTCCGGGACGAGACCAGCCTGGACCGGCTGGTAAAGGAAGCTTTTAACCGCGGACAGAAGGATATCCGGATCGCACATATATACATCGCTTTACCGAAAGACGCTACCGACGCA
>JAFDYG010000384.1 GCA_018267545.1 Bacteroidota bacterium
CTTAACATACAACCACGCAACCAATGGCAAAAAGCCGTCGAGAAGCTCGGCTTCGGCTTCCACACCACCAACGTACCCTACTGGGACGAAAGCGCCTGCTATGAATTCACCATGGACCAGATCCTCTATATCGAAAAGGCTTCCGCCGAACTCTGGGACCTCTGCCTGGGCGCCGTCCAGCACGTCATGGACAACAACCTCTACCACCGCTTCTCCATCCCGCAAAACTTTATCCCCTATCTCGAAAAGTCCTGGACGGAAGACCATCCCGCCATCTACGGCCGATTCGACTTCGCCTATCGCGACGGTCAGCTAAAGCTCCTGGAGTTCAACGCCGACACGCCCACCAGCTTGTACGAAGCCGGTATCGTACAATGGTTCTGGCTGCAAGACTTCGACAAAGGAAAAGACCAGTTCAACAGCATCCACGAAAAGCTCATCGCCTACTGGACGTATTTAAAGAATTACCTGAACCCCGGTCCCCTTCACTTCTCCTGCGTCAAGCAATCCCTCGAAGACCTCACCAACACCGAATACATGCGCGACTGCGCCATTCAGGGCGGACTCGACACCCGCCTGATCTTTATCGACGATATCGGCTGGGATTCTTCCTCGCTAACCTTCGTCGACATGGAGAACAACCCCATTAAAAACATTTTCAAATTATATCCCTGGGAATGGCTGGTCACCGAAGACTTCGGCGCCAACATTTTATTGGATAACAACAAAGCCTTCTGGATCGAACCCGCCTGGAAAATGATCCTCTCCAACAAGGCCATCCTCCCGATCCTATGGGAGCTGTACCCGGATTGTCCGTATCTGTTACCCGCTTACTTCGAAAGCGGCCGCCTCACCAGCTACGTCAAAAAGCCTCTCCTATCCCGCGAAGGGGCCAATATCCAGCTGGTCCAAAACGGAGCCACCCTCCTCGAAACCTCCGGCGACTACGGCCGCGAAGGCTATATCTACCAGGAGCTCTTCAACCTCCCCGACTTCGAAGGCAACCACCCCGTCATCGGCTCCTGGGTCATCGGCCAGGAACCCGCCGGCATGGGCATCCGCGAGTCCTCCAGCCTCGTCACCGATAACCTCAGCAAATTCATCCCCCACTACATAGCGTGAACCCCCACCACATAGCTTACCCCCCCAACTACATAGCCTGATTCCGCGGCGCCCGCGAACCACCCTTCCGGGCGCCGCCTCTTCCCCGCAAATGCGGCTTCAACACCGGCACCTCATCCCCGAGCAGCCTGCCCCAGGGCTTCATCTCCGGTATCCGGTCGAAAATGATCTTCAGCACCCCCATGAGCGGTATCGACAAAAACATCCCCGCAAGTCCCCACACCGCACCCCCAAGCAACACCGCTACGATCGATAGCAGCGCATTGATCTTCACCTTCGACGAAACGATATAAGGAATCAAAAAATGATTGTCTACAAACTGAATGATAATGTAGCTGATAACGATTCCCAGCTGCGTATTGAACCCATCCTTCGTAATTGTCGCCACCATCACCGGCAGCAGGATTGCAATGATTCCCCCTACAAACGGCAGTACATTCAAGATCGCCCCCAGCACCCCCAGCAGGATGGCATACGGCACCCCCAGTATCATCAGCGCCGCCGTATTCAACGCCGCCACGATCAGCCCCTCGATCAGCAACCCGTACATATAGCTCTGGATGGCCCCCTTTACCTGCTTCAGCACCGTGCTCACCTCCTGCGCATTCTCCTCGGCAAAAATTTCATAAAGGAAATTCAGTATCAGTGTCTTATAATAAATCATCAGGAAGGTATAGACCGGCAGCAGAAACACCGTCGACAGCGTCCCGAATACCGACCCCAATAGCTGCCCGACCAACGGCTTGATGCTCGCCTCCGCCTCGCCGATATATTTGTTCTGCTTTTCCAAAGGTATCTTCGAAGACAAATCCTGCTGCAGCTTCGAAACCAGCTCGGTCGTCTTCTGCTGCAGCTTCGGCAGCTGATCGGTGAAATGCATCATCTGCGTCGCCAGGAAATACCAAACCCCGCCGATCACCACGATCGCGACGACCAACGCAAGACAAATCGCCGCCACCTTCGGCACCTTCCACTGCTCGAGCCTGTCGACCAGCGGATTCAGCAAAACGGCCAGGAAAAGGGCAAAGGAAAACGGGATCAATATCCCCCGCAGGTTTGCCAGCGCATAGGAAACGAGCACAAGACCAAACAATATAACGGTGCTCCGAATGTAGAAGGGGTATTTTTTGAGAGTAGGCATATCTCGATATATGCTATTTTTATGCCCATGGGTAAATCATCGATCAAAGGAGCGGCGAAGCTACGCCCGCTCCACCTCGCTGCCGTCATTTTCCTTACCGTCTCCGGCGGTCCCTACGGCCTCGAACCCCTGTTTTCCTACGTCGGTACCCACGGCGCCCTCCTGCTCCTGCTCGTTACCCCCCTGCTCTGGGACGTCCCCACCATCCTCACCGTCCTCGAGCTCAACAGCCTCATGCCCGTCGAGGGCGGCTACTATCAGTGGGTTAAACGCGCCCTCGGCATCCGCTGGGCCTTCTACGAGGGATGGTGGACCTGGCTCTACACCTTCTGCGACCTGGCCATCTACCCCGTCCTCTTCGTCACCTACGCCGCCTTCTTTTTTCCCGCGATCGACCACTATAAAATTCCCGTCTGTCTCGCCATCATCTGGTCCTCCGCCTTCCTCAACATACTCGGCATCCTGCCCGTCGGCAGGGTATCCGTCGCCCTAAGCGCAATGGTCATGACCCCTTTCCTGCTGACCATCGGCCTGCTCTTTGCTCACCACACCCCCGTCTCGATACCCACCCCCAGCCTCCACGACCCCCACTTCTCGACCCTTAGCCTGGCGCTCTACACCGTCATGTGGAATTTTATCGGCTGGGACAACGCCACCACCTACGCGGGAGAAGTCAACCGCCCGGTCAAATCTTATTTCGTCTCCGTCATCATCGCCTTCATCACCGTCATCTCGATCTACGTCCTGGCGACCTGGGCCGTCCACCAATCCGGCATCGACACCAAAAACTTCGAGGAAGGAGACTTCCCCAAAATCGGCCTCATCATCGGCGGCCGCTGGCTCGGCGCGCTCATCGCCGCCGGAGGCATGGCCAGCACCCTCGGCCTCTACTCGGCCGTCCTCCTGTCCGTCTCCCGCATCCCCAAAGTCATGGCCGACGACCAGCTGCTGCCCTCCTGGTTCTGCCTCCCACACCCCCGCTTCGGCACCCCCTATATCTCGATCATCGGCTCCTCACTCATCGTCAGCATCCTCATCCTGTTCACCTTCGCCGACCTCGTCATCATGGACATCATCCTCTACGGCGCCGGCCTCACCCTCGAATTCCTCACCCTCCTGGCCTTCCGCCGCCGCGAACCCCTCCTCCCGCGCCCCTTCCGCATACCCCTCAACAACACCGGCCTGATGCTCATGGTCATCTTCCCCATCAGCGTCTACGCCATCGCCCTCTCCGGCGCCCTCTGGTCTGCCGAACAGCTCGCCATGCCCGTCACCCTCGCCCTGGCCATGCTCCTCTCGGCCGAGCTCGCCTGGCGCCTCGTCCTCTGGCGCAACCCCCACCTCTCCACCTCTTCAAACACCCCCATCTCCTGATATGCGTAACTCCATAGCCATTCTGATCTCGCTGACCATCCTGAGCAACCCAGCTTTTTCTCAGGATTCTACCGTTCGCGCGCGTCATACTCATCGTGTACGCCATCTACACGCCAAATTCACATGGATTGGCTTTAAAGAACCAATCAAACCTATTCCTAATATCATTTTTGATCATTGCGAATTCGGCAATAGCAGGAGAATGGACAGCATCAGCCTTGGGGCCCTGACAATGTACATCCCACACCCGGCCGGCGCAGCCATTGCCCTGAAACTGATCAAATAGAACCCGGTACAGACCAAAAAATATGCGTATAAACTTATATGTCAACTGCGCCATAAACCGTAACTTTTCTTCCTAAATACCAAGCACTCCCTCCATGCAGGACGAAGTAAGCAAACACACGAGAAAACTCTATAAAGCAGTGAAAAACCCCAACCACACGCTCGGAGAAAAAATTAAGGAAGTCCTTATCGAGATCTTCATCATCGTCTTCGCCGTCACCCTCTCGATCTGGCTCCACAGCTGGTCCGAACACCGCCACGAACAAAAAGAAGCCCGCGAATTCCTTGCAGGCCTCAAAAGCGACCTCACCAAAGACATCGCCATGCTCCAGCAGAATAAAAGCTCCATCAGCCTGATAGACTCGAACTTCCAATACCTCATGCAGCAGGTAAAATCCCCCGTTGCCGATACCTCCATCAGCCATCGCCTCGTTTTCGACCTCCGGGTCACGCGCCCCAACATCGGACGCTACGAAGGCTTCAAGTCCAGCGGAAAGATGGAAACCATCGAAAACGATAGCCTGAAACAAACCATCCTCATCTTCTACAATCAAACGATCCCCGACCTCGTCTATGGCGAAAACTACGTCAACACCATCCAAACAAAAATCCTCGACCTGGAAGTGGACAAAAATGAAAAGATGTCCGCAGGCGACTTCGCCAAAACCTCCCAGGTCCAGTCCCTGCTCTATCTCGGACATCATAATTTTGGCGTCAACATCGATAACTACGACAAGGCCATAAAAGAAGCCCACAGCATCATCGAGCTCATCGACACTGACAAATAAGCCAGCTATGCAAATCCCCGAATTTATAGCCACCCTGCCACCCGAAAGGCAGCAGCTGCTCACCAGCATCCACGAAATCATCCTTCGCGAAGACTCCACCGTCAAGGCCACTGTCGGTCAGATGATGGGCAAAGACATGATCCTCTACAACGCACCCGGGATGTTTAAATATGGCCTCGCCAGTACCAAAGCCTATATGTCTTTACACGCCATGCCTATTTACATGAATCCGGCCCTGCACGAAAAATACAAAACCCTTCTTCCTGCCGCCGCCTTCCAAAAAGGATGTATCAATTTCAAAAGTGCAGCCGAAATGCCCCTAAAAATCGTCACCCAGCTCATCAAAGACTGCTCGAAAATCGACCTGCTGACTGTTCGCAAGGAACAGCTAGCCGCAAGGGAACAACAAAAAAAGTCAAAACCAAAAAAGAGCTAAAAATCCGCCTTATATATAAAAAATATATCTATTTCCTTTCCTTCTCGGCAATCCAGTTTTCAAGTGCCATTTTAAATAAAACAGAAACGTTTTCCTCGCAAACAACCTCTAAAAAATAAGGGAAGCAAAAGCCGTTTCATATGATAGAAATTTTGGCGCTTTTGCCTCCCCGATAGTGGGTATGTATTTGTTAACAATATTTAACCTCTGTGTAATCTTCGCATAACATATGGTGATTAACTTTGCGGCGTCAAATTGATACTAGCGCTATTATCCTAATTAGAAACGTTAAACCTACAGTATGTTAACTCGTAAATTTTATGCTGCACAAGCATTAGCAATTCTCTCTGCCTTTACTATTACAGCTTCCGCATCTGCCCAAAGCTATCACAGGCCCATCCGCCACATCGCAAAGTACGACAACGTCATCGTTGACTCTTCCAGCGACGCAGCTGCACACCTCCAGCTGAACATTCAGCAGCAGGACAAGGCCATCGCAAAGTTCCGTATCGCCATTCTCAACCCCACTGGCCGCAACATGAGCATCAGCATCATCAAGAACGACGACGTTCTCTTTATCGAAAACGCGACCGGTGACCAGTACTTCAACCAGTTCAACTTCACCGAGCTGGAAGACGGTGACTACAAGGTAATTGTCTTCAACGGAAAAGAAAGAATCATCAAGAACATCCACCTGTCGACACAGACCACCGTAGACCGTCAGCTCTCTATCAACTAACCCGCTCGCACTTCAACCAGCCGGCGCCAGCAGCTTGCCCTGCGCGCCGGCTCGCAAGGAGGGGAAGCCGATCATCTACCCACCCGAGCCCATGGCCAGCCCTACAACAATTGCCCGCCAGACACCTCGATCCGCTGCGCCGTAATCCAGCGCGCATCCTCCGTGCACAAAAACGCGACCACGCCGCCGATATCCTCCGGCTTGCCAACCCGGCCCAGCGCAAACATCGAACCTACCTGCTTCATCCCTTCTTCATGGCCCGGCAAAAAGACCCTGGTGAAGTCCGTCTCCGTCAACCCCGGAGCCACCGCATTGGCCGTTATGCCACGCGAACCCAATTCCTTTGCCAGGTAACGTGTAAACACCTCGACAGCGCCCTTCATCGCAGCATACGCCGCAAACCCCGGCGTGGAAAACCGCGCCAGCCCGGTCGAAATATTAACGATCCGCCCATTATCGTTCAGATAGGGTAGGGCCTTCACCGTCAGCATAAACACCCCCTTGAGGTGGATCTTGTACATAACGTCAAGCTCCTCTACCGTAACCTCAGCAACCCCATTGTGCGACGACGTCCCGGCATTATTGACCAGGAAGTCGAACTTCCCGCTCCCCGTATGAGCCTCCAGGTGCTCCGACACATTCTTTAAAAAGGCATCGAAGCTTTGAGTATTCGTAGTATCCAGCTGATACGCCTCCGCCTTCCTGCCCATCGCCCGCACCTCGGCCACCACGCTATCCGCCTCGGCCTTATTGCTGTTATACGTCAGGATGACGTCGTTGCCCTTCCCGGCAAGACGCAATACCATGTTTTTACCTAAGCCCCGGTTTCCCCCGGTGACCAATGCGACCTTTGTCTTTGTTTCCATAACTAAAAATTTAGGATACAAAGCTCGCCCGGCAACCCCGCCGGAGCATGGTGACCCGTTCAGGTAAAATGGTGACTAGTTCAGTATTTTGTCACCCCCCGCCCCCCCAGCTTCGCCAAAAACGCCTCCCCCCACACATTATTGAAAATTCGCCTCGATCTTCCCCATAAACTGCTCAATCGGCAAAGCCGCCCGCATTTCCAATAACGCATGGGTAACACTGCCCACCGGATTTCTAAACCGTTGATTTTCACCCACGGCCAAACTATAAATAACATCCACGATCTCCTGCGGCTTACTCTTATGCTCCGGACCCGCCGTCGCCATCAAATGCTTCAGCTTACCCGAAAGCCTTTCATAAGCCTCCACCCCGCCACTCTCACTCCACCGAATGTTACCCGCAAAATTATTATCCTCCGACCCGCCCATCTCGACAAGGTGCAGCCTGATATTCTGCGGCTTCAATTCATAATACAACCCCTCTATCAATCCCTCCAGCGCAAACTTCGACATCGTATACAACGAACCCAACGGAACCGCCGGCGTCGTCCCCATAAACGAGCTGATATTGATAAAGGCCCCCCCGCCGCTGCTCCTGAAATGCGGTAAAAAGCCCCGGATCACATTGATCGGAACCCGGACATTTACGGCGTACTGCCAGTCGATATCCCTCTCCGAGGCAAACTCCAACGGCCCATACGCCCCGACCCCGCATTGTTCACCACCACGTCGACCCTTCCAAATGCACCCGTAGCCGCAGCCACCGCCTCCTTCACCTGACCCGGGTCCGTAACATCCAACCTCACAACCCGTATATTATCATGCTTACCCAGCTCCACCTCCTTCTCCGGCGACCGCATCGTCGCCACTACGTTCCACCCCTGCCTTGAAAAATAAAGAGCCGTGTGCCTGCCTAAACCGGTACTCGTACCGGTAATAAAAATCGTCTTACTCATACTGTTTATATTTTATTTGGAACAAAAGTTCCGTAAAAATAAACATAACGGAATAAAAGTTCCAAATAAAATGAATTTATCTTCTGCTATCCGCGAATTCCGTAAATTTGCTATCGCAATTATTAACACTATGCCACGTACCAAATCATTTAACGAAGAGGACATGCTCGACAAGGCAAAGGATTTGTTCTGGCGCAAAGGCTTCAACGGAACCCCTCCCCAGGACATCCTGGACGAGACAGGACTCAGCCGTTCCAGCCTTTACGACACCTATGGCGACAAATACACCCTCTTCATAAAAACACTGCAGCGCTATCGCGATCGGGAAACCAGCGCAGTCATCGACTTTATCGACCAGGCCGAAGACATCCCCCAGGCCTTTCGCCAGCTCTTCCAGGAAACCTATCGGGAATGCCTCTCGTCGCAGGGTAGGAGAGGGTGCTTTATGATCAACACCGTACACGAGCTGGTCCCCCATGACGCCAGGGTAGAAACTATCGTTCAGGAAAACAGGCAGGCTACTGAAGACGCCCTTGCCCGCGCCATCCGCCGCGGCCAGCAAAAAGGACAGATAGCCAAAGAACACCAGCCCCGCTCCCTGGCCCGCTTCCTGCTCAACGCCCTTTGGGGACTCACTACCCAGGTCAAGCTGGGCATCGACAAAAAAATAGCCGACGACATCATCAAAACGACCCTGTCCTTCCTCTAGCTCCCTGCTATGTACGATTCCCTCATCGCCCATATCAGAAAATTCGTACCCCTCAGCGAGGAAGAAGAAAACCTCCTCACCACCAGCCTCCGCCACAAAAAAGTCAGGAAAAAAGAATTTCTTTTAAAAGAAGGCCAGCTCTGTTCGGCCAATCACTTCGTATTGAAAGGATGCTTCCGCATGTACTTCATCCAGGAGAACGGCGTCGAGCAGATCATCCAGTTTGCCATCGAAAACTGGTGGATAACCGACTACCAAAGCCTCGACTGGCAGCAGCCCTCTCACTTTTATATCCAGGCCATCGAACCCTCCGAAATCGCCCTCTTCGACCAATCCATCATCCCCGACCTCTGCGACCGCATCCCCAAGCTCGACCGCTACTTCCGGCTCATCGTCCAACGAGCCTTCGCCGCCTCCCAGCAAAACCTTCTTTATATCTATACCTTCTCCGGCGAAGAACGCTACCACCACTTCAATCGCGCCTTCCCCGAATTTATCCAGCGCGTACCCCAATACATGATTGCATCCTATCTTGGCTTTACCCCCGAATTTGTTAGCAAAATCAAAGGTCGCCGCTAACTCACCAGGCGCGCCCCCCCGCCACCGCC
>JAFDYG010000385.1 GCA_018267545.1 Bacteroidota bacterium
GCCAGCTCCTGATTATCTTCTATGATGAGAACCTTCATATCGACAAAAATAGGACATCAACGATAACCCCGCGCCTGCAAATGAAACAGTTCGGCATACCTGCCGCCGCGGGCCAGCAATTCTTCATGACTTCCAATTTCCAGCATCTCCCCCTTGTCCAGGACCAGGATTCGGTCGGCCATCCGCACCGTCGAGAACCGGTGTGAGATCAGTACCGCCGTCTTTCCTTTCGTCAGCTCGGAGAATCGCTGAAAGACCTCGTATTCCGCCCTTGCATCCAGCGCCGCCGTCGGTTCGTCCAGGATGAGCAGCTGCGCTTCCCGCATATAGGCCCTCGCCAGAGCGATCTTCTGCCATTCTCCCCCCGACAGCTCCACCCCCTGCCGGAAACGACGCCCCAGCTCCTGGTCATAACGGTCGGGCAGCCGCTCCGCCAGCACATCGGCAAGACTCTTTCTCGCCGCCGTCTCGATCAGCGGCCTGTCTTCCTTATAGTCGATGTTCCCGATCGCAATATTCTGCGCCACGGTCATCTGGTAACGCAGGTAGTCCTGGAAGATAACCCCAACCTGCCGGCGCAGGTCTTCCGGGTCATACTCCCGCAGGTCGACCCCGTCCAGCAAGATCCGGCCTTCGGTCGGGTCATAGAGCCGTGTAAGCAGCTTGATCAGCGTAGTCTTCCCGGCCCCGTTTTCCCCGACCAGCGCCAGCCGCTCCCCGGACTTCAAGGTAAAGTTGAGGTGACGGTTGGCCCAACGCTCAGAGTTCAAATACTTAAACCCGACATTCTCGAACCGAAAACCCTCCTTTATCGGATTGGGAAAAGGCCGGGGCCGGGACACCGAAACGATCCGGGGCTGAATTTCGAAGAATTCGAAGAGGTCCTGCAGATAGATGGCCCCCTGCGAAACACTGGTGAACCGGGACAGGATTCCCTCCAGCAGACTCCGCAGCTGCCGGAACGAACCGGCCAGAAAAGTCAGGTCACCGATCGACAGGCTGCCGTGGATCGCCCGGAAGATGATGACCACATAGGCCGAATAATAACCGGCGCTGCCAAGTAAAGCAAAGACTGTCCCCCAGGCCGAACGGCGGATGGCGAGGGAACGGCCGTCACGATAGAATTTCTCCGACAACCCCCGGAACCGGTCGACCAAAAAGTCCGAGAGCCGGAAGAGCTTCACCTCTTTGGCCGTCTCGTCACTGGCTCCCAGGTAACGGAGATAGTCCAGCTCCCTCCGTTCTGCCGTCTGCGACCGGGTAAGGGCATAACTCTTGTCGTTGAAATAGGACTCCCCCAGAAACGCCGGCACTACAGCCACCAGTAATAATAGGATCAACCATGGATTGAACGCCATCAACCCCGCCGCCAAAAACCCCATGCTGATCAGGTCCTGCACCTGACCCATGACCTGCGAAAGCAAAACGGTCCGCCCCGTTGTCTGCTGACGAGCCCGTTCCAGCTTGTCGTAAAAGGTGGAATCCTCGAATTGATCCAGGTCCAGCTGGGCGGCATGGCGCATGATTTGAATTGAAGTAAAATTCGAGAATTTCTCTCCTAATAAACTATCAAGCAGCACAATAGCTCTCGCTAATGCATCCGAAAATAGAGCCAGCCCAAATTCCAGCCCCACCATCTCCCAAAGAAAACGCAAGTCACCCGTTCCGCCCGTCCTGGCGAGCAGGACCACTTCGTCGATGATTAACTTTCCAACATAGAGAATAATTACAGGTATCGCCGACCGAAGGATGCGTAACAGACAGTTAACGATCATGATAGACGGACTCGTCTGCCATACCAGCTTGAAGAAGCGAGGAAGGTTTTTTAGGGCGTCTACCCGCTGTTTCCATGTAGGAGGAGCAGCATTAACACCTAAGCTCCTTGATTTACTCATATTTAACGATAACAAAATTATAGCATTACGGTTGACCTGCGGCCCCGACGGTCCGATCTCGCCTGCCATTGTGAGAAATCATCGTTTCCTCCCCCTGGTGTTTGGGTACTTTTCGTCTACCTAAATCCGAATCCTATGTCAAGGATTTCCCTGCTGATCATTGGCATTTTATTATGCCTTGGCAGCGCCGCCCAGATCCAAATCAATGGATCTTACCTTAATACCACCCGTCCCAACGGCGGTCCCATCGCCGTAGGCGACGTTATCGAGCTTCGAGCCGTCATCAGCGTCTCTTCCGGTACCACTATCACCAACTTTTCCTATACCGATAATGTCCCAACCGGCACCAGCTTCGTTTCCGGGTCATTAAAAGTCGTTACAAACGAGAACCAGGTCCTCGGGACCATTACGAATACCGGCAACTATACCGATGCATCTAATGATGACCGGGGACAGATCGTCGGTTCCGCCATTATTATCTATATGGGTGACGGGGCTACAAAAAACGCCGGCGGTTCCGTGACCGGGGGTACGACCAAACCCGTGTTTCAAAGCGGCGCGTCCATCTTCATGGTAGCCTACCAGGTAACCGTAACGGCTTCCTATGGTTCCACCATCACCACAGCGGGCGTCTTTCATTATAGGACTACCAGCAACCAGAACGTCAACGTCCCGGCCAGCAGTCTCGCCGTTTCACCTTATTACGCGTGCGGCAGCACGATCGGCTCCAACCTGGTCACAACCGAAACCAATGGGACCTTCGGCTCGGGTACCGCCCTGAACCGGGGGTCGGCAGCTTCCGGCGTGACCGGCTTTACCTTTACCAACCTCGCCGCCAACTCACCCGTCGACGGACAGTATAGCGTTGCCAATAGCACCAGCCCCGGCTCATCTACAAAAGTCTTTGGCGTCTGGGACATCATGGGCGACCACAGCGGCACGACTACCGGCGCAGGCAATGCGCCTCCGACCGGTGGCGCCAGCGGTGGCTACCTGCTCGTCGTCAACGCCACTTTTGCTCCGAATACCATCTTTACCACTAATATAACCGGTCTCGTAGCCAATAACACCTATACGATTTCCCTGTGGATGCGAAACATCTGCCCCACCTGCGGGAACAATCCCGTCGACGGCACCGCTACTACGGGGGCCGGCGTCTCACCCAACGTGTCGATCAGCCTGAACAGCAAGAGCTATTACAGCTCCGGCAATGTCGCCTATACCGGCCAGTGGGTCCAGAAGTCCTTCACCTTCCAGAACGGCTCTTCTACTTCCGCCACCTTCGAGATCAAAAACAACGCCCCGGGCGGCGGGGGTAACGACTGGGCGCTCGACGATATTACCATGCAGCAATGCGGCATGGTCCTCCCGCTGGGCTTACAATCCTTTAGCGGCCGCTCCACCGCAAACGGCAATACCCTCGACTGGAAAATAGCGCCTACCCCCGAATTGCGCTCCTTCACCATCGAGCGCAGCACCGACGGAGTGAATTTCCTCCCCATCGGCGAGGTAGCAGCCAACCCGAATGGTTCGGACTATCGATACACCGACGCCCTGCTGGCCTCCCCCGGCTCCACCGTATATTACCGCATTCAGCTGGTTTCCGTCGACGGAACCACGAATTATAGCAGCATCGTCAGCCTTCAAACCGAGCCCGGCGGCAGCGTGCTGACTACGCGCTTGACACCCAACCCGGCACACGACCATACTACGCTTGCCGTCTATACTCCGCGGGCGGGATCAGCCACTGTCACGTTGCTCGACCCTACCGGCATCCCCATATTGACAAAACAGGCGGCCCTGACAACAGGCACCAACGCGATCGATTTCGATCTGCCCTCGCGTCTAAGAGCCGGTATTTATATAGTAAGGACGATTTCGGGCAACCAGACCTCAATCAGCCGATTGATCGTGGCCCCTAACTAAAAAAATACTTAGCCGATGTAATCGATTACAATTTGAATAAAAATAGGCTTACATTTATTTCATATTGCTCCCGCATATGAAACGAATCCTTCTATTCTCCGCCCTCGTGGCCATCATTGCCTTTAATAACTCCTGCCATTCCAATGCAGCCGCCGACACGACCGGCTTCCCTTTCCAAAACCCCGACCTTCCCGTCGAGGAGCGCGTAAACGACCTCGTCGGCCGCATGACCCTCGAAGAAAAGATCGGCCAGATGATGAACGCCGCCCCGGCCATCCCCCGGCTTGGCATTCCCGAGTACAACTGGTGGAACGAATGCCTCCACGGCGTCGCCCGGGCCGGCATCGCCACCGTCTTTCCGCAGGCCAGCGCTCTCGGAGCCGCCTGGGACGAGGATATGCAGCTACGTATGGCCACGGCCATTTCC
>JAFDYG010000386.1 GCA_018267545.1 Bacteroidota bacterium
GACGGACAGCGGTGGCTACCAGGTGTTTTCCTTGTCGGGCACCCGCAAGATCCAGGAAGAGGGCGTCGTATTTCAGTCCCATATCGACGGTTCGCGGCACCTGTTCAGCCCCGAGAAGGTAATGGATATCCAGCGGACCATCGGGGGGGACATTATCATGGCTTTCGATGAATGTCCGCCCTATCCCTGCGACTATGTCTATGCGGAAAAGTCGATGCATCTGACGCATCGCTGGCTGGACCGTTGCTGGACGCATTTTCACGAGACGCCGGACAAGTATGGATATACGCAGAACCTGTTTCCCATCGTACAGGGGAGTGTTTTCAACGACTTACGGAAAGCCTCCTGTGCCTATATTTCCAGCAAGGGTGCGGTTGGCAATGCGATCGGGGGGCTTAGCGTCGGCGAGCCGGAGCAGCAGATGTACGATATCTGCCAGGCCTGCTGTGAAGACCTGCCGGCAGACCGGCCCCGTTACCTGATGGGGGTAGGGACGCCCTGGAATATCCTGGAGTGTATTGCGCTGGGGGTGGACATGTTCGACTGTGTCATGCCGACGCGTAATGGGCGGAATGCAATGCTCTTTACGTCGAAGGGCGTAATCAATATCGACAACAAGAAGTGGGAAAAGGACTTTTCTCCTATCGACGAGGGCATCGAGAGCGGGATCAGCAATTTCTACAGCAAGGCCTATCTACGGCATCTCATCAAGTCGAAGGAAATATTGGGGCTGACCATTGCCAGCGTGCATAACCTGGCTTTTTATCTTCACCTGGTAAAGGAAGCCCGCAAACACATCCTGCAGGGGGATTTCGTGGGCTGGAAGAATGAGCAGGTGGAACTGCTGAAGACCCGTTTATAACAATTTATTATGGCCGGGAACCGTTAATTTTACGCCCGCTAAGCGATAACATGTTTAAACTTAAGCTCCTCGACAATTATATCCTGAAGAAGTTCCTGGGGACCTTCATCTTCACGATGCTGGTCATCACGGTTATCGCGGTGGTAATCGATACCAGCGAGAAGGCGGATGACTTTGTCCGGTCGGGGCTTAGCGCCTGGCAGCTCGTCAAGGTCTACTATATCGGGTTCATCCCCTTTATCATGTCGATGATCTATCCGCTGATGGTCTTTATCGCTGTGATTTACTTCAGCAGCAAGATGGCCGGCCGGTCGGAGTTTATCGCCATCCTGGCAGGGGGGGTACGTTACAACCGGATGCTGCGTCCTTATTTTGTCGGCTCCGTCTTCCTGGCTGTCATCTTCTGGCTGGCCAGCCAGTATTGGGTGCCGAGGGCCAATGAAATCCGGACCGATTTTCAAGCGGTTTATGTGGACCGGAACAGCTCCTATAATGGGGACCCTTACCGGAACAGCAACTTCTATCTGCGGGTGGACCCGACGACCTTTGTCGGATTCCGGTACTATGATACGCTCAACAAGACGGCGAGCAATTTCTTTCTGCAGAAAGTCAAGGGAAATAAGGTCAACTACAATGTCCGTGCGGAGACGATCCGGTGGGACCCGGAGAAGAAAGACTGGCGATTGTCCGGGGTTATCGAGCGACATATCGACGGGGTGAAGGAGACGTTAAAAAAACTGGACAGCATGCACGTCAACCTGAATGTGCAGCCAAAGGAATTGAGACGGGACGACTATCTGAAGGATAAGCTGACGACTCCGGAATTGCATCAATTTATCCATATGGAGGAGCTTCGTGGTTCCGAGGGGTTGAATACTTTCAAGGTGGAGCTCTATCACCGGGACGCCACTCCTTTTTCGGTCATCATTATGGCTTTGATAGGGGCGATTATTTCGAGCCGTAAGATCAGAGGTGGTTCGGGGCTGCACCTGGCCGTTGGGATTGTTATGGCGGCTATATTCGTCGTTATGGACAAGTTTGCGGTCACATTTTCCACCAAGGGGAACCTTACGCCCATACTGGCGGCGTGGTTACCCAATATCATTTTCTCCGGTGTGGCGGGCATCCTATACGTGCGGACGCCGAAATAACCCTTAACGCTATTTTAATTTATAAACCGGCCAAATCATTTGCTCCTCAACGTTCTGTACACTAACTTTAGCCGCGCGGAACGGGGTTTTCCGGCCGCAAAATAAAACTTGATCGTCATGGCATTTACAAAAGAAAGGTTCAAATCCACGGCCGATAGGGTGGCTGCCGAGATAAAGGATTTATTGAAAGAGCACGGAAGCAAGAAAATCGGGGAGGTAACACTTTCCCAAATATATCAGGGGATGCGGGGGATTACGGGTTTGGTGAGCGAGACTTCGCTATTGGATGCACAGGAGGGGATTCGTTTCAGGGGTTTTTCTATCCCGGAATTACAACAAAAATTACCGAAAGCGCATGGGGGCACGGAGCCTCTGCCCGAGGGGCTGTTTCACCTGATGTTGTTGGGTGAGCTGCCTACGGAGGACGACGTACACGATATTACGGCTAACTGGCAGCGTCGC
>JAFDYG010000387.1 GCA_018267545.1 Bacteroidota bacterium
CATACCGAACAGAGAAGTTAAGCCCCTCATGGCCGATGGTACTGCACCACAATGCGGGAGAGTAGGTAGCTGCCATATTCTTTGAAAGCCTCATCAACTGATGAGGCTTTTTTTTTACCCCCTACCTGCCCTTACCTCTATCTTTGCAGGAATGAACATCCTTATCTATCTCCTCCTCCTGCTTTCCGGCCACAATACTTCCAGCCACCCTACAGCCCCCCTTCGCCCTTTCCAGCTCTCCGGCCACGCCCAGGGCACCACCTGGCATATTACTTATTACGCCCCCGACAGCTCCGTCCTATCCAGCCAGGTCGATAGCCTCCTCAATAAAATAGATAGCTCGCTTTCCCTTTATAAACCCTATTCTCTCATCTGCCAGTTCAACCGCGCCCCCCGCGCCGTCCGCATGGACGAACACCTGGCCGCTGTTATTCACCAGTCACTCGACACCTACCGCCAGACAGACGGTCTCTTCGACATAACCGTCCAACCCCTCGTAGAAGCCTGGGGCTTCAGCGCACAGAAGCCAAACAAAGATCCCGACTCCGCCAAAATCCGCTCCATCCTTTCCTGCATCGGCTCCCATCAGCTGTCCGTCAACAACGATTCTCTCATCAAGGCCCAACCCTGTATCCGCATCGACCTCGACGGCATCGCACAAGGCTATAGCGTCGACGTGCTGGCGTCCTTCCTCGAACGATCTCATATAAATACTTACCTGGTAGAGCTGGGCGGCGAGCTTCGCATCAAAGGACACAAACCCTCCGGCGAACCCATGCGCATCGGCATCGAAGCCCCAAACGAAAACGCTTTCGACGAGCAGACTATACAAAAGGTCTTGCGCATAGACAGCGGGGCCATCACTACCTCCGGCAGCTACCGCGCATGGCGCCAGCACGGAAACAAAAAGATCAGTCACACCATCGATCCCCACACCGGCTATCCCGCCGACAACGAGCTGATCAGCGTGACAGTGTTCTCCAACAAAGCGATCGTCGCAGACGCGTATGATAACGTGCTCATGCTGATGGGACTAAAAAGAGCTAAACAATTTATGGAAAGCCGCAAAGATTTAGCAGCTTATTTTATCTATCGCTTGCCGGACGGCTCTATCGCAACCGCCTGGACCCAATCTTTTAATGCCCTTGTTCAGCCCTGATGCCTTATCTTAGTTCTCCAATCTACTATAATGCTGAGAAGGCAATTTATACAACGCACAAGCATCCTCACTGGAGGATTGCTGCTGGGCGCAGGATTCGATAAGACCTTTGCAAACGATAACGAACCCGTCTCTATCGCCATCATCGGCTGCGGCGACAGAGGCAAAGGCATCATGGACATCCTGCTGCAGATGCCGGATCGTTTTACTATCAAGGCCATCTGCGACGTATTGGATTTTCGACTGGCAGAGGCCCGTAAGCTGGGCTCCTTCACCGAATATACCGACTATCGCCGTCTGCTCGATGATAAGACCATCAAAGCCGTAGTGATCGCCGTGCCGCTGAATCTTCATCATGATATTGCCATCGCAGCGCTTGCTGCCGGCAAGCACGTGTATCTCGAGAAGACGATGACTTATAATATCCCGCAGGCGCTCGATCTGGTAGCCAAAGCCAAACAATATCCAAAACAGGTGCTGCAGGTGGGACACCAGTATCGATATTCTCCCCTTTATTTTAAGGTGAAGGAGATGATCGAAAAAAATTACCTCGGTAAGGTCACGCAGATAGACTGCCGCTGGGACAGAAACTGGAACTGGCGCCGGCCCGTACCCGACCCGTCGCTCGAACGGAGAATAAACTGGCGGATGTATAAAGAATTCTCCGGAGGATTGACGGCCGAACTCCTCTCGCACCAGATCGATTTTATCAACTGGGCCTTCGGTACCCATCCGGATGAGGTATTCGGGACCGGAGGAATCGACTATTATAAAGACGGACGAGAAACCTACGACAACGTACAGGTCGTACTTCGATACAACAAAGCAGCAATGGTAGGGAACTTCGGGGCCACCTGCGCCAACGCCCACGAAGGATATATTTTCAAGATCAAAGGAACCAAAGGCATGGTATCCCTGCTAGTGAACGACGGCGTATACTTCCCCGAACCCGAAACCCGAAAGCAATTGACCACCGTTGATGGCGTAACCGGTGCGACCAAAATCGAGTGGAACAAAGACGGCGGCATCCCGATCGTAAACGAAAAATTGAAAGACGGCACCTGGTACGCCTTCCTTGATTTCTTCCAGTGCATCCAGAAAAATACGCAGCCGGCTTCCAACGTACTGACTGGCGCTACAACCGCCTGCTGCGTTCACCTCGCCAATAAGGCAGTATATGGACACAGCATCGAAAAATGGTCACCCGGCTATAATTTTATTTAAACCACACTTGCATATGAAGAAGGCCTTATTGATTCTCACAGCCACAATCCTGACTGGCAGCATATATGCGCAGAAAGGCTCCTGGACCTCCTTATTTGATGGTAAGACGCTCGACGGCTGGAAAAAGCTGGCCGGAAACGCCGAATACAAAGTAGAGAACGGCGCGATTGTCGGCACTACCGTTGCCAACTCCGGAAATACCTTCCTCGTTACAGAAAAGGAATACGACAACTTTATCCTGGAGCTGGACGTGCGTATCGACGATACAACCAGCAATTCCGGTGTACAGGTCAGAAGTCACTATGACCCCGCCGGACACCAGGGCAAAGGATTGGTATATGGATGTCAGCTGGAAATAGACCCCTCTTCCCGTCGCTGGTCTGGCGGAATCTATGACGAAGGCCGCAGAGACTGGCTTTACCCCGTCTCTCTGAATCCGCAAGCTCAAACGGCTTTCAAACTTGGACAATACAATCACTATCGCGTCGAATGCATCGATCATACGATGAAGACCTGGGTCAATGGTACAGCCGTAGCCAGTCTTTCCGATGCCATAGATTCCAAAGGCTTTATCGGATTACAGGTACACGCCGTAAGCAAACCCGAAGCCGCCGGCAAAAAAGTTTACTTCAAAAACATCCGTATCCAAACCGGCAGCCTTACTTCCACGGCATTTCCCAGGGGTGTCTATGTCTTTAATACGATTCCTAATACACTTACGGCGGACGAACAAAACAGCGGATGGAAGCTGCTTTTCGACGGTAAGACCTCCGGCACCTGGGTCGGAGCTTATAAGGACAAATTCCCCGACACCGGCTGGGTCATCAGCGACGGTATGATCAATGTGCACGAAACACAAGGCAAAGAAGGCGGCACCGGCGGCGATATCGTTACGAAAGAAACCTATAAAGCATTCGATCTCTCCTTCGAATTCCGGCTAACGCCAGGAGCAAACAGCGGAGTAAAATATTTCGTTCGCCTCTCCCAGGAGGAAAAAAATTCCGGCTCAGCCATCGGACTGGAATACCAGGTATTGGACGATTCCCTTCACCCCGATGCGAAGCTGGGACGCAATGGTGATCGAACCCTGTCTTCTCTGTACGACCTCATCCCTGCGAACAAACAAAAACGTTTCATCCACCCGATCGGACAGTGGAATACCGGACGCGTGATTGTCTATCCCAACAACCACGTCGAGCACTATCTCAATGGAGTCAAAGTATTGGAATACGAAAGAGGCTCAAAGGAGTTCAAAGACCTTGTAGCCATCAGCAAATACAAGATCTGGCACGAGTTCGGTGAAGCCCCCGAAGGCCACCTTCTTCTGCAGGACCACGGCAACGACGTCAGCTACCGAAGCATCAAGATTCGGGTGCTGAAGTAAGCCGGCACGCGCCTCCGCCTCCGGCACACGCCTCCGCCTCCGGCACACGCCTCCGTCACACGCCCGCACTGCCGACACCGCTACACGACAGGCTCCCAGCCTTTCTCATATTGACGTTTCCATAATGCTGCTGCGGCAGCATTATTTATTATATGACCATTGGAAGGATCGCAGTGCAATGTACTGCCGGTACGCTGCGCAATATTGGCCAGGTGACAGAGCTGCACGCTCTTATAGGCTTCGTCTACGGGCGCCGTTAGAGAGGCCTCGCCCCTGATGGTTTTTACGAAATTCTCGAAATGATAGAGCTCCAGGTTGCCGCTGGCCGATACAGGATTAGTCGGATCAGCAGCTACTTCCGATTTCACTTCTTTGACGAGCTTGTTCTTGTCATCGAAGATTTTGTAATCACCCCCGCCTAAATTGACCAGGCTGCCCTTGTCTCCATAAATGATAAATCCCCGATCGCTGCCTTCCACCGGGAAATGGTTGCAGCTGCGGCTTTCCCAGGTAATCGATTTTCCCTCGGCAAATTCAAAGCTGGCAATTTGCGTGTCGGGTGTTTGCCAGTCGTCTTTAAAGGCGTATCGCCCGCCGGCCGAGACAACCTTAGTGGGAAAATTCAAGCCAAGAAACCACCGGCAGCAGTCGATCTCGTGCGTACCGTTATTACAGGCTTCTCCGGTACCCCAATGCCAGAACCAATGCCAGTTGTAGTGGACCAGGTTATCCTGGTAGTCACGGCGGGGCGCAGGCCCCTGCCACAGATCGAAGTCGAGTGTGGAAGGAACCGGGACCTTCTTGCCATATCCGATCGACTTCCGGTTATTGGCATACCATGCCTTGGCCAGATACGTGTTCCCGATCACGCCTTCTTTTACCTGCTTGACAGCCTCGATCAGGGAAGGGAAGGAACGGCGCTGGCTCCCCATTTGAATATGTTTCTTGTATTTGTGTAAAGCGGCCGCCAGCAGCTCGCCTTCATGAGGATTCTGACCGCATGGCTTTTCGA
>JAFDYG010000388.1 GCA_018267545.1 Bacteroidota bacterium
ACAGCCAAGCCAATACAAGATGTATTCTTCCCAAAAGCCGACACCGCATAATACAGGTAATAGCGCCCGTAACGTCAGCAAGACAATTATTATTTCTTTTTTCCCATACGGCAATCCCCGAATTATTAAGCCCACTGAAAATTATCGTATTTTTTTTATTTTCCCAATCTCTTCCCGGCTGAACATACAATCTGTCCACCCTCCCGCTCGAATAATTCAACGTCAACCAGGGCGCCGCATATAATAATCCCCGATCTTCCTGATCGACGGGTCATGCACATTGTACGGTCCCCACTTCGGATAAAAAGTAAACGCGGACACATCCGCATACGTGTCCTCAATCGAATTGATATCGAAAGCCGGCGGTGCAGCCGGCGTATCCACCGGCTGCGGCCCCAGCCACCCGCTTCTTACGCGAAAGGATGACATAATTGTTGACCATCTCGAATCGCAGATCGAGGGGCGCCAGTAGCTCCGACAGCACCTTCTGTAATTCCTTATCCTGCACATCGATGCTCACCTGGCGGGAAGCGCCGATCAGCTCGGGACTATAGACAAACTTTACTTCGGTTAATTTCTCCAGCGCCGTAAACACCGACCGTATTTCACCCGTGTACTTCAGGGTAATCTTCCAACCAGTTTTTATTTATTTTTTATCTGGTGATATAACGACATTTCCATCGATAGCCTCCCACGAAGCCCCGATCGCTTTACAGATGACATTTATTTTCTCGTAGAAATTTCCTTCGTTCAAAGTCGCCGACAAAGTCCTCCCCTTCACCAATTCCTCATCGTAGACGATCTGTATCCCATACACCTCCTGTAGCCGGCTGAACACCTCACCGACCGGCGTACCGCTGAACGCCAACGCCGAATCCCGCGCCTGTACCAGCTCTGGCTGCTTAACCAAACTCTTCTTAAGCCGATCCCCATCCCCCTCATACAACAATTCCTGATTAGGCGTAACCACCAGCCCGTTGGACTCCTCTTTCTTATAGACCGAGATCTTCCCCGTATGCACGCTCACCACAGCCTGCGCCTCCGCCGGCCAGGCCTTTACCGTAAAACTCGTCCCCAGCACCTTTGCCACTACCGTGTGCGTATACACGTAGAAAGGCCTTACCGCATCATGCTTGATATCGAAAAACGCCTCCCCTTCCAAAAAGACCTCCCTCCGCTGACCCAAAATTTTGGAATAATAAAGCCTGCTCTTCCCCTTCAACCGCACCCGGCTGCTATCCGGCAGCAAAAGCACCATCCCCGTATCCGACGCCCCTTGCCGCATCTCCTTATTTTCATTCCTGGCGATGAAGCTCCTCAATTGATCCCGCTGGTGCCGGTGAATATAAATCTCGATCACCCAAATCATCATCACCAGGGCAACGATCACCCCCGCAATACCCCAAGCCTTCGAAGAACGGCGTACCCGCCCCTTCGCCCCAAAGTCATCCTTCAGAGACCTCCAACGCCTGCCCCTCCCTTCCCCTTCTCTCCAATCTCTCCCCGCCGAATCGCCTTCCCTCGTCCCTCTCCCAATCTGCCCATCCCTCATCCTCAGCAGCGTCCTGCCTATCTCCAAATCCACCTCCTCCTCGGATAAAGGCCGCAAATTCAGCTGCAAAGCATAAATAATTGCCTTGGCATGCTGAACCAGCTCCGCCTTCTCCGGGTGTCGGCTGACCCAATTCTCCCAAAAACCCGCATCGGGAGTATCCCGCTTGATGACCCAATTCCGGAAAGACCTGGAAAAAACAAGGTCCTCGAGATCGTTATATTCCATTAAATGCCCTTTTAACCGTCATAAAGACAGTAATCGAAAAAATCTACTGACTTTTCCCAAACTTTTTTCGCGGCCACCCGCTCACCCCATATTTTTAAAAGAAATTTTCCGCAGCCTCTTCAGGGCATCGTGGAGTAGATTGTAGACAGACTGGCGGTTCAAAGACATGATATCGGCAATTTCATCTATATCGGCATCCATATAATACCGTAGGTATATCACTTCCTGCTGTCGTCGCGACAGCGCCGTCAGCACCTTCCGCATCTTCCGGGACAGCTCGACCATCTGCTCCTCGTAAATCAACCGGCTCTCCACCGAAGGAGAAGCGTTGAACAAATCCTCGAAGTGCAGCTCATTCCAGCTATTATGATACCGCGACCTTCCGATCATACGGGAAAGACTATGACGAAGAGACTTGAGCAGGTAGTATTTGACAAAAGAAGTTTCGCTGATCGTAAGCCGGTTGGCCCAAAGCGCCAAAAACAAATCCTGGATACAGTCCTTGACCATCTCCTCATCCCGGGTGAATCGCGTACCGTAATTAAAAAGGTCCTGGTAATGTATCTTGATTAATTGCCCAAACGCATCGGCATTCCCATTCCGGAACTCATTCCAGAGAAGAAGATTTTCGTCGAGAAGATTGACGGAGGCCATAGCAAGCGTTAGGTTTTGGCGCAGTTTACACCTAAAGATACTAAATCCCCCGCAAATCCCCCATACCACCCCGCCACAAAAACCCCAACGGCGTACACCCCAACTACCAAGTCCGCCAAAAAGCCTCCCACAAAACCCCCAAAACCAT
>JAFDYG010000389.1 GCA_018267545.1 Bacteroidota bacterium
GGGCCTTCGGGGCGGGTGTCGAGGAAGAGGACTACCTGGTAGCTGGCCAGGAAGGCTTCTGTCATTTTATTCCAGTCGTTGGTAGAATCGTATTCGAAATGATACTTCGCTGCCATCTCGGGAAACCAGCGGTTGGCTTCATGGACGAAGCTGATATGTGCGGCGTCGTTTTTGGCTGTGAAGAAGGCGATGACTTTGAAAGGTTTTTTTTCCTGCGCTTGTGCAGCCGTGCCGCAGCAGAGGGATAGGATTAATAAGAGTTCTACAGAATGTCTACGGAATTGAAACATCGTTTGAATATTTTGGTTAATTTCTGTGCAATGGCGACCGGTCTCACGCCTTAAATTTATTGCATCTTATCGTTTACAACAACTTCATATGAGACAACTGCTTTTGCAGCTTTTTGGCTGCCTCCTTTTCCTGTCTGCATTTTCTCAGACGCCCGACACTTCCTTTTTTGGCAACCTTCGCTGGCGGATGATCGGACCGCATCGTGGCGGTCGAACGGTCGGCGGCTGTGGCTCGCCCCAGCAGCCCAACGTGTTTTATATCGGTGTCAATAATGGCGGCGTATGGAAGACGACAGACTTTGGCCGTACCTGGGCGCCCATTTTCGACGATCAGCCTACGGGTTCGATCGGTGACGTTGCCGTAGCACCTTCCGACCCTAATATCGTCTACGTCGC
The DNA here is from genome assembly GCA_018267545.1 of Bacteroidota bacterium. Classification (GTDB taxonomy): domain Bacteria; phylum Bacteroidota; class Bacteroidia; order Chitinophagales; family Chitinophagaceae; genus Puia. The sequence continues at coordinate 687 of JAFDYG010000389.1, forward strand.
CAGCGGCGAAGGCATACAACGGCCCGACCTTTCCGTCGGCAAAGGAATTTTCAAGTCCACCGATGCCGGACGTACCTGGGTCCATCTTGGGCTCGAGGCCGGACAACAGATGGGCGGCCTGGCAATCGACCCGAAAAATCCGGATCGGGTGTTCGTCGCCGTGCTTGGCCATCCCTATGGACCCAATCCGGAGCGGGGCGTCTATCGCAGCCTGGATGGCGGAAAGAATTGGGAGAAGGTGCTGTACAAGGATGAGAATACCGGTGCGGTCCAGGTGACGATCGACCCGGCCAATCCGCAGATCGTTTATGCCGATCTCTGGGCGGGACGGCAAGGGCCCTGGGAGAACGGCGCCTGGAACGGACCCAACAGCGGTCTTTTCAAATCTACCGACGGGGGCACCACCTGGCGTCAGCTGACGCAGGGACTGCCTACTCCTGCGCAGGGCCTCAGCCGCATTGGTTTTTGTATAGCTCCTTCCGATCCTTCCCGGCTTTATGCCACCGTCGCGGCGAATGCTTCTTACGGAGGAATCTACCGCAGCGACGATGCCGGCGAGAGCTGGAAGAAGATGCACAGCGACGAACGTTTCTGGGGGCGTGGCGACGACTTCGCAGAAATAAAGGCCGATCCGAAAAACAAAGACATCGTCTATACGGCGGATGTAGTCGTCTGGAAGTCGACGGATGGAGGCATGTCCTGGAATGCCTATCGCGGCGCTCCCGGCGGGGACGATTATCATCGGATCTGGATCAATCCGGACAATCCACAGATATTGCTTATCGCCTGCGACCAGGGCGCCATCGTCACGGTCAACGGCGGACAGACTTTCTCCTCCTGGTACAATCAGCCGACGGCGCAGTTCTACCACGTGAGCACAGATAATTCCTTTCCTTACAACGTCTATGGCGGACAGCAGGAAAGCGGTTCGGTAGGAATCGCTTCCCGCGGTAACGACGGCGCCATCACCTTTCACGAATGGCATCCCGTAGGTGTAGAAGAATACGGTTATGTCGCTGCCGACCCGCTGGACCCCAATATTATTTATGGGGGGAAGATCACCCGGTATGACAAACGAACCGGGCAGGTACAGAACATAGCTCCCGAAGCGCTGAGAAGCGGTAAGTATCGTTTTATACGAACGGCTCCCGTCTTGTTCTCGCCAATCGATCCGCATACTCTTTACTTCGCCGGCAATGTCCTGTTCAAGACCACTAACGGCGGTCATTCCTGGCAGGTGATCAGTCCCGACCTGAGCAGGGAGACCTGGAACATTCCCGCCAGCGTAGGTGTCTATACCAACGAATCTTTGAAGACCATGCCTCGCCGCGGTGTTATCTATACCGTGGCGCCTTCGCCGGTGGACCCGCTTACCATCTGGGCCGGCACCGACGACGGCCTGATCCATATTACAAGAGACGGCGGTAAAACCTGGAAGAATGTCACGCCGCCGGGTATTGCGGACTGGGCGAAGATCTCGCTGATCGACGCAGGACATGGAGATGCGCTGACGGCTTATGCCGCGGTAAACGGAATCCGTATGGACGATCTTCACCCGCATATCTACAAGACGCACGACGGCGGTAAGACCTGGACAGCTATCGATAAGGGACTGCCTGACGAGCCCATCAACGTCGTTCGCGAAGACCCGCGTAGAAAAGGATTGTTGCTGGCCGGCTCAGAAGCAAACGTCTCCGTCTCCTTCGACGACGGCGGCCACTGGAGCCCTCTTCGGCTGAACATGCCCGCGACTTCCATCCGGGATCTTGTATTCAAAGATGCGGACGTCGTGGTGGGCACACACGGCCGTTCGTTCTGGATACTCGACGACATTGAGCCGCTACGGCAGCTGACGCCGGCAATCGCGGCGGCGGATGCGACTTTGTATAAACCCGAACCGGCGATCCGCGTCCGCTGGGACATGTATACGGATACGCCCCTGCCACAGGAAGAGCCTGCCGGAGAGAATCCTCCGGACGGCGCTATCATCGACTATTATCTCAAACAGGATGCTGCGTCGCCTGTGACGCTCGATATTCTCGATGCCGCGGGCAAGATGGTTAGGCATTTCTCCAGCACCGACACACTTTACTCCGTCCCTGACGTCAATATTCCACTCTATTGGATTAGACCGCAGCAGACGCTTTCACTCAAAGCGGGACCGCACAGATTCGTGTGGGATCTTCACTATCAGCCGCTGAATGTTCCACCGTCTTATCCGATCGGCGCAATCTATGCCAATACGGCGCCGGCGCCTACATCGCCCTGGGTAATGCCCGGCGTGTATACGGTCAGGCTCACCGCCGGTGGAAAGGTTTATACCCAAACCCTGACTGTACGAATGGATCCCCGGGTCAAAACTCCGCTGGCTGCCTTGCAGCAGCAGCACGACCTGGCCTTGCGTGCGTATAAAGGCCGTGAGGAGGCAATGGCGGCTTATGAGAAAGTGCACGCGTTGAGGGCGCGCCTGGCGGGCAATGCCAGTCTGCAGGAGCTGGATGCAAAGCTTGCTGCGCTGGAAGGCGGCGGCAGACGCGGCGGAAGGGGAGGCGCGGCTCCGGCCGCTGCCGGTCCGAGGTCGTTCTCGCAGCTGGCGGGCGATTTTGCAGGGATTTTCAACGTCCTCGAAGAGGCCGATATGCCGCCGACCGAACAGGCGATCAATGGCCTGCAGGCTACGTTAAAGGCGGCAGATGAAACGAGAGCCGCCTGGCAAATTCTTTCCAAACAAGCATCATCCAAATAATATCATGAAATATCTTTTTTCCGTTCTTTTTCTTATATCGGCTACCGTTATCGCACAACCGCAAAAGAAAATGTCCGTCAGGCCTTCGGCCGATCCGACCGATTCCACCTATTTCGCTGCCCTTAAATACAGGCTTATCGGTCCCTTCCGTGGCGGTAGGGCGGATGCCGTATCGGGTAGTCTCAAAAACAAGAACTCGTTTTATTTTGGCGCCACCGGCGGAGGTCTCTGGAAGACGACGGACGGCGGCAGCAACTGGAAGAATGTCTCCGATGGGTTCTTCGGCGGCGGAGTAGGCGCTGTCGCCGTGGCTCCGTCCGACGATGCGATCGTATATGCAGGCGAAGGCGAGAGCACCCTCCGGAACAACGTCTCGGAAAACCTGGGCGGCGTCTGGCGTTCGGACAATGCAGGCCGAAGCTGGCGTGACCTGGGGTTGAAGGACAGCCGGCATATCGCCCGTATCGTAGTACATCCTTCCAACCCGGACATCGTATGGGTCGCCGTGATGGGGCATCTCTTCGGTCCCAATACGGAACGGGGCGTGTACAAGACGACCGACGGCGGCAGGACCTGGAAACGAACACTGTTTGTCAATGACCAGACGGCCTGTGCCGATGTCGTTATGGAGCCCGGTAATCCGTCGGTGCTATATGCCGGGATGTGGCGGGTCAAACGCACGCCCTATAGCATGGAAAGCGGCGGTGATGGCAGCGGTCTTTATAAGAGTACCGACGGCGGGGAGACCTGGACGAATATTTCTTCAAAGAAGGGACTGCCCAGGGGCGTCTGGGGCGTCGTCAACGTCGCCGTCCCTGCGACCAATCCCGATAAAGTCTATGCAATGATCGAGAACGCCGATGGGGGGCTCTTTCTAAGCACCGATCGCGGCGATACCTGGACCCGGATCAATACCACCAACGATATCCGTCAGCGTGCGTGGTATTATAATCGTGTGTACACGGACCCGACGAACGAAAATATCGTATATGTGCTCAACGTGGAATTCCAGCGGAGCAACGACGGCGGTAAAACCTTCTCCCGCCTCGCCAGTCCGCACAGCGACCACCACGACCTATGGATCGACCCGGCTGACGGACACAGACTGGTCCTGGCAGACGACGGCGGCGCGCAGGTCAGCTTCAACGGCGGAGAGGACTGGAGTTCGGTGGACAATCAGCCTACGGCTCAGATTTACCGCGTCACTACGGACAATGCTTTTCCTTATCGTATTCTCGGCGCCCAGCAGGATAATTCCAGCGTACGTATCAAAAGCCGCTCGACCGGCCCTGCTATTACGGCGAAAGACTGGGAGCCGACCGCGGGATTCGAAAGCGGGTATATCGTGGCCGACCCGCTCAACCCGGAGATCGTTTATGGCGGCAATTACGACGGCTATCTCGGAAGGCTCAATCACCGCACGGGTGAAAACCGCAACATCGATGTGTGGCCCGACAACCCGACCGGCTCAGGAGCCGATTCGCTCAAATACCGTTTTCAGTGGAACTATCCCATTTTCTTTTCCCCTCATAATCAGCACCGGCTTTATGCTGCGGGCAACCAGCTGTTTATGACGGAGAATGAAGGACAGACCTGGGAGACGATCAGCCCCGACCTGACGACCAACGACAAATCCCGCCAGGGACCCAGCGGCGGGCCCATCACCAAGGACAATACCTCGGCCGAGTATTACTGTACGATTTTTACCGCAACAGAGTCGCCGCTCGAAGCGGACCTGCTCTACACGGGCAGCGACGATGGCCTCGTTCACGTCTCCAAAGACGGCGGTAAACACTGGGACAATATCACTCCGCCGCAGGCGGGTAAATGGACGCTCTGGAATTGCGTGGAGACCGACCCGTTCAAAAAAGGAACGGCTTATTTTGCCGGCACCCGCTTTCGGGAAGACGACTATACACCTTATCTCTTTAAAACGGAAGACTATGGAAAGACCTGGAAACTGATCACCAAAGGCATCGATCCAAGGCACTTCACCCGCGTCATCCGGGCGGACAGGAAGCGGCCCGGACTGTTGTATGCCGGCACAGAGTACGGCATGTACATCAGCTTCGACGGGGGCGAGAGCTGGAAGCCGTTTCAGCTGAACCTGCCCATCGTACCGGTCACAGACCTTACGATCAAGGATAATAACCTGATCATCGCCACACAGGGCAGGGCCTTCTGGGCGCTCGATGACCTGAGTCTCCTGCAGCAGCAAAAGCCTGAAGTCCTGCAGCGCAGGCTGCACGTCTTCGAGGTGGACGATGCATGGCGTACCGATGGGGGCGGACGCCGCCGCCGCGGCGATCAGGCGATTCACAATGCCGGCCAGAACCCGCCCAACGGCGTCGTGTTTCACTATTGGCTCAAATCCCCGGCCGATACTCCGAAGGTGTCTGTCACCGTCTTCGACAAACAAAAGAAGCCGATACGTACCTTTTCGACGAGATCAAAGGACGCCGATACAAGGCTCGACTGCGAGCCCGGGATCAATACATTTGTCTGGGACATGCTCTATGCGCCTGCGGAGAAGATAACCGGGATGCTGCTCTGGACAGGCGGTGCAGGCACACCCAAGGCTGCGCCAGGCCGGTACACCGCCCGGTTCCGTTATGACAACGACTCGGCCGACGTCGCCTTTACGATCAGGGCAGATCCCAGCTATGCGATGACCGAAGCGGACTACGACGCCCAGGTCGGATTCCTGCTGGAGGTGCGGGATAAATACAATGAAGCCCAGAAGGCAATTTTACAGATTCGCGGCATCCGGAGCCAGTTACAGGAGCTGAACGGACGACTCGATAGCGCTGCGAAGCCAATCAGGAAGTTATCGGATAGTCTCATCCGAAGTCTGACAGCAATCGAAGAAGCGTTGTACCAGACCAAATCCAAAAGCGGCCAGGACATGCTCAACTTCCCAATCCGGCTTAACGACAAGCTCTCCGGTGTA
>JAFDYG010000038.1 GCA_018267545.1 Bacteroidota bacterium
GGAGTAGATTGGGTCGCGAGGGACTGTTCATGGCGGGATTGTCGTTATTATTGGGGTTGATAAGAATGTGCTTGTGTCACCGGAACCATAAAATAAAAAGCCGATCCCTTCCCGGGCTCGCTCTCCACACCAAACTCTCCCTCATGCCGGCGAATGATCTCCGCACAGATGTAAAGACCGATGCCCAATCCCTGAAAGCGATTGGCCGTTTCCTCCACCCGGTAGAATTTACTAAAGATATTCGACTGATGGTCCTTGCGGATCCCAATCCCGAAGTCCCGGACCTGCACAAACAACCTTCCATCCTCCTGAACTCCGGTATCGATATGAATCTCCTTAATATCGGGCGAATACTTGACCGCATTGGTCAGGTAGTTGATGACCACCTGCTCGATCCGCATCTCATCGCCGTAAAGCTCGATATCCGCCTCTCCCCTCTGCACGATCTTATAGTCCGGATAGGTCTGCCGGATCATTTCGATCGCATTGGAGAGCATCGCGTCGAACTTGAATAGTTTCTTGTTGAATTTCAGCTTCCCGCTCTCGATCTTCGAAAGGTCCAGCAGGTCCACGATCAGATCGTCCAGCTTCTTTACCTGGACCAGCGTCCGCTCCACGTATAGTTTTGTCGGATCGGGCTCATCGATGGACCTGTCCAGCAGCTGCACATACGCCTTGATCGTCGTCAGCGGCGTCTTCAGCTCGTGGCTCGCAATACTGATAAACTCGTCCTTCTTCCGGACCGCCTGCTTCTGGTCTTCGATATCGGTAAAGGTCCCCACCCACTTCGAAATCATCTCCCCCTCCCGGATCGGAATAACCCGCAGCAGATGAAAACGATATTCCTCCGCGTCATTACGACGTATCCGGACCTCCATCTCCAACGCCGAACCCGTCGCCACCGTCTTCTCCCACTGCCTGGCAAGATTGGGGTCGTCGGAATGCGTAGGCGGAAACTCCGTCTTCGAAGGCGCATATTTCAACCACTGCTGATTGACAAATTCTATTTTGCCGTCCGCCCTTGTCGTAAACGCAATCTGCGGCAGCGATTCCAGGATCGAATGCAGCTCGCCAGCCCGCTCCTGCAGCTCGCCCTCGACCTTCTTCCTGAATTCGATCTCCGAACGCAGGCTGGCCTGGATCCGGTTCAGCTCGCGGTTCTGCTCATAGAGCCGATAGAAGGTCTTCACCTTTAATAACAGGATATCCGGGTCGATGGGCTTGGTAATATAATCCATCCCCCCGGAGCTGTACCCCTTGGTGATAAACTTCTTGTCCGTATTGGCCGCCGATAAGAAGATGATCGGAATATCCCGGGCCTTGCTATAGCCGCTGATCGCCTCGGCTACCTCGAATCCATCCATACCCGGCATCTGAACGTCCAGGATGATCAGGGCATAAGACTGCCGGAGTATCTTTTTCAAGGCCTCTTCCCCGCTCAGCGCAGTATCGGTCGGAAAGGAATGTAACTCCAGGATGGTCTTTAGCGAGAAAATGTTCTCCGGCTTGTCATCCACGATCAGTATCATAAGAAACAAATGTAAGCGATAAAACACTTACTACTAAGCAAGTATATGGGGAACTATTTCTACAATTTTTAGCAATCTAACCGCGTGCCAAGTTTAAAACAGCCCGCGGACAACCTGAATCCGCCCTGGACAGACTTGGATCGATGATTGAATTTATCTGAGCATATGATACCCATCCTCAACCGATATCAACGATTCTTCCATGAAGCCGGCGACCTCGTCTCCTTCATGGCCCGATTCTTCAAGGAACTGGTAAAGCCACCCTATGAATGGAGAGAGATTTTCTATCAGGCCTACCTCGTAGGCTATAAGTCTACCTTCCTCATCAGCCTGACGGGCTTTATCATGGGAGCCGTTCTGACCATCCAGACCCGGCCTTCCATGGCTGCATTCGGAGCGGTGTCGATGATCCCCGGTATGGTGGCAGTCGCCGTGCTAAGGGAAATCGGTCCGGTGATCACCGCCATCATCTGCGCCGGAAAAATCGGTTCCCGCATGGGCGCAGAGCTGGGCTCGATGAGAGTGACAGAACAGATCGACGCAATGGAAGTGTCCGCGATCAATCCCTTCCGGTATCTCGTCGTCACCCGCACCCTGGCCACCACCCTCATGGTTCCCCTGCTCGCCATCTTTGCCGACCTCGTCGCCCTGTTTGGCGGCTACGTAGCCATGAACATCCACGACCCTACCACCATGCAGCATTTTTTCACCGCAGCCCTTAGCCACCTGGAGTTTATCGA
>JAFDYG010000390.1 GCA_018267545.1 Bacteroidota bacterium
AACCTGCAGATCATCATGGAAGAGGGGACTCCGGCCCAGCTGGAGACGGACAGGATGAGGCTGGAGCAGATCCTGAAGAACCTGTTATCGAACGCTTTCAAGTTTACCGCCAAGGGGTCGGTGACGCTGCGGGTGGCGGCTTCGGCTACGCAAAGGAATTTCCTGGAATTTTCGGTAAAGGATTCAGGTATCGGGATACCCGAAGACAAGCACCAGCTTATTTTCGAGGCCTTCCAGCAGGCGGACGGGTCTACCCGCCGCAAGTATGGGGGAACGGGTCTGGGGCTTTCGATCAGCCGCGAGCTGTCGAAGCTTTTGGGTGGAGAAATCAGTCTGCAGAGCAAGCCCGGAGAGGGAGCGGAATTTACCGTGTCGCTGCCGCAGTTCAAGATGGAACCGTCGGCCATGGAAACGCCGGCGCCGGTGTCTTCCGTCTCTGCGGTTTCGCAGATGAATACGACCTTATTTACCTTGTCCGAGGCGCCGGAAGAAATTGCGGACGACCGGAACAGTCTGTCGCCGGGTGACAAGGTGCTGCTGATCGTCGAGGACGATACGTTATTCGCTCAGTCGCTGCTGGACTTTGGTCGCAAGAAGGGTTATAAGGGGATCGTCGCCGTCAGCGGTGACGTGGGTATACAGATGGCCAAGCGTTACCGGCCTCTTGGCATCCTGCTGGACATCCAGCTTCCGGTGAAGAATGGCTGGGAGGTGATGGAGGAATTGAAGAAGAGTCCGCAGACGAGGGCGATCCCGGTACATATCATGTCTTCCTATGAGGTCAAGAACGAGAGCCTGCTCAAGGGGGCCGTGGACTTTATGTCCAAGCAGGAAATCTTCGAAAATATGGATAGCGCCTTCGAAAAGATCGAGTACTGGCTGAACCGGAGCGCCAAGAAGGTGCTCATCGTGGAGGACAATACGCGTCATGCGCAGGCGCTGGCTTACTTCCTGAGCACGCACCGTGTAGACATGGAAATTGCGACTACTATACAGGAGAGCGTTGCGGTGCTGGCGAAGGAGGGGGTGCATGGAGTAATTTTAAGCCGTGAGCCGGGTAAGGAGGAATTGGATACGCTGGAGATGATTCGCAAGAATCCGGCGTTGGAGAATGTGCCGGTCATCGTCTTTACGGGGATGAATATCTCGAAAGGCGAGGAGGCCAGGCTGCGGCAGTACGCCGACTCGATCGTCGTGAAAACGGCGCACTCCTATCAGCGGGTGCTGGATGAGGTCTCGCTCTTCCTGCATGTGGTAGGAGAGGGACAGGATAAGGATAATTCCAGTGTTTATAGCAAGCTGGGCGCGCTCGATGAAGTCCTGAAGAGCAAGACCGTGCTGGTGGCGGATGACGACGTTCGGAATATCTTCTCGCTGACCAAGGCGCTGGAACAGCACAAGATGAAGGTGCTCTCGGCGATGGATGGGAAGGAGGCGTTGGCTTTGGCGGTGGAAGGGGGGGCGGATATCGTGCTTATGGACATGATGATGCCGGAAATGGACGGCTTCGAGGCGATCAGCCGGATCAGGAAAAACCCGAGGTTGAGGCATTTGCCGATCATCGCGGTTACGGCGAAGGCGATGGCCGGGGACCGGGAGAAATGTATCCAGGCGGGGGCGTCCGACTATATTTCCAAACCGGTGGATATCGATCAACTCTTATCTTTATTGCGGATATGGCTTTATGAGAAGTAACTTTATCCTGAATGGAGATAACTACCATACGATATGAGGAGCTGGAGCTGCTTATCGATGACCTCTACAAGCGGTATGGCTATGACTTTGGAGAGTATTCCAAGGCTTCGTTGCAGCGACGGGTGCAGCGGCTGTTTACGCTGGACAAATTTCCCAGCTTTGCCGAGTTTCGGTACCGTTTGCAGACGGATGGTCAGTATTTTCGGAGATTTGTCGAGGAGATAACGGTCAATGTGACCGAGATGCTGCGGGACCCTTCTTTTTACAAGACTTTACGGACGACGATACTGCCGGTGCTGGCGACCTATCCGTTTATCCGGATCTGGCATGCGGGCTGTTCGACGGGGGAGGAGGTCTATTCGATGGCGATCTTGTTGAAGGAGGCGGGGCTGCTGCATAAGTCGTTGTTGTATGGGACGGATATAAACCCACAGGTTATCGAGAAGGCGAGGAAGGGTATCTTTCCGGTCAGCCAGATGCAGAAATACTCGGAGAACTATATTCAATCGGGGGGTGTCAAGGATTTTTCTTCCTACTATACGGCCAACTATCACCTGGCAAAATTCGACAGCTCACTTTCGGGGAAGATGATCTTTTCGACCCACAACCTCGTTTCCGACTTTTCCTTTAATGAATTTCAATTGATCCTTTGTCGTAATGTGATGATCTACTTCGAGCGGGATCTTCAATCGAAGGTTTTTAAGCTGTTCGACTACAGCCTGGAAAATTTCGGCTATCTGGCGCTGGGCTCGAAGGAGTCTTTGCGGTTCTCACCGATTGCGGACCGGTACCGGCAGGTAGGCCGGGAAAAAATATGGAGGAAGGTGCATGAAGCCGGATAGAATCCTAGTCATTGGTGGATCGGCGGGGAGCCTGTCGGTGATTCTGTCGCTGTTGTCGGCGATGGGAGCGGAGTTTCCGATTCCTTTGGTCATTGTTCTTCATCGGAATAATGTTTTCGAGTCCAGCCTGGAAGAATTGTTGTCGTCGCGGACCGGGCTCGAGATCAAGGAGGTGGAGGAGAAGGAATCTTTGCGGGCGGGGAT
>JAFDYG010000391.1 GCA_018267545.1 Bacteroidota bacterium
GGATAAAACCACGGTTAAATACCAACGCGGCAAAGAAACGATCGAAAAACCGGTACAGTTTTAAGAATTGATCAACGGAAATAATCCATGAAGCTAAAGCTGAACATAGAGGACATGACCGACGAGTTCTTCGACGGGACCCGTCTGATGGGTGTCGTGGCGCCTGTAAAGGATTACCAGTTCTGCTGGCAGCTGAACAACCGGCTGCGCTTCGATTTTCGCATCAACAACAGCATCGAGATCCAGCTGAACAAGCGGCAGCGGAATTATTTCTTTGCCGTCTACGAATACCAGGAGATCGGCAACGCGCAGCAGCACTACCTCTACAATAATCAATTCGACGGGGAATACCTCCTGCCGGAGTTCAAGCACCTGGATTTCCTCTGGCTCCTGAAGGGAGACGTCGTCGCGGATGAGAAGCTCGCACAGCTGATGACCTGCGTCCGCTCCATTCCGGGAGTTCAGCTGGTGACGGAGCTGATACACGAGAAGATCAAAAACAAGGGACACTTAATCTTTTAGGCCCGGCCTTTGCGGCAGGTATAAAAACGCCATTCTATGTGGGAAGAAAAAAACAATGCCCTCTACAGGAAATTCGAGTTCAAGGATTTCTCCGAAGCCTTTGCCTTTATGACGCGCGTAGCTCTCGAAGCCGAGAAAATGAATCACCACCCCCTTTGGACGAATGTCTACAACCAGGTAGAAATAACGCTATCCACCCATGATGCGGGGAATATCGTTACCGAAAAAGACAGGAAACTGGCGAAAAAGATCGACGCGATGGTCTAAGCCACGCCCGGCTCTTACCCATTCATGCTTGCCAGGAACTCTTCATTGCTCTTGGTTCCGCGCATGCGCTTGAGCAATTCATTCATTGCTTCCTCCGCATTCATGTCGTTGAGATAGACGCGCAGCAGGTTCATCCTTTGCAGGACGTCTCTTTCCAGCAGCAGGTCGTCGCGGCGTGTGGAAGAAGCAACCAGGTCGATCGCCGGATAGATACGGCGGTTGGCCAGGCGGCGCTCCAGCTGCAATTCCATGTTACCGGTACCCTTGAACTCTTCGAAGATCACTTCATCCATCTTGGAGCCGGTGTCGATCAGCGCCGTAGCGAGGATGGTGAGGGAACCGCCGTTTTCGATCTTACGCGCGGCGCCGAAGAATTGTTTGGGCTTCTGCATGGCGTTGGCTTCCACACCACCGGAGAGCACCTTGCCGGAAGCGGGAGCTACGGTGTTGTGTGCGCGGGCCAGACGGGTGATGGAATCCAGGAGTATGATTACGTCGTGACCGCATTCTACGAGGCGCTTGGCCTTCTGCAGGGCGATCGTGGAGACTTTTACGTGCTTTTCAGCGGGTTCGTCGAAAGTGGACGCGATGACTTCGGCCTTTACGCTGCGCTCCATATCGGTAACTTCCTCAGGTCGTTCGTCCACGAGCACGATCATCAGGTAACACTCGGGGTGATTGGCGGCGATGGCGTTGGCTACGGCCTTCAGCAGCATCGTCTTACCGGTCTTGGGCTGGGCCACGATGAGACCGCGCTGACCCTTCCCGATGGGAGTGAACAGGTCGATGATACGGGTGGAATAGTCGCTGGGCGTAGTAAACAGGTTCAGTTTCTCGAAGGGGAACAACGGCGTCAGGTAATCGAAGGGAACGCGATCGCGGACTTCTTCGGGACCCTTGTTGTTGATCGTCTCTACTTTCAGCAGGGCGAAGTATTTTTCGCCTTCCTTGGGAGGACGAACGGAGCCGAGCACCGTGTCCCCGGTCTTCAGACCAAACAGCTTGATCTGGGAAGGAGAAACATAAATATCATCGGGAGAGGAGAGATAGTTGTAGTCGCTGCTGCGCAGGAAGCCATAGCCATCGGGCATCATTTCCAGCACGCCTTCGGCGGAGATTACACCGTCGAATTCGATATTGAAGACTTCATTGCGGCGCTGCGGATAGAGGCGGCCCGCCTGTCCGTCACCGGAACGGTTGGGGTCGCCCATATCGCCGCCTTCCTGCTCGTCCTGAAGAGAGCCGGATTCTTCCTGTCCTACCTGCTCTTCGCCTTCTTCGCGATGCGGGGTTTCGTGGCGTTCTTGTCTTTCGGGGCGCTCGGACCTTTCGGGCCGCTCTTGTCTTTCGGGTCTTTCAACCGGCTGAGGACGGGCCGTGGCAGCGGCTTTGGCTGCTACAGGCGCTTCTTGTGCCTCGTCTTCTTTCTTCCTCACTACCTTCTTCATCACGGCGGGTTTTTCTTCTTGTTTCTTTACAGCGGTTGTCGTCTTCTTTGCTTCGACCTTTTTAGGTTTTTCTTCTACACTTTCAACGATCGCTTCTTCTGTAGAATTGGCTGTAGAAGCCTTTATGATGCGTTTGCGTTTGGGCTTGTCGTCGGCTGCGTCTCCTTTTGCCTCACTAGCAACGACAGCCTGTTTATCGAGGATTTTGTAGACGAGCTCCTGCTTATCCAGCTTCTTTGCGCCGGTGATCTTTAACTGCTCAGCAATATCGAGGAGTTCTGGAACGAGCATGTCGTTCAATTGGAGAATATCGTACATAAAATGACTTGAGAGTTGAACGTATTTCTCAACACAGAGGATTCTGTTTTGTAGAGAAATCTTGAAATGAAATTTTGATTAAAAATGAACAGAATGAGTTAAAACTGATGAGCTGTGGGCATTGGAAAAGGAAACTAATCAGCTTAATTCCACTGCAATTTTAATATAAAAAAATAAAAATCAAAAATTATTTTTAAAATCCACTGAGATTCAGCGCTTTTTTGGCCTTGATTTTAACATGTTCATAGGATCGGCTGTTCATTTCGGCCACATCTTAACTGTTTTATCTCATCCCTTTTCCACCCAGCGCACTTGCCTATCCTGGCGCAGTGCGAAAAGTATGCCCATGGATCGATCCGGCCTTTACGGAGTCGTCTGCAGGGAGTTTCGTAGGATTCTTTCCCCGCTTGCTCTATATTTGCCCACAAAATTCTGATCAAAATCATGTTCAACACAAGAGTGAAGGTAAAAGAGCTGCTGACGACAACCCCTGAAAATCAGGAAGTCACCGTAATGGGATGGGTAAGAACTTTCCGCAATAATCAGTTTATCGCCATCAACGACGGTTCTACCAATAACAATATACAGGTCGTAGTCGAGCTCGGAACTCTTGAAGAAAGCGAGCTCAAAAAAATTACGCCCGGCGCCAGCCTGAAAGTAAAAGGGAGCCTGATTGCCTCGCTTGGAAAGGGTCAGTCGGTAGAGGTAAAAGCCAGCTCCGTCGAAATTCTGGGCGAATGCAATCCCGAAAAATACCCGCTCCAGCTGAAGAACCGGCCCAGCCTCGAATACCTGCGTGAAATAGCGCACCTCCGTTTCCGGACCAATACCTTTGGCGCCGTTTTCCGCGTTCGGCACTCACTCGCCTTCGCCATCCACAAATTCTTCAACGAAAAAGGATTCGTATATCTGCATACCCCCGTCATCACGGCTTCGGACGCAGAAGGCGCGGGGGAAATGTTCAAGGTGACCACCCTGCCTTTCGACAATCCACCCCGTAAAGAAGACGGTACTATCGATTTCGCCGAAGACTTCTTCGGTCGCGCAACCAACCTCACCGTGAGCGGCCAGCTCGAAGGTGAGCTCGGCGCCATGGCCTTTAGCGAGATCTATACCTTCGGCCCCACATTCCGGGCAGAGAACTCCAACACGGCCCGCCACCTCGCGGAATTCTGGATGATCGAACCGGAAATGGCCTTTTACGACCTGGAAGACAACATGAACCTGGCGGAGTCTTTTATCCGTTATCTCATCCAGTATGTAATGGACAACAACCGGGAAGACTTAGAGTTCCTGGCGCAGCGGCTCGTAGAAGAAGAAAAACAAAAACCCCAGGCCGAACGCAGCGAGATGGGACTGATCGAAAAGCTGGAGTTTGTCCTCAACAACCAATTCGAGCGCATCACCTATACCGAAGCCATCGACATCCTGCTGCAATCCCCCGCTTATAAGAAGAAGAAATTCGACTATGAGGTGAAATGGGGTATCGACATGCAGAGCGAGCACGAACGCTACCTGGTAGAAAAGCACTTCAAAAAGCCCGTCATCGTCACCGGCTATCCCGCCGCTATCAAAGCGTTCTATATGCGGCAGAATGAGGACGGAAAAACCGTCTCCGCCATGGACATCCTCGTTCCCGGCATCGGCGAGCTCGTCGGCGGCTCCCAAAGGGAAGAACGGCTCGAAAAGCTGGAGACCCGCATGAAGGAAATGCACATTCCCACGGAAGAAATGTGGTGGTACCTGGATACCCGCCGCTTTGGCGCGGTGCCTCACTCCGGCTTCGGCCTCGGTTTCGAGCGCATGATGCTCTTCGTGACCGGTATGACGAACATCCGGGATGTGATCGCCTTCCCGCGTGCGCCGAAGAGCGCGGAGTTTTAAACGACTCCCGTCGCCTCCAGGCATGGATTTCATCGGAACCCGAATGCCTTGCTTTTTATGGAAAGCGTTGGCCCCGGCATCTTAGCTTCAAATCAACTTTTATGGCCGAGATCAACACTTCGGCCGGCAATACCCGCAATCGCGGAGGCCGGCGCACTAAGAAATTGTCTACCCGTGTCGACATGACCCCCATGGTAGACCTGGGCTTTCTTTTAATCACATTCTTTGTCCTTACCACCACCTGGTCCAAGGCGCACGTCACCAAGCTGAACCTCCCCGCGGATGGGCCCTCCGGCAATATCGGCAACACCACGGCCCTGACGCTCATCCCGCTCGCAGGAAACAAAATTTTCTACTACCACGGCGATCTCGGCGCAGCGCTTCGCGAAGGCAGCTTCGGCACCACCAGCTACAGCCTGAACGGCGGCATCGGCGATGTCATCCGGCAGAAACAAGCCGCCCTCGACCGGTCGTATAAGGGAGGCCGCAAAGAGATGATGCTGCTCATCAAGCCTTCGGCGCAATCCACCTACGGCAACGTCGTATCGCTCTTAGACGAAACCCTGATCAATCAGATAAAAAAATATGCACTGGTCGATCTTTCAAAGGAAGAAGAAAAAACTATTTCATTAAAAATTCTTTAACTTTAATCCCCTTCATTTAGCCGCATCCTACGGCTGGATGAAGGTCAACACACTTGTCATCACTAAAAACTAAAACCATGGCCATTCCGGTAGTCGACCTCGCCGCATTTTCAGGAAATCCGCAACAGAAAGCCGCATTCGTGGACGCACTTGGAAAAGCATACGAAGACGTAGGCTTCGTCGCCGTCAAGAACCATGGTATCCCCGATTCGACGATCGAAGGACTCTATACTAATACAAAGGCCTTCTTTTCCCAACCCTCCGAGGTAAAAAGAAAATACGAGATCCCTGGCCTCGCCGGTCAGAGAGGCTATACCTCTTTCGGGAAGGAACATGCGAAAGGAAGCACGGCCCCCGATCTGAAAGAATTTTTCCAGTTTGGCCAGACAGTAGAAGACGGCGACCCGATCAAGGCGGAATACCCCGATAATGTCCAGGTAGCAGAGCTCCCGCAGTTCAATCCGATCTTCAAGAGCGCCTACCAATCCTTCGAGGCTTCCGGCTCCGCCCTCCTGCGCGCCATCGCCCTCTACCTCGGGCTGGACGAGAAATATTTCGACAACTATGTACACAACGGCAATTCGATCCTGCGGGCTATCCACTACCCCCCGATAAAAGAGGAGCCCAAGTCCGCCATTCGCGCCGAGCAGCACGAGGATATCAACCTGATCACCCTGCTGATCGGCGCCAGCGCCGACGGCCTGGAGATCCTTTCGAAACAAGATGAATGGGTACCCGTTACCTCCCTCCCGGAACAGATCGTCGTCAACGTAGGGGATATGCTCCAACGCCTCACCAATAATAAGCTCCGTTCCACTACACACCGCGTGGTCAATCCTCCCCGCGAGCTCTGGGGAAGCCCCCGGTTCTCCATCCCCTTCTTCCTTCATCCCAAGAGCAGCATGAGCCTGGCCTGTCTGCCCAGCTGTATCGACGCCAGCCATCCAAAAGCGTATCCGGATGCCACCGCAGGCGAATACCTGGACGAGCGTCTGCGCGAAATCGGGTTGAAGAAATAAAGAATCAGGCTGTCAGCCGGGGCCGGGGAGTCTATCGGCGAAAAAGTCAGGTTTAGACGTGCAGGAGGGAAAGAAGCAGCCAGGCGGCTGCCGCACCGGCTAAAAAGCTAATAATCAATTTCACAATCTGGAGAGCCATTCTACAAAAGTATTGAATTCAATACTTTGTCTTTAATGTTATTTTAATGTTTCCGGCCTATATAGGCCATCATTCCTGCCCATTCGGCAGGTTTTGATGCTTTATTACCATTTATCCCGGCAATTCCGCCATCCATCCCGTCTATACCTGCCTATAAAAATTACCTACTTTAAAACAGTACTTTGTGTTGCATAGTACTGAAAAAGTACATACCTTTGGATTGTTAAGATATCGAACTGCCGGATTCCGGCTTGCCGGACAGACAGGAAACATAAAAAAATCAGCGTATGAACATCGAGAACACCCAGAGCCAAATGCGCAAAGGCATCCTGGAGTTTTGTATTCTCTCCGTTATCAGGCGCGGTGAAGCTTACCCCTCCGACATTGTGGAAGAGATGAAGGCCGCCAACCTGAATATCCTGGAGGGAACCCTCTACCCCTTGCTGACCCGACTCAAGAATGCAGATATGCTCACCTATCGTTGGGTAGAAAGCAACTCGGGGCCGCCCCGCAAATACTTCTCCCTGACGCCAAAAGGGGAGACCTTCTACGGCGAATTGGAAGCCACCTGGAACGAATTGGCCAACGCCGTCCACGCCCTGGCCAACAAAAGCACCTGATCTACCCTAAAACATGAGAACGCTATTTCAACCTCCCAACCTCCAAATAAACGAACATGAAAAAGATCATTAATATAAACTTTCATAGCCGGGTAATCCCTATCGAGGAAAGCGCCTATGAGATACTTCAGCAGTATATCAATAGTCTGCGCAGGTATTTCGCCAATGAAGAAGGCCGCGATGAGATTATCAGCGATATCGAAAACCGGTTTGCCGAGCTTTTCTCCGAGACCCTGAAGAAAGGCGCCGCCTGCATCACCGACGCCGACGTCAATTCGATCATCGCCAGCATGGGCCGCCCCGAAGAGTTCGAAGGAGAAGAAGCCCCCCAGGCAAACGCCGCAGCTTCCTCCGCCCCGGGCGCTCAGGGCCAGCAGGGCAGCGCTACCGGCGCTTCTCAGCCCAACTGGCAGTATGCCGATGAAGGCTCCCGCCGGCTTTTCCGCGCAGAAAACGATAAAATTCTCGGCGGTGTTTGCGCAGGCCTCGCCAACTACCTCCGTCTCGACCCGGCTATCGTCCGTATCATCTTCGTCCTGATCACCTTCGGCTGGGGCGCCGGCTTCCTGCTCTATATCATATTGTGGATAGTCCTGCCCACCCGCTCCCTGCCGACCAATGTACGGAAACGCCTGTATCGCAATCATGACGACAAGGTGATCGGCGGTGTGGCCAGCGGCCTGGCGGCTTATTTCCATATCGAAGTCTGGATTCCCCGCCTCATCTTTTCCCTGCCCCTCATCCTCGGTATCCTTACTTCCGTTCTGAAGCATACCTGGTTTTACTGGGGAGGACCCGTCTTCTTCACCGGCGGTTTTGGAGGCACCCTCTTTGTCACCTATATCGTATTGTGGATAGTCCTGCCCGAAGCCGTAACGGCTTCGGAAAAACTGGAAATGCGGGGGGAGAAGGTTGACCTCGAGTCTATAAAAAATACCATTAAAAGTGACCTGGAGACTTTCAAGGGCCGGGCAAAAGAGATGGGCAGCGAAGTCCAGGAACGCGTCCAGCAGATGGGACAGCAAGCCAGACAAGCCACCCAAAGCTTTGCCGCTGAGGCAGGCCCCGCAGTCCGCAAAAGCGGCACCGGTGTAGGTCACGCGCTCGGGGTCATGTTCAAGGCTTTCTTCCTCTTTATCGCCGGAGTCATTGCCTTTGCATTGATCACCGCACTGGCTAGCCTGGCCTTCCGCGGTGACAGCATCATCCATATCAAGGCCTACGTTCTGGAAGGGTTTTGGCAGAATTTCCTCGCCTGGACCAGCTTCTTCTGCTTCCTGGTTATACCCGTGGTTGCACTGCTGACCTGGCTCATCCGCCGCATCACCGGCGTACGCTCCCGTAACCACTACCTGGGCTACACTTTCGCCACTCTCTGGGTCATCGGTCTGTTCAGCACCATCGTCCTGGCAGGTATGGTTCTGAATAATTTCCGCGCCCGTCAGCACGTAGAAGAAAGCGTATCCCTTATCCAGCCCAGTCACGACAAGCTGATCATCCGGGCCCAGGAGTCGATGAATCGCTACAACGACACCGACTGGTGGTTCGATATCGATATGCCCAGACACCGCGCCATCTATACCGTCGGTGATGACAGCCTCATGCTGACCACTGCCCGGGTACGGGTGTTGAAAAGCGAAGACTCCGCCTTCCACGTGCAGCTGGTGAAGATCAGCCGTGGCAGCAACGCCGCCAAGGCCCGCGAATCAGCCGGCAAGATCGACTTCGCCGTCCGCCAGACCGACAGCGCCCTCCAGCTGCCCGAAGGCTTCGCCATCAGCGGAAACGACAAGTTCCGCAACCAGCAGGTGCTGATCGAGGTGTCCGTACCGGTAGGCAAGCGCATTCTGGTCAGCAGCAGCGTAAAGAACAATTATCACTGGTTCAATATCAATCCCGGAAACAGACGCGTCAATTGGGGCCGCAGACACGGCAACGACGACTGGTCCGATTGGGACGACGACTTTGACAATAGCGACAGCTATTCGTGGATGTCGGGTGTGGAATACGTAATGACGCCTACGGGTCTTTCCCGCACCGATAAGAAAAGCATGAAAGAGAACCACGACCGGAAGCGCCGGGACAACGACGATGATGATGACGACGACGATGATGACAATAGCAGCAACCGCAAGCCCGCCGAAACCAAACCCGGTGCCAATGATGGTTATCGCTATAAAGCGCCCGAAAAAGCTGCGCCCAAGGCCCCGGCTCCCGCAGCCCCCGACACCACCGGCGGCAAGAAAACGGCCGTAGTGACGAAGGAAGAAGAAGCGCGGTTTCAGCCCTATTCTATATTAGCCTTATTAACGACATAAAAATTGCCTGGGATGCGCTTATAAGAAATGTAGCGCATCCCGGCAAACAACTAATGTCTGTCCTTCGGACGAGTCGCCTCCGGCGACTATAGAACAATCGTTGGTTGAAGTTGGAACATAAGCCTTCCGGCGTCTGCCGGGGGGCTTCATACTTTTTAGCCGTCCCCGAAAGCCGCCGGTTCGTCCACACTTTTTGCTTTTGCGACAGAAACCATACATTTGCGGCTCAAATCCCTATATGAAGCATACACCTTTTACGAGCAAACACGTCGCGCTCGGCGCCAAGATGGTTGAATTTGCAGGCTATTCCATGCCCGTCAGCTATACCGGTATCAACGACGAGCACCAGGCTGTCCGTACCAATGCAGGAGTTTTCGACGTAAGCCACATGGGTGAGTTCATCATAAAGGGAGAACACGCGCTCGACCTCATCCAGCGCGTGACTACCAACGACGCCTCCAAGCTGACCGCCGGAAAGGCCCAGTATAGCGCCCTGACCAATGAAGAAGGCGGCATCGTAGACGACCTGATCGTCTACTGCCTCGAGGAGAACAAGGCCTATATGCTGGTCGTCAACGCGGCCAATATCGAAAAGGACTGGAAGTGGATCTCCAAATACAATACTCATAAGGCAGAGATGCACGACATCTCCGACAAGACCTGTTTGCTGGCCATCCAGGGGCCCAACGCCACTAAGATCATGCAGGCCCTCACCGACGTCGACATCCTCAATCTCACCTATTATACTTTCGCTAAGGGCAAATTCGCCGGCGTAGACAACGTCCTGATCAGCGCCACGGGCTATACCGGCTCCGGCGGCATCGAGATCTATTTCGAAGACAAGGACGGCGCCGCCGATAAGATCTGGGACAAGATCTTCGAAGTCGGCGGTCCTCAAGGCCTTCGCGCCATCGGCCTGGGCGCCCGTGATACCCTCCGTCTCGAAATGGGCTATTGCCTCTACGGAAACGACATCACCGACAGCTCCAGCCCCCTGGAAGCCGGACTGGGCTGGATCACCAAGTTCACCAAGGACTTCACCGCCCGGCCCATACTCGAAAAACAAAAGGCCGCAGGCCTGGAACAGAGGCTGGTTGGCTTCGAGATGCAGGAAAAGGGGATACCCCGTCACGATTACGAAATAAAAGACTTCTCCGGTATGACAATCGGTAAGGTAACGTCCGGCACACAAAGCCCCTCTCTGGGAAAAGCCATTGGAATGGGCTATGTGCGCGTCGCCTTCTCGAAGCTCGATACCAAGATCTATATCAAAGTCCGGGACAAGCTCCTGCACGCCAAGGTCGTGAAGCTCCCGTTTAATTAATTACACTTAGTCGAGTCACAAGCCGAAAGTAAATCCCCGTTTTTTGGACCGGCAGCACAAGCTTGGAATGTTTCTTGCTAAATCATCACACATCCCAACCTCTAGCAGAAAATGCCAACTATCCATCTAACGACTTTTGTAGCTGCCCCTGCCGAACGAGTCTTCGACCTTGCCCGGAGCATCGACCTACACCGCAAGTCTATGGCGCATACCGGCGAAGAGGCTATTGCCGGAACGACCAGCGGCCTGATCAAGCTGGACGAAACGGTGACCTGGAAGGCGAAGCACTTTGGGAAGGTGCGGGTCCTCAAATCGAAGATTACCGCCATGAACCGCCCCCTTTCTTTCACCGATGAGATGATGAACGGGGACTTTAAAAGCATCCGCCACGAACATCACTTCAAGAAAATCGACAACGGAACACTGCTGATCGACCTTTTTCATTTTGAATCCCCATATGGAGGCCTGGGGCGGCTAATGAACCGGCTGTTTCTCACCGGCTATATGAAAAAACTATTGGAAACCCGCAATCAGTCCATCAAGGAATATGCTGAATCTGAAAAATGGAAGTTCATTTTGGATCAATAAAAGCGGCCGAACCCCTACATTTGCTCTCGCATCAAAGGCCCTTCCGGAGTCTGAGGTAACAGAGACCCGAAGGACAATCATTAGCGTATGACAAATTCCAAACCCACACTATACACGGCTTTATCCCCCGCCCTGTTGCATTTGTACGATCTCAACCACGCCGTCGTGGTCATCATCGACGTTCTTCGCGCAACTTCCACTATCGCTACGGCCCTTTACAATGGCGCTAAATGCGTCATCCCGGTAGACAGCGTCGCCAAGTGCATAGAGCTCGGCCGCCAGATCGACGGCATCACCGCCGGAGAACGCGACGGAATGGTCGCGGAAGGCCTCGAACATGGCAACTCCCCCTTCGAATATCCCCGCGAATTTATCAATGGCCGGACCCTGGTGCTCACCACCACCAACGGGACTAAGCTCCTGCATATGGCCCTCGATCGCGGAGCGGGTCAGATCGTCACCGGTTCTTTCCCGAATTTAAGCTCGGTGTGTAATTATCTAATCGCTCAAAATCAACCCGTTGTCCTGGGCTGTGCCGCCTGGAAGGACCGCGTAAACGTCGAAGACCTCCTCTTCGCCGGCGCCGTCATCCACCAGGTGAAGAAACACTTTACGATCAATTGTGATTCGTCTCAGATTGCCGAAACCCTGTATATGGACGCCAAGAAGGACCTGTACGAGTTCATGAAAGCTAAAAATGCGTCCCACTATCACCGCCTGATGGGCTTCGGGGTCGAAAAGGATATCCGGTACTGCCTCACGCCCGATGTAGCCGACGTCCTGCCGTTTTATGAGAATGGAAAGTTAATTGTGCTGTAGAGCTTCCCAAATTCGTAAACCCCGTCAGCTAGAAGCACTTACCTTTGTCCTCTTTCCAACGGGACGAAGTCCCGTATGATAATTAACGGTGTTGCGGCAAAAAATTATATTTCAACAATTTTTTGCCGCAATCAATATAGATGAGGCAATCCAGTTTTGAAAAAGAATAATCTTCATATTGCGCTGGTGGGCAATCCCAATAGCGGGAAAAGCTCCCTTTTTAACGCGCTAACCGGCCTCAACCAGAAAGTGGGCAATTTCCCCGGTGTAACGGTCGACAAGAAAACCGGCATCAGCGAGCTGGCCCCCGGTCTTTCCGTCAACATCGTCGACCTCCCGGGAACCTACAGCCTTTATCCCAAACGCGCGGATGAATGGGTGACCTATAAGGTCCTCCTCAACCAGGACCCCTCCGTACGGATCGATATGGTCGTCCTGCTCGTCGACGCCAGCAACCTCAAACGGAACCTGCTTTTCTGCTCACAGATCATCGACCTCAAGATTCCCGTCGTCGTCGCCCTTTCTATGATGGACCTTGCCGGTCAGAAAGGCATCGAAATCGACGTCGATGGGCTGGAACGCGAGCTGGGTATCCCCATCGTCGCGGTCAATCCCCGAAAGAACAAGGGCATCAACCAGCTAAAGAAGATCGTCGAGCTCCGTGCCCGGCAGCTCCACCAGGCACCGCCCCGCGCATTTATCGACAATCAGGCGATGGCCGCCAGCGCCGTCCAGGACGTCCGGCAGCTATTCCCCGAGGTCAGCGACTATACAGCCATCCATTATCTGATCAACCACGAGCATTTCGACTTCAATAACGAGCTTCAGCATAAGATAGAAAGCATCGAGTCTACCCACGCCTTCAATCATACCCGTATCCAGGCCGAAGAGATCCTGCAGCGCTATAGCCGGATCAAACAGATCATGCAGCATACGGTGGCAGAACCCGATCCTCTAGAACGAACCCTCTTTACGGAGCGGCTCGACAAGCTTTTCCTGGACCGCACCTGGGGTTATATTATCCTGCTGGGCGTCCTTTTCCTTCTCTTCCAGAGCGTGTTTTGGATCGCACAGTTCCCGATGGACGCCATCGATTGGTCTTTCTCCAAGCTGGGAAGCTGGCTGGGAGGCGTCCTGCCCGCATCCTGGTGGAGCGACCTCCTGGTCAATGGCCTGCTCGCCGGACTCAGCGGCATCCTGGTCTTCGTTCCCCAAATCATGATTCTATTCGGACTGATCACGGTCCTGGAGGATACCGGCTATATGGCGCGGATCAGCTTTCTTACGGACAAGCTCATGCGGAAAGTAGGGCTCAATGGCAAGAGTGTCATGCCGATGATCAGCGGCTTCGCCTGTGCCGTTCCCGCTATCATGAGCGCCCGCAACATCGAAAACCGGAAGGAACGCCTGCTGACCATCCTCATCACCCCCCTGATGAGCTGCAGCGCACGGCTTCCCGTCTATACCATTTTGATCGCCCTCGTCATCCCCCGCGGACACGTCCTTGGAATCTTCAGCCTCCAGGGCCTGGTGATGATGGGTCTATATATGCTTGGGTTGGTGATGGCGATGATCGTCAGCTATGTTGCAAAATGGTTCATCAGGCTAAAAGAGAAGAGTTTTTTTATCCTGGAGCTGCATATCTA
>JAFDYG010000392.1 GCA_018267545.1 Bacteroidota bacterium
GGCAACGCCTATCTCCAAAGAGAAGTGCTGAAGGGCAAGTGGAACTTCAAGGGCTTTACCGTCAGCGACTGGGGCTCCGTCGGCGAGATGATCGCACACGGCTATGCCAAAGATAAGTCCGAGGCTACGCTCGAAGCCGTCACCGCCGGCTGCGATATGGACATGGAAAGCCGGAGCTTTACGAAAAATCTGGCCGCGCTGGTCAAGGAAGGAAAAGTACCCCAGACACTGGTCGATGACGCCGTAAGAAGAATTTTGACAAAGAAATTCGAGCTGGGCCTATTCGATGACCCCTACCGCTTCAGCAACGTAGAAAGGGAAAAAGCACAATGGGACAATAAAGAAAATATCCAGGCGTCTAAAAAAATGGCGGAGAAAAGCATCGTCCTCCTGAAGAATGAAAACAACCTCCTCCCACTCTCAAAAACCACCAAGGCTATCGCCCTGATCGGTCCCTTTATAAAAGCCGTTCGCGACAACCTCGGCTTTTGGTCCTATGACTGGCCTGACGACTCCAGCCGTATCGTCTCTACCTGGGACGGAGTAAAATCGAAGGTCAGCGCTGATACAAAGCTGTTATACGCTAAAGGCTGCGGTATAAAGGATACATCGAAGGCTGGCTTTGCCGAAGCCGTCGCCATAGCTTCCCAGGCCGATGTCGTCGTCCTGCAGGTCGGCGAGGCCCGGGATAATTCGGGCGAAGCCAAGAGCCGCAGCTCGATCCGCCTGCCCGGTGTACAAGAAGAGCTGATACAAGCGATTCAGGCCACGGGCAAGCCCCTGGTAGTGATGATCAACGCCGGCCGCCCCCTCGTCTTCAACTGGACCGCCGATCACGTTCCTTCAATCCTCTATACCTGGTGGCTGGGTATGGCCGCGGGCGACGCGATAGCCGACGTCCTGTTTGGCGACTATAACCCATCGGCCAAGCTGCCGATGAGCTTCCCGCGCACGGAAGGACAGATCCCGATTTATTATAATCACTTTTCGACCGGAAGACCGGCGAAAAGCGATAAAGACGTCAACTACGTCTCGGCCTATACCGACCTCCCCAACGATCCGAAATATCCCTTCGGCTTCGGCCTGAGCTACGCCTCCTTCTCCTATAGCGAGATCGAATTGAGCAAGACCAGCATCAAGCCTGGCGAGACGCTGACAGCTACCATCACGCTCTCCAACACCGGAAAGGTCGACGGACAAGAAACCGTACAGCTCTATATCCGGGATCTCGTTGGCTCCGTCGTTCGGCCCGTAAAGGAACTGAAGGGGTTTCAAAAAATCGGGCTGAAGGCTGGTGAATCGAAAAAAGTCACCTTCAGCCTGCGCGCGGAGGACCTGCGGTTTTATAATGACAAATTGCAATACGTCTATGAGCCCGGGGATTTCAAGCTCTTCATCGGCGGAAACTCGAAAGACGTAAGGGAAGCCAAATTCACACTTGGCAAGGATTAAGTAACTTTGATTTCATGCAGGGAATAAAAAATATCATCTTCGACCTGGGTGGGGTTATCATCAACCTGGATAATAAGCGCACGGAAGACGCCTTTACTTCCCTCGGCGTAAAAGATATTCGCAGCTATTTTGGACATGGCCACGCCGCGTCTTTCTTCAAGGAATACGAGGTTGGCAGGATAAGCGA
>JAFDYG010000393.1 GCA_018267545.1 Bacteroidota bacterium
AGATAAAAAGATGAGAAAAGATTTCTGGAAACTGACTTATCTCTACGCGGAAGCCATGACCCTCACCGGCGTCCTCTACACCTCGGCCGTACACTATGTGGCCAGAAGCCGCCCCCTCGTTTATGAAGACGCCAGCCCCATGGAAGTCCGCAAATCCTCCAACTCCCAAAACTCCTTCTTCGCCGGACACGTCGCCCTGGTCGGAACATCGGTCTTCTTTATCGCCCAGGCTTACGCAGACTATCACCCCGACTCGAAATACAAATGGGCCTTCTATACCGGCGCAGGCGTCATAACCGGCCTCACCGCCTACTGGCGTAACCGCGCCGGCGAACACTTCCCCACCGACATCGCCCTCGGCTCCGTCATCGGCGTCGCCTCCGGCCTCCTAACCCCCATCCTCCATCGAAACAAAACACTCAAAAATTCCAGGCTCACCCTCCTCCCCTTCAGCGCCGTTGGGAAAGGCATGGCTCTGGTATATAAGCTATAACCACCGCTCGGCAAATCCCCGCGCGGGTATCATCCCATAAAAGGTACCTTTACCCGATGATACTCGCCCTCTCCGGCAGCACCCGCCAAACATCGGTCAATAAAGCCATCCTCGACTTTATCGCTTCCGCCTACCCATCCCTCACCATCGAAAACTACGACCTCACCCTCCTGCCCCACTTCAACCCCGACCTCGCCGACGACTCCTCCCTCCCCCCATCCGCCCGCGACTTCATCACAGCCATCCAAAACGCAGCCGGCGTAATCATCTGCACCCCAGAATACGTCTTCAGCCTGCCCGGCATCATAAAAAATGCCATCGAATGGGCCGTCGCCACCACCGTCTTCCAGGATAAACCAACCGCCCTGATCGTCGCCTCCCTCTCCGGCACAAAAGCATTCGAATCCCTCGACCTCGTCATGACCACCGTCGGAGCAAAAATGACTCCCCCGACCAAACTCCTGATCACCGGAGCCTACAGTAAACTAAATAAGGCCACCGGCGCCCTCGACGAACATACCGTCGCCCAGCTCCGTGACCTTATAAAAAATTTCACCAACCTCCTGTTCTAAACTTTTTTTGGCGGCAAATCGAACGCCACCGCCTCATGCTCAAAATGCCCCTTATGCGACCCATCGCAAAACGGCTTATTCTTCGAAAGCCCACAACGGCAAACACTCACAATCTCCCTTCCCCCAAGCCCATAAGCCTTCCCCTCCTTATCCACAATCTCAAAATCTCCCTCGATCTTAACCGAACCATTGTTGTTGATCGTAATTTTTGTCGCAGCCATGTTATTCAAAGTTTTAAGCCCCCAAAATAAACCCTATTCATCGAAGCTTCCCCCAAGTTTGTCGAAAACTTTTCCCCTTCCCTTCCCCAAAAGATAATTTTACCTCAGAAAGCAATCCAACTTCAACCCCAAAAACATGGAATACGATAACGACAGAATCCGAAAACGCCCACCCAAAATGGAGGTCTTCTACTGGATCCTCCTGGTCCTCTTCAACCCACTAACCAATAGCTTCACCGTCTTCCCCTACCACCCTGCGATGTGGCCCGTGCTGCTGCTGATCAACCTGCTCCTCCTGCCCGCCTATATCATCTATTCCCGAATCATAGGCCAGACCTTATTTACCCAGCCGGCGCCCCTATCCCTCCAAACCCCGCCCCGGTCCTCGGAAACCCAGCCCCGGCCCTACCAAAGTCAACTGCCCCCCCAAAGCAGATGGGGATTCAAACACTCCCGGGCGCTCTTCGCCATCCTGCTCAGCATCCTTTCCTTCCTGGTCATCCAGGCCTTCCTGCTCGCCGTCTATTCCCTGATGACCAAATTCCCGCTCCTGCCGGTAGAAAAAACCTACTTCACCTTCAATGCCGCCACCATCGCCCGCGAGTCCTGGTGGACCATCGTCAACATGGCCCTCGCCATAGCCCTATTCTATCTCCGGAAAGCCGACGACGAAAAAGACCTCATTAGCCTCATGCACAAGGAGAACATCTACTACCAGCTCCGTTACCTCCGCTCTCAGCTAAACCCGCACTTTCTATTCAATACCCTAAACAGCATCTACTCCCTCTGTCTCCAAAAATCGGACAAAGCCCCCGAAGTAGTCGTCCGGCTCGCCGACATCATGCGCTATCTGATCTACGAATGCAATGAGGAGAAAATCTTGCTGGACAAGGAAATCGAATTCATCCGGAACTATATCGAAATCGAAAAGATGCGTCACAAGGCCGATATCAGGTTCACCGTAGAAGGCCTCACCCACAACCTCCAAATAGAACCCTATCTCTTTATCTCCTTTATCGAAAACGGCTTCAAGCACGCCATGGACCATAGCTTCGGCGAACCCTTCATCTACATCACCCTAAAAGTCGGTAATGGCCAGCTCACCCTCAACGTCATCAACAGCACCGACGCCGAGCTCGAAATGCAGGCCAAACGCGTCAACGGCATGGGCCTCTCCCATAGCCGCAGCCTGCTGGAGCTGCTCTATCCCTCTTCTTATGACCTGGACATTATTCAAACCGAGATGTTCAGCGCTAAAAAATTGAAAAAAAATAATTTTTTAGCGCCGAACCAAAATGTCGGTGCTTCCGGCTTTGAGGCCGGAAGCACACATTGGACTTCGTCCAATAAAGACGAATCCCGGACCAGCGAGCTACGCCTTCGAAACGCCCGCGAAAGATTGGAAGAGCTCTACCCGGATTCTCATACCTTAGACGTAATTTTGAGCAAGAGCTCATTCACCGTATCGTTAATCCTAAAAACCGTCAGTGCTTGATTAAGTGCATCATCGTCGAAGACGAAACCCTCGCCCAGGACGTCATCCGTAATCACCTGGCGCGTATCGATCAGCTCGAGCTGGTCGGCGTCTATCGCAATGCCCTCGAAGCCCAGGAAGCCCTCCAAACCCACGAAGTCGACGTCATGTTCCTCGACATCCGCCTGCCCGGCATGAGCGGCCTCCACTTCCTCAGCACCCTCCCCGACCCGCCCCTCGTCGTCCTGACCACCGCCTACGCCGAATACGCGCTCGAAAGCTACGAATTCAACGTCATCGACTACCTCCTCAAGCCGATCTCCTTCGAACGTTTTTCCAAAGCCGTCAGCAAACTCCTCGACGGCCGCATCTATTCCACCCTTCCCGCCCCCCTGCCCGATCACATTTTTATCAAATCGAACAGCAAATTCTTCCGCGTCAACTTCTCCGAAATCCTCTACGTCCAGGGCATGAAAGACTACCTGAAAATCCACACCCCCGACTACACCCTCATCACCCACCAAACCATGAACGAGCTCGAAAAATCCCTCCCTCCCCGCGCCTTCATCCGCGTCCACCGCAGCTACCTCGTCGCCATCGGCCACATCCGCTCCATCTACGGCAACTCCATCGAGCTCGGCAAAGTCACCATCCCCATCGGCCTCAACTACAAAGAAACCGTCATGAGCCTGATCGGCAAACGCCAATAACCCCGCTCTCACCCCTTCCCCCAACCGCGCCGCCCCAAACCTCACGACCCCTCAAAACTCGCCCCAATCAATCCCGGCCGCTGCGGCTGCCCCGCAAACGGCATCGGCTCACCCCCCACCTCATCCACTCCATCCGTCGTCTCCTGCAAAACAAACGTCCTGCTCCACCGGTCATGCCACCCCTCCCTCTCCCCCCAAAACGAAAACACCTCGAACGGCGCCAACCTGCTCAACGTCCTCACCACAACCCTCCCAAAAACAACCCGCTCTCCATAAAAATCAGTCACCCTCGCCCCTGTCAAATACTTCCCCGGCGTAGCCCCCCAAATCGCCTCGAAAAACAAATAATATCCCACCCTAAAAACCAAAAAATACAACACCAGCGCCCCTCTCAATCCAAATGCATGCACCAGCTTATGCCATCCCTCTTCTCCAAACACCGGCCCCTGATCGAAAAACAACAACCAGCAAACCGCCAGGTCAAACAACAAATGCAACAACCGCATCCCCTTCGCACTCTTCACAAACACCCCTCTCTCTTCTCCCACCGCCCTATACACCGCCAGCTGCCGTCCCTCCCTCGTAGCCCGCAACAAATAAATCGCCGCTCCCAACCAGACAAACGGCATCACATACACCGCCACCACCTCATCCCGCTCAACAATCCTAAACCCACCCGCCAACAAAGAACAAATCCCCAATACCCGATCAAACAGCAGCACCGCCGCAGTAAACCGAATCAACCGAACCTCTTTCCGATTGACCATAAACAAAATACACCCCACCAACAATAACAGGTAAAAACTCAACGACAAATAAGGTCCCCTCAACGTCCCCATCCCATAAAACGACACCCCCAGCGGCGACAGCAATACACTATAATACCGGTCCACCGCACCCGCATCCTGCAGACGCAAAACCGACAAAAAAACAGAAATAAACCCGCAAAAAAATGTGAAAAAACCAAGCAGTAGAATAGAACCCTTGGCCCCAAAACGGGAAGTCTTCCCAACAGGAGGTCTCATCGAGGTAGTTTTCATTGAATAATTGGATCGTACAACTCAAGCGTGTAAATATAATAGTTACCCTCCTCAAAAGCAATCCACCCCCACACAAAAACACCCAAAAAATGAAACTAGTTTCTCTTTTTTCTTCAAACCATGAAACAATCTTCACTTTTCCAATTCCCCCTCCCTCGAACTTTGCCTGTTAACCTAATCCCAATCACATGCTACCCGACAGTTACGAATACGAGCAGAAAGACTCTTTATTCCATTATGAATTCTACAGCGAAGGCCCAAAGGGAAAAATAAAAAAAGTAGTATTATATGACTTCTTCGGAACCTCGAACGGCTCCCCACGCTTCAACCTTGGCTTCGGTGATTACAATCCCCGAACAGGAAAAGTCAGCGATCTCACAGTAAGCAACAACAATGACCGAGACAAAATCTTGGCCACTGTGGCAAAGATCACTATCGAATTTACCAGCCATTTCACAGACTGTGTAATATTTATACGAGGTAGTACTCCTCCCCGAACCCGTTTATACCAAATATGTATTACCAAACATTTCCAAGAAATCGTAAAACTATTTGATATACAAGGTCTGAGATCTGACGATCATTGGGAACCATTCATGTCCTCCCATCCTTACAATGCCTTCTCGTTATTAAAAAAATAATTTAAATTTGCAATAACATGTCCAACATGCCAAAAAACAACAAAAAAGAACCGAAGAAAGCTTCAAAAAAGAAACCGACTAGTGTCGATCTTTCTAAAGACCCCTATTTTGTCAAAAAAACTGAGGAGATGAAAAAACTCATAGACAGAGTAGGCATGCCCAAATTCAAATAACTTCTTCTTATTAGAATCCTAAAGCCTATCCCCAGGCTTTTTCGAACTACGTCCACCCCGCTCCCATCCACATCTACCTACTACAAACAATTCCAAATTTGTAAACAAACTCGCCATGCCCAAAAACAACAAAAAACCAAGGAAGCCCTCAAAAAAGAAAACAACAACACCCGATCTTTCTAAAGACCCCTACTTTGTCAAAAAAGCCGAGAGCTCCAAACGCCTTCTTGAAAAATACCCTCCCAAGTTCTAATAACTTCCCCTTAACAACTCCCAAGCCCGCCCCCGGGCTTTTTTTATGAACGGCAACCGCCCCCCACCCGAAATAATTTATTTTAGTCTACATGAACCGCAAACACTTCCTCCGCCTTACCGGCCTATCCATGGGCAGCGCCCTCTTCACCCAATTCCCGTCCCTCGGCAACCCAAACCACCCAAACCCCCTACATCCCGGAGCACACCCCATCCCCCCGGGAACCCCACTAGAATACACCGACCCCTCCCTAAAAAAACAACTCGCCGACATCGCCCTCAACGCCGCCCGCTCCAAAGGAGCCACCTACACCGACGTCCGCATCGGCCGCTACCGTAACCAATACCTCATCACCCGCGAAGACAAAGTCCTCAACACCGTCGACACCGAATCCTACGGCATCGGCATCCGCGTCATCGCCAACGGCTGCTGGGGATTCGCAGCAACCGACAAACTAACACACGACGACATCGCCCAAACCGCCGCCCTCGCCGTATCCATCGCCAAAGAAAACTCGCGCCTCCTCACCGAGCCCGTACAGCTGGCCCCACAAAAAGGCTACGGCGAAGTCTCCTGGAAAACACCCATCATCAAAAACGGCTTCGACGTCCCCATCAAAGAAAAAGCAGAGCTCCTCCTGGCCATCAACGCCGCCGCCATGAAAACCGGCGCCAGCTTCGTCGACTCGGCTCTCTTCCTTGTAAACGAAAGCAAGTACTTCGCCTCAACCGACGGCAGCTACATCGACCAGGACATCCACCGCATCTGGCCCACTTTCACTGTCACTAAGATCGATAATAAGACGGGTAAATTCGAAACCCGCAACTCCCTCAGCTCCCCCATGGGCATGGGCTACGAATATCTCGACCCCCACGAAGACAAAAAGATCAAAACAGTAACCACCCTCTACCGCGATCGCTACGACATGCTCGAAGACGCAAAGCTCGCCGGCGCCGAAGTGATACAAAAACAAAACGCCAAATCGGTCGAACCCGGAAAATATGACCTCGTACTCGACCCGACCAATCTATG
This sequence comes from Bacteroidota bacterium, assembly GCA_018267545.1. Taxonomy (GTDB): domain Bacteria; phylum Bacteroidota; class Bacteroidia; order Chitinophagales; family Chitinophagaceae; genus Puia. The sequence goes on from JAFDYG010000393.1 coordinate 6,610, forward strand.
GCTGACCATCCACGAATCCTCCGGCCACCCCACCGAGCTCGACCGCGTCCTCGGCTACGAAGCCAACTTCGCCGGCACCAGCTTTCTCACACTGGACAAGTGGAAATCCGGTAAATTCAACTACGGCAGCAAGCTCGTCAACATCGCCGCCGACAAAACCCAGCCCGGCTCCCTCGGCGCCGTCGGCTACGACGACGAAGGCGTCGCGACTAAAGAATGGGACGTCATCAAAGACGGCACCCTCGTCAGCTACCAGGCGATCCGCGACCAATCCCACATCCTGGGCCTAAAAGAATCCCAGGGCTGCTGCTACTCCCAAAGCTGGCAAGACGTCCAGTTCCAACGCATGGCCAACATCTCCCTCCGCCCCGGCAAGACTCCCCTCCTCCCCACCGAGCTCATCAGCAAGGTAGAGAAGGGCATCTACATCGTCGGCGACGGCTCCTACTCCATCGACCAGCAACGCTATAACTTCCAGTTTAGCGGCCAGCTCTTCTACGAGATCAAAAACGGAAAGATCGCCGGCATGCTCAAAGACGTCGCCTACCAGGCCAACACCCAGGAATTCTGGAATTCCTGCGCCGCCATCTGCGACGCCAGAGACTACCGCCTCGGCGGCTCCTTCTTCGACGGCAAAGGCCAGCCC
>JAFDYG010000394.1 GCA_018267545.1 Bacteroidota bacterium
GGCAGGGGGATGACAACTCTTTGGGTGTCATGAAGTTTAATTTTAGAAATAAGTATGATGTATATTTGCATGATACTAATGGTCGTTGGATGTTCGACAAGACCTTTCGTGCTTTGAGTCATGGCTGTGTGCGGGTAAAGGAGTGGCGTAAACTGTCTAACTTCCTGGTTAGGAACGATACAACGAAGTATCATCCGGATACTTTGAAGAACTGGATTACTCGCCAGGAGAAGCATACCGTATATGGATTTGCCCGGGTGCCTATTTACCTGCGATATTTTACCGTGGAGGGCAAAAAAGGACATATAGCGTTTTATGAGGATATCTATGGGGAAGACAGGGCATTGAGGAATAGATACTTTGCAGGAAAGCCGATTTTGTGATATCTTGCAGGGCTGGCCGTGGGCCAGTTCTATCCAATTCCTGTTAAATAACCTGATTCGCTATGTCAAAAAAAATCAGAACGGTAGCTCTAACTTTACTACTACCGGTGGCTGTTCTTGGCCGCGAGGAAAAGCCTACGCGAGATTCTATTCCACAACACAAGACGCATCATAAGCCTACGCCTGCTAAAAAGACGGGTCCTGTAAAGGTACAGTATGGGACGGCGAGCTACTATGCCGATAAGTTCGAGGGGAGGAAGACGTATACCGATGAGATTTTTACCCAGGCGAAGCTGACGGGGGCGAGCAATACGCTGCCGATGCATACCTGGATACGGGTGACAAATTTACGTAACCACAAGACGGTGATCGTTCAGATCAATGACAAGATGCATCCCCGGAATAAGCGGCTGATCGACCTGAGCAAGGCGGCGGCGGGCCGGCTGGGATATATGGGGCATGGGTTGACGAAGGTAAAGATCGATGTGCTGGGGAAGAAGAAGCCTGAGGAGGCGATTGCCGAAGAGGAGCTGAGCAAGGGGCAGCTGACGAAGGATCAATAATAGACGCCGCTCCGGCGTCGGGATATAAAAAACCCGGTGTGAAGAACACACCGGGTCCGGGTAGGTTAATTACTGTTACATTTTCTTAAACACACTGATGGTGCCGCTTGTCGAGACATGCAGCAGGTATGAAGCTTTTGGACCTGCGACGGCGACATAATAGCTGAGGCTATCGTCAGAGTCGGTATATTCTACTGCTTCTCTTATTACATAAGAAGCGTATTCTTTTTTAATACCGAGTTGTACAAATAACGGCAAGTTGTCGATTTCAACGGGCCGGCAGGTGGCGACGGGATTGCCTTCGCTGTCGTAGAAGGCGTGCAGGTGCAGGCCGTTCCAGGTAAAGCTCACGTCTGTCAATTGTCCCTTAAATTTGCATTCTACTTCCGTAGCCTGCGGGAATTTCTGTACGAAGTGCTGCATACCTTTAAAAGTAGGAATGTCATTGGGTCTTGCGAAGGCCGTGCTGCTAATACCAATTGTAAGCAGGGCGGCGAGAACATATAGTTTCATGATTTGTTGATTTAATAGTTACTTGATGTTTTTATTTATAAGTCGCATGCTTGTACACTATATGACTAATGCAATGCCAAACAGGTTACAGCTTGTAAAGTGTTGATTGTGAATGTCGATCTCTGATCGAGGGTTGAACGCTGGTGTTCGGAAGCGGACGTTTTATCGTACGGTTGCGTGCATTGTACGGTAGTGGACAGGGTGTGCGGAAATGGACAATAGAAATAATTTTAAAACTTTAAATCATAAAAAACATGAAAGCAAGCATTGGCATTAGTCCGGCGAATCTTCAGGCAGTAACGGTAGAATTGAGCAAACTATTAGCGGATGAATTTGTGCTGTACACCAAGACGCGCAACGCGCATTGGAATGTGGAAGCTCCCGATTTTCATTCGATGCACGTATTTTTCGAACAGCAGTATGAACAGCTGGATGAGATCATGGACAGCGTAGCGGAGCGGATTCGTCAGCTGGGTCATTATGCACCTGCTACCTTGAAGAGCTTCCTGAGCCTGACGCATTTGACGGAGCAATTAGGAGAGCGTAACGACAGCCTTGGATTTATCAAGGAGCTGCTCATCGATCACGAGAACATCATTATCTTTTTGAGGGAGAACATCAACAAGTTTGCGAGTGAGTATGGGGATTTGGGGTCGAGTGATTTTATAACGGGGTTGATGGAAGATCACGAGAAGATGGCGTGGTTTTTACGCGCGCACTTAAAATAAAAGAAAAGGGAGCTTAACGCTCCCTTTCTTATTGCTCCTTATTTTTTTTGCCTCCGAAAAGGCGTTTGAAGAATCCTTCTTTTTTCTTGGGTTTTTCCTGTGGCTTGGTATCCGTTACGGTTACCTTGATGGAACCCTCCTTACTTTCCTTCTGGTGGGTCGCTTCGTTTAGAATCTTTTGTTCCTCGGGGGAGAGCTTGGAGTCGATAGGTACGGTGGGGGCGCTTGTGTCGAGATATTGATTGGCCCGATTGTTACCCTGGCTTTCTGCTCCGGGAGGCGCGGTCTTTTCGATGAGGTTCTGGTAGTCGTACATCATTTCCCTGCGCATATTCTCCGGCTGGATGAACTTTTGGTTACGTTCGATGCCGAGGGTTTTATCGGCGAGCACTTTGGTAAAGAAATATTCCCAGATGGGGCGTGCTGCCTGGGCACCGTAGCCGAGGCCGCCTTCGAGGTGAATGAAGCGGGCGTCGCAGCCGATCCAGGAACCGGCCATGAGCTGGGGGATGTAGCCCATGAACCAGGCGTCGGAGTTGTCGTTGGTGGTGCCGGTTTTGCCGCCCATTTCGGCGATGCCGAGGCGGTTACGGAGGCCGGCTGCGGTACCGAAGTCTACGGGGCCTTGCATCATCCTAGCCATCGTATAAGCGGTAGACTGGCTGATGACTTCTTTGCGTTCGGTATCGAAGCGGTCGAGGACATTGCCATTTTTGTCCTCGATGCGGGAGATATAATAGGGTTTAGTGCTAAAGCCGCCCGAGGGGAACATGGTATAGCCCCACAACATTTCATAGAGGGACAGGTCGCAGGCTCCGAGGGCCATGGATGGATAGGGGTCGACCTTGGTGGGGATGCCGATTTGCTTGATGTAGTCAGCGAAGCGTTTGGGGCCTACCTGCTTCATGATATAAGCGGCTACGCCGTTGACGGACCAGGCGAGGCCGTTGGCCATGGTCATGGAACCACCTTCATATTTGTCCATACGAGCCGGGACGTTGCCAAAGCCAGGGAAGTATTGCTGGCTGGTCGTGCACTGGGTTTCGGGAGTCATGTTAAAGTCTTCGATGCCCAGGCTATAGAGGAAGGGTTTGATGGCGCTGCCTACCTGCCGTTTGGTATTGATGTTGACGTGGTCGTATTTATAGGTTTTGAAGTCGATGCCGCCGACCCATGCTTTGACCGCACCGGTAACGGGGTCCATGACCATAAAGGCGGTTTGGAGCATCTGCTGGGAATACTTGATGGAATCCAGCGGAGTCATAACGGTGTCTTTTTCGCGTTTGGAGTTCCACGCAAAGACTTTCATTGAGACGGGCTGGTTGAAGCTCTTGCGAATTTCGGCGTCGGTGAGGCCGTCGTCTTCGAGGTTACGCCAGCGGTCGCTGTTGTGCATGGCTGCTTCGAGGATGTTGGCGTGGTCTTTCCAGATGAGGCCTTTGCGGATATTGTACTGGGCGCTGAGGGCCTTTTGCAGGATCGGGAGCTGTTTGGCCACGGCTTCGTCGGCGTATAGCTGCATGCGTGGATTGACCGTCGTATAGATTTTGAGACCGTCCTGGTAGAGGTTATACGGCTCACCGGTTGCGGGGTTTTTGTGGGCCTTGCACCATTTCTGGAGCTCGGTGCGGATATAGTCCCGGAAATAGGGGGCGAGGCCGTTGTTTTCGTCTACTTTCTTATAGTTGCTGAGGTCGATGGGCCGAACCTTGAGCTTGGCGTAATCGGCGGCGGAGAGGTAATTGTTCTTTACCATCTGGTTCATGACGGTGTTGCGTCTTTCGATGGCCATTTTGGGATTCTTCCGCGGATTATAGAGCGTATTGCCTTTTAGCATGCCGATCAGGACGGAGGCTTCGTCGACGTTGAGGCGGTCGGGTTCTTTTTGGAAGAAAGTGCGGGCGGCGTTGCGGATGCCATAGACGTTGTCGCCGAAGGGGACCTCGTTGAGGTAGAGGGCGAGGATCTCCTGCTTGGTGAAATTTCGTTCCAGCTTGATCGCGATGATCCATTCCTTGAGCTTTTCGATGCCGCGTCTTGCGAAGTTCTTAGAGCCTTGCTCGAGGAGGTTTTTGGCGAGCTGCTGGGTGATAGTGCTGCCGCCGCCGTCGCGTCCGAGCTTGACCACTGCGCGCATGACGGAGAAGCCATCGATGCCGGAGTGTTCATAGAAACGTTCGTCTTCGGTGGCGACGAGGGCGTTGACGACGTTGGGGGAAATATCCTTGAATTCGACGTTGCTGCGGTTGCCTTTGTCTTTATAATATTTGCCCATGGGGGTGCCGTCTTCGGCAAAGACTTCGGTGGCGAGCGTGATGGAAGGGTTTTCCAGTTCTTTTAGGGAGGGGAGGGAACCGAAGACTCCCAGGTTTATGAGAATGAGGAAGAGGATGAAGGCTCCAAGTCCATAGAAGAAAATTTTCCAGAATATACGGACGACTTTGGACATATATCAATTAATTGTGATGAGGCGTGTTACGTTCGGCGTAAAGCTACTTAAAATTTACCCGGATAAGCCGCCGACAGGAACTTCCGATAGGCAGGCAGATCCTTGTTATTCAATAGGAGGTCGTAGTTGGGAGCGGATATAATCAGGAAAGAGTACTTATTGGCTGGCAGCCAGGGGACGATCTGTCTGGGCGCCAGTGCTTTGGCTTTTTGTAGGTATTCGAGGGCGTCGTTGGCATTCCCGAAATTGCCAATGACGACCAGCTTTAGGGTGTCGGTGAGGGCGGCGTTGTCGGTCGTCAGCTGCTGGCTGAAATACTCTTCGGTATTGAAGCGGCTGAAGGCGTTCCTGGCCTCGGTCACGTACACCGGGTCTACCTTATCCAGGAGAATGAGCACCGAATGGGGCTTATCCGGGGCAAGGGAGAACACCGAGTTAAGCGTACGCAATTTTGCTGCCAATTGGGCCGTGTCGTCCCTTAATTTTTGCATGACGGCGTTGATGGAATCTGTTTTATGCCGGATTACTGCGGCCTGTGCGGAATCGGCCTGGGCCTTGAACATGGCGGCCTGGAGGGAGTCCTGGAGGCGGCGGAGCTGGGCCAGCTGGCTGGCATCCATCGAGATCTTCCGCATGCCGGCGGTATCGACCTGGAGCTTGTCCGCTGTGATACCGGGCTGTGCACCGCCTGGCTTCTGTCCCTGCATGCCGGGGGCGGTGGGCAGGTGGGCGCGGCGCAATTGGCTGGTATCCTCTTTTACGAGCATATTGGAATCGTTGCGGACGAGCCGGGGCTTATTATTGTCAGCGGCGGCGGGTTTGGTATTGTCGACTACGATAGAGTCGTCGTCGGTGGCCCGGGTTACCTGGAGCTGGGTGAGATAATCCTCGATCTGTTTGCGCCGGTTGAGGACGTCGAGCATGGTAGCTGCTTTTGCGGCCATCGGTGTCTTTGGCCAGCGATTGACGATGCTGCTGAGGATGGCTTTGGCAGGGGCGTCCTGGCGGGTGCGTATGTAATAAACCGATTCGATGTAGAGCAGCTGGGGTGTCCAGTATTTGTTACCATACAGGCTGTCGGCTATTTTCTTTTGGGCGACGGCCTCGTCGAAGCGGCCCTCGATAAAGGAGAGGTAGATCTTTTCGTATTGGTGTGTTGCGTCGACCTGGGGGCGATTGGCTGCTTGCAGGGCAGAATCGGGATTGATGGTCCGGGCGGTCAGGGCGCTGCCGGGGTGTTTTTGTTTTAGCCTGGCCAGGATACGTGCTGCGTTCTCTTCGTCTCCGAGCTTCTTATAGCTATAGTACATGCCAATGAGGGCTTCTTCTTCCTTCCGGGTCTCGGGGAACCTGGTCAGCAGGCTATCGTAGGAGCCGATGGCTGAGGCATAGTCGGGTATGTTATCCTTGAAAGTCGTACCGAGGATGAAGAGAGCGCTTTCGATGGAGTCCATGGACCGCTGCATCTTCTCTTCGGTTAGGGGTAGGCGTTCCAGGAGCGTCTTGAAGTCGATTGTGTTTGCGCCTGCGGGGCCGTTGTTTGGACCGCCGGGGGCGTCTGAGGGGCGCTGGCCTGCCTTTGTCAGCTGGCCTGTCTTCATGATGGAAGAGATCTGCCAGTTGTCGACGTTGGGGCGGCTGCCCCATTTGGTCTTAAAATCCGTGTATCCTTTGGCCTTCAGGGATTGGTTATTGAAATACCAGTCTGCGCTGCCGGAGCCGGATTTGAACATGTCGGGTGCGGCAGAAGGGTTATTCACTGCGAGGGCTGCGGCGGTGCTGTCGTTTTCGTCGCGGAGGCCTTGCTGGCGGCGGAGTGTACGGACCAGCTTTTTGATATAGGCGTCGCGTTGGGCGGCGGGCAGGGCGGCGATGCGTTGAAGGCTGTCCTGCCGTTCCATGATATTGATCTGGGTGACGATGGTAGCAAGGGCGGCTTTGCGTTCGGGGAGCCAGCTGATGTCTCCGAGGGAGGCCTGGTCGCCGAGGTTTACGCTGTCATAGAAATTCCGGGCGGCCTTGTATTTCTTTTCTTCGAAGCAGAGATTGGCCAGCGCAATAAAAGAGCGGTTGCGTTGGATATTATTGGCGATGCTGGCGTAGTGGACGCTTTGCAGGAGCAGGGCTTCGGCGCCGGGTTTGTTGTTTCGTTCCAGCTCCATCTGGGCGGCCGTATAATAGATGATATCCCGATAGGACTCGTAGCGGTCGCGGCGGGCCATGCGAGTCAGGGCTTCGATATTTTTAGTGATATAGTTTTCGGAGCTGTCCCTTGTCTGCCGGATGGCGTTGAGCCGGGCGTAAATTTCCAGGATGGGGTCGTAGGTATGTGCGAC
>JAFDYG010000395.1 GCA_018267545.1 Bacteroidota bacterium
ATGCTCAGCGATACCCTGAAGAAGAAAAGGGAAGACCAGCTCTTTAACAAGGAAAAGGAAGTCCGGGATTTACAGCGGAAACGTTTTGGTTATGAAGGGGATCTGTTTAAATTGCGCCAGGATCTGGTAAAGCCTGTCCAGGACAAGGTATACAACGCGATCCAACAACTGGCCGTTAACAGGATGTACGACTTTATTTTGGATAAAAGTGAAGGAATTACTGTTATATTTGCCGACCCAAAATTGGACAAGAGCGAAGATGTGCTTAAACTCTTAGGTATAAACAAATAAACTAATACATCAAAACACAATGAAAAAGATTGTTACAATCGTAGCGGTGGTTATGGGCCTGGTAATGGCGGGCAATTCGGTTAAGGCTCAGGCTGGAGGCAACAAGATCGGTGTCATTAGCCTGCAAGAGCTGATTCCGAACATGATTGATTATAAGAAGGCCGATACGGCCCTGGGCGATTTCCAAAATGCCCTGGCTCAGCAATACGATGACCTGCGTAAGGAATATGGCGAAAAAGATAGCGTTCTCAGCTCCAAGGATACGGCTAAGCTCACCAGGGCGCAGCTGGAAGTAAAAAGAAGAGAACTGACCGAGCTGGCAATCCGTATTCAGGGTTTTCAGCAAACGGCTCAACAGCAATATCAGCAGAAGCAGCAAGAGCTGATCGCTCCTATCCAGAAGAAGGCGATGGACGCGGTTCAGGCCGTTGCCAAGGAAAATGGCTACGCCTGGGTTCTGTCGAAGGAAGCCCTGCTGGTTTCTCCTCCCGCAGAAGATCTCCTCCCGCTCGTGAAGAAGAAGCTGGGAGTCAAATAAGGTTCCATTGTACAAAACAAACGATAGCGCTTGCGCCAGAGATTTTCTCTGGCGCTTTTGCATTTAACGCATTTGATATATTTGCCTATGCAAAATCCCATCGGCACGGAGCAAACCGCCGGCGCCCGGCAACCCATCGGCGTCTTCGACTCGGGTTATGGCGGGCTCACCGTCCTCAAGGAGCTCGTCGCCCACCTGCCGCAGTACGACTATATCTACCTGGGCGATAACGCCAGGGCTCCCTATGGCAACCGCTCGTTCGAAACGGTCTATCAATACACGCTCCAGGCGGTCGAATGGCTCTTCGACCAGGGCTGCCCGCTGGTCATCCTGGCCTGTAATACGGCCTCTGCCAAGGCCCTGCGGACCATCCAGCAGAACGACCTGCCGCGAATAGCCCCCGATCATCGCGTCTTGGGCGTCATCCGCCCCACTACAGAAGTCGTCGGCAATTTTACCAAGACCGGCAAGGTCGGCGTCCTGGCCACCCGTGGGACCGTCTTATCCGGCTCCTATCCCATCGAAATCGAAAAATTCTATCCCGAAATAGCCGTCTTTCAACAGGCCGCTCCGCTATGGGTTCCCCTCATCGAGAACAATGAGCACGACAAGGCCGGGGCGGACTATTTTGTAAAGGAATATATGGACCAGCTCAAACAACAGTCCCAGGAAATCGACACCGTACTGCTCGCCTGTACGCACTATCCCTTGCTAAAGGACAAGATCGCCCGGCACCTGCCCGCTGGCAGCGTCCTGATTTCCCAGGGAGAGATCGTCGCCAATAGCCTCGTCGACTATTTAAAGCGCCATCCCGAGATGGAAACCCGTCTCAGCAGGGGGGGAGACCTCCGTTTTTATACCACAGACTCACCCGAGGACTTTGATAATCATGCCAGTATATTTTATGGCAGGGATTTACATTCGGAGCATGTGAATTTCCAGATTTTTCCATAATTTTGCCGTCCCTTTCACCGGCGACGGGTATGGTGACCCGTAGTCCTGATTGA
>JAFDYG010000396.1 GCA_018267545.1 Bacteroidota bacterium
GACGATGACGCTGATGTGATCGAGGTGGGAAAGGCTGCGTTGGGCGCGGGCCGTTTGCAGCTGTGCGCCGCTGGTAGTAACGGTGCTGGAGTAGCCGAGGGACTTGGCGGTGCATAGGAGCTGTTCGAGCCCGGCGTATTCGAAGGGGTCCGTTCCATAATGAAAGGTCGTGCCGCCGGTGAGGTGGAGGGTGTTGTAACCCAGTGTGGCGGCTTGTTCCAGCGTGGAGAGTAAGGTGCGAATTTCCAGCAGCGGACTGAGATAAACCTGGGCGGTTTGGGGCCCGGCGTTGGATGCAACCGGCGAAACCCCGCATTGCTGCAGGGTTTCTAGCGGACCAACCGGAGAGGACGAAGCCGTCCTGTCAAAGCAGCTGTCGTCGTCCGGGAACACCGGCGAGGACGGATGAGCCGGTGAAAGCTGGAATGTCGTCATGGTGCTAAGGTACAGCGCATTAGAAGGCGAGTCAATACCATAATGTGGTATTACACTAAGTGGGGTGGGGGCGGGCGGTGCGTTGTCGTGGGGGCTCTCGCTGGGTTGCTGTGGGTGCTCGCGCTCGTGCGAGGTGTTGCTGTGGGTGCTCGCGCTGCGCGCGAGACCTCGGGGTCTCAGGTTTGTGGGGAGTATTTGCTTTATGGACCCCTGTATCCTTCTACATAGCGTCGATATTTCAGCCGAATGCATTATTTTGCCTTAACCTTTAACCCCAAAGCTATATTAACCCTTAGGCGATATGTTCAACTTCCTGCGCAACCTTTTTTATGGTCGTGGCCGATTGAAAAAACCACGACGGGATTATTTCATCACTACAGCGGCTTCCAGCCAGGACCGTGTCCGGCGCCTCGGCCTGCCTACCCCTCCGCCAGGAGGTTCCATCATCCTTGACATACGCCGTCTTTCCCTCCCCAATATTGCAATGGAGCCCGCTCCAGACTCCTTCTTCGAATGGCTGATCGACGTCGAGCCGGGAGAGGGCCGTTTCTTTCTGCGCGATCAGGTGCTGCGCATCTTCGACCAGCACTGGCGCCGCAGCTTTCGTATGCACACCCTGTATGGCCTCAACATGATCGACAATAAATGGACCTATGTCGTGGCCGAAGAAGACTGGGACCGCTTTATGCGCGTACAGGTCGGGGTTAACTTATTACAGTTGTCCCCCGACACCGGGGCGAGCGACCTCCGCGCCTGCTACCTGGCGACCCAGGAGCGGATGCGGATGCAGTGGCGATGGGGGACGGTGTTCGTTACCGAGTCGCCCGAAGCTGCGGTGTTGCGGTCGGCCGAACTTGTGGCGTTGAAAGATTCCCTGCATCAGGACGTGGTGATACGCCTGACGAGCGACGACGTCTATCCGGGGGTGCAGGCCTGGGAGGTGCTGACGGCAACGGGGCTGCAATGGGGCGATGGGGATCTGTTTCACTGGATGTGGGACAGCCAGGAGCTATTTAGCGTTTGGACGAATACAGACCCGGGGTACTTCTTCCCGGAGGCGATCAAAGCGGGGACGCATAATCCGAAGGACCTGGTGTTCGGTTTTTGGATTGGCCGGAGTCTTGACCCGGTGGGTGTCTTCGACATTATGGTGGAGGCGGCGCGGCATTGTCAGAAGATGTTGGGCGGGGAGCTGATGGGTCTCGATGGTGTTCCCTTCGACGTCGAACGGGAACGGGTTCGGGTAGAGGAGACCGTTGAGCGAATGATGGCGGCTGGGTTGGAGCCCGGCAGTTCTCGTGCGCTGCGGATGTTCCAATAGTTATTTGCTTGCTAAGACTACCCTGAATTTATTGTGATACACGACGTGTCCGTTGGACTGCACATATGGCTGCATCGCGTTCGTGATCGCTTCCTGTACTTTCTCTCGTCCGCTATGATCGATGGCTCTTACCGCGGGTCCCGCGGAGAGAAGGCCTTGAAGAGCGGTGGTGGTATCCGGGAAATCCCAGACGGTTGGAATGTCGTTGTTGGAAATGATCTTAAAACCGATCGACTGTAGCGTTGTTTCGAGCAGATGATTTTCGGTAAGCGCGAAGGGGCCGGGCGCACCGGGCGGCGGCGGGGGTAGCATGGAACCTACCGCTTTGAGATAAGTCGCGGCCTCGCAGTCTTCCTTGTTGCCCCAGATCATGACGACCAGGCGGCCGCCGGGTTTTAAGACTCTCAATGCCTCGATAAAGGCATTGTTGACACTCGCCGCATATTGAAAGGAGTTGAAGCCGGTAACGACATCGAAGGAGGCATCGGTGAAAGGAAGCTCTTCCATTTCGCCGGACAGAAAGGTGGCGGCGGAAGCGCGTTTCTTTGCTTCGGCTATAAGAACCTCGGTGGCGTCGAGACCTGTGATTTGTGCGCCGGTCTTTAGGGCCTGGCTGGCGAATAGTCCTGAACCGCAGCCTACGTCTAGCAGCTTATCTTTCGTTGTGAGCTTTAGTTCCTTTAACGCATAGTCATAACCAGCCTGTCCGGTTGGTTCCTGGATATACGACCATTCCTGAGGGCTGCGTCCCCACAAAAGCGCCTGTGTTGCCTGCGATCCCATGTGATGAGTTTGCTTACAAGATAAGAGAAATTTGGGCGCTGGGATGTTAATGGCCTTATTAACCAATTTCCTGTAACTTGCCGCCGCAAAACATGACTATGAATACCGTTTATGTTATAGACTCTGTACGGACGCCCATCGGCAAATATGGTGGTGCGCTCAGTACGATTCGTCCCGACGACCTGCTTGCCCATGTAATCAAATCACTGTTGGAACGTAACCCCGGCGTGGACCCTGCCGCGATCGAAGACGTCATCGCCGGTGACGCGAACCAGGCCGGTGAAGATAACCGGAACGTGGCCCGGATGGCTGCCCTGCTCGCGGGGCTGCCCGTCACGGTGCCTGGCAATACGGTGAATAGGCTCTGCGCTTCGGGTCTGCAAGCGATCATGGATGCCAGTCGCGCAATTGCGTGTGGAGACGGGGATATTTTTATCGCCGGGGGCGTGGAGAGCATGACCCGTGCCCCGTTCGTGATGGCCAAGGCGACCCATGCGTTCAATAGAAACGCGGAGATCTTCGATTCTACGATCGGATGGAGATTTATCAATAAAAAGATGGCCGACCTATACCATCCCTACTCCATGGGCGAGACCGCCGAAAACGTCGCCGCCTGCTGGAAGGTCTCGCGTCTCGCGCAGGACGAATTCGGTCTGGCCTCGCAGGAGAAATACTTCGCGGCCCTCGCCGCCGGAAAGTGGACGGCCGAAATCGCCCCGGTCGAAATCCTCAGCAGCAAACAGGAGAAGATCTACTTCGATAAAGACGAACCGCCGCGCCAAACTTCGATGGAAAAGCTCGCGGCCCTGCGACCTGCCTTTATCAAAGACGGTACCGTCACCGCTGGCAATGCCGCGGGTATCAATGACGGCGCCGCGGCCATGCTTCTCGCCAGCGAGACGGCCGTCCGCCAGTTCGGTCTCAAACCCAAGGCTCGCGTCGTCAGCATGGGCGTAGCCGGTGTCGACCCCGCGATCATGGGCGTCGGCCCCATCCCCGCGACCCAGAAAGCCCTGCAACGGGCGGGTTTGCGTGCCGCCGACCTGGGCCTCGCCGAGCTGAATGAAGCCTTTGCGGCACAGGCGCTGGTCTGCCAGCAGGAACTGGGGCTGAATCCGGCTACGGTAAACGTCAATGGCGGGTCCATCGCCATCGGTCACCCGCTGGGGTGTAGCGGGGTAAGGATCTCGACGACGTTGATCCATGAGATGGCGCGCAGGGAAGCGCGTTATGGCCTGGCGACGATGTGTGTGGGGGTAGGGCAGGGGGCTGCGGTGATTTATGAAAAGCTCTAGGCCGACCCGCTTCGCCCGCCGGACTCGGCATTGCCCCGCGCTGGGTGGATTCGGCAATTTTCTTTATTTTGAGTGCCTATGGAATTCCGCACCAAACTTGTCATTTCACGCCGTAATAAGCGAGCCATTATAGCCTACGCGGGGCTGTTTATTGCCGCATCTTCTTTGCTTCTGGTTTTTATTCCAGCTTTCAACGGCTATATCCCCTATGTCTTTGGCATCGGCATCGCTATCGTCGTCATCGGCGCCTTCATCGCCCGCGGCGACGTCCGCAACTACACCCTATCACCCGAAGACCTGATCGTAAGTATCGAAGGCATCTCCGTCGGCTCCGTCCACTATCCCTTCCGGATGATCAGCAACATGAACTTCAACGTCGAAGCCTACGACGGTCTGTACGTCAACGACGGCGCCATGGTATCGGGCAGCAACTCCGATGGAATGACCAACGATATCAGCTTCGAAGCTGGCGGACAAAAAATAAACTGCGGCTTTTATCTTCAAAGCAAGGAGCACGTCACGGTCCTGCGCGATCTCTTCGACGAATTTTATCAAAGACGCGTTCCCTTCGTCGAGCGTAATCGCAATACACGGACATACCTGCTGCGGGTCCTGAACGATGTCGAGCTCGAAGAGTTCAAAAGGAGGTATGGGTATGCCTGAGACAAATGACGCCGCCAAGCGGCCGCCTTATTCGGCGCTCTTTTTTGCCTTTAGCAAGGTAGACGGCGTCAAGGAAGGCTTTTCGACAATAGGTCGTGTCGGAGATAAGTACTGGCTGTTCTCATCGGGGATAGATGGAATACCCGGGACAAAAGATGATTTTTATCCGGAGATAGAGATCGAGGATAGCAGCAGGGTGGGGTTGGTGAGGAAGCCCTAGTTATCGGCTATATTTTTCCCACAATAAAGGAAACATCTGCTTCAGGTCATCCCCTTCTTCCGTCCATTCCTTGCCGGTGACTTCCTGATTTTCTATAAACTCCGAATCTGCATCGACCTCTTCATCCGTCAGCTCCTGGTAGACGTCGTTGGCAACATAGGCGATGCCTTCCCATTCTACCTCAGCAATGTGTTCCTCGTCTACCTCCGCCAGAGAATCGGGATTCGACAGGGCTTTGTAATACCTCTCCTTGCCCTGTGCGATGAGCCAGGTTCTGAAATACTCGAAACCGTCGTCGCTGCAGCCGCCGCCGATGATATAGGCTGCGCCCCATAGCGGCCACTGATAAGCCAGCCCGCGCAGCTGGTTGAAACGATTGAAATAAAGGACGATGTCTTTGAGGCTTGTCTTGCGCAAAATTTCGGCGAGCGTTTCCTGCTGGCGTTCATAGTCGCCGCCGGCGGCGTCGAAAGAGGACTGGATTATTTTCCAGAATTGGTCTTCGGGCATTAGTTCGGCCGTGGGGGCAGGTCTTTTGTTGCTGTTGTTGCTTTTGTTGCCGCCGCCGAATAGGTTGGAGAAGAAGCTCATGGTTTAGGTTAAGGGTTATGTTACCAGTAAATATTTTTTGATTGAATGAAGTCGCAAACAAACAATTCATCATCCGACTCCAGGAATACGAGCGTATACTTTTTCTTGTAGGTGAGGCATTTATAACCGATTGTCTCTCGTTTTGGATCCCTTCAAGTCGCATGCACTTTTCTCGAATCGGATAGTTTGTCAATAAAGTCATAAATATCGTCGACAAATTTCTCTGCCGTGGCTATCAAGCCTTCGGATTCTAAATACCAGGCTATGTTGGCGATGTTTTTGGCGACAGATTCCTTGATGACTATTTCCCGGACTATTATTTCTTCTCGCCGGACCATTTGTTGATCAATTTTTTGCTGTAGGCTCTGGCCTCACTGAGAGTCAATGTTTTCTCGGGTCTGGTCTTTAAAGCGGCTTGCTTTTGCAAAGCCCTGTAGCTTTCCGCCGGTATGACGACGTATGATTTGTTATCGATGGTAAGCGTGTTCATATATTTACAATTTGTACGAATCTACGCAAAACTTATCCGATCATTATTGTAAAATTTTAAACATCGTCTTAAGGCTGTTTTCTTCCGTGTCGGTTAATCTGAGCTCCGTTACATTCTCCAGCTGACCGGAAGAATTGAGATAGCCCGCGGTGAAGGTGAGCAGGTCGAGTGAGCTCATCAATGCAAGCAGACCGCGGTTCTTTTCGGGCCGTTTTTGGAGCGACGCGGTTAATGCTTTGAGGTCGAACCACGCGCTGATGGGACAATTGCGAAAACGCGTCGTGTCGCCCCGAGGCGGAAAGGCGGGCCCGAGGTAGGAGATGTGAACCGCCGTGTCGTTGGAAACGACAGGCGCAAACCACGCCGCCGCTTTTTTCGCACTGCTGCTGATTACGACCGTGCTGTCTTTTAATATATACGCGGGTAATTTTTTACTGATCGGATTACGGTTACTCACGCGCCCTGCGCCAGTGGGGTCGCTGGTCGGATTCAACCATTTGAGATGACTGCTCCACGACCAAAAGGCTGAAAGATCGCGAAGGGTCGCAGCCAGGTACAAAGAAGGCTTGACCGGCGTGCTGTCGGACACGGGCTGAATCGCCGTCAAAAGAAAATCCCCGGTAAAGCTGCGGACAAAAGTCTCCAGTGAAACACCCCGGTCGAAGAGCAGCGCCTCCGACCGGCCGCGCGCTTGCAGCCCATCGAGAAATGACGCTACCGATGCCGGGTCGAAGTGAATGCTGACAAGACCGAGAAGATCGCCCGACGGAATCTGAGAAAGCAGCGATTCGGGCAGCGGCCGGGCCGTTAAACGGGCATATAGTGAATCGACACCCGGCGGCAGACAAAGCGTGTTTTTTAAAAGAATTCGTCCTTTTTCAAATCGCAGAGAACTAAGTGTGTGAACCTTCCCGCATTCGGGCGGCGTCAGCGAGGGGTAGGAGGGAGTATGATCGAGGTGTAACAGCTGTCCGGTGAGCAGAAACAGCAATTTACCCTGGTCCGTCCACGCGTGGATATCGGCGTCGTCGGCAAATCCTGCGA
Organism: Bacteroidota bacterium; assembly: GCA_018267545.1. Lineage (GTDB taxonomy): Bacteria > Bacteroidota > Bacteroidia > Chitinophagales > Chitinophagaceae > Puia. The sequence continues at coordinate 6,843 of JAFDYG010000396.1, forward strand.
GGAACAACGGGTCACGGATTGCCGTACTGTCGGGCCATCCTCTCAATAGCAGCTGTGTCTGCTTCATGGCGCGTGAAGTCACGCCTGCCGGCGAAATGTTTCTCGCGACTTTTCGGACGTAGGTCAGCACCGCCACCCCACTGTCCCAGGAGCTGGCCATGCGATCTTGTCCGGCGCTGCCGCCGCCCACCGCGACGCGTAGTCCCGGCGACAGCTCGCGCAGAAATGCAGACCAGCGCGCGGAGTCGGACAGGTGTACCAGGAGGCTGGTCGTGTGAAGGCTGTCGCGGCCCCGGCCGTTTACCTCCGTGAGGAACAGGTCCTGGGTCGTGTCGACACCCGCACGACCGGGCTCACGCAGGATGGCTGCCAGCTCACGGTTGTAGGTGTTGGCCTGGGGAAGTGGGATGCGCTCGGTCAGCTGTGATAGAGGCATCCTGGTCCGTAACACGGGAAGATTGAAATGATAGATAGCGCAGGCATCCGGCGGTAAATGACGGATGAGTGACTGGGCGGACAAGCGACAGGCAGCCAGGGTGAGGCTGAGGTAGAGCAGGGTTTTCATACCGGTTCGCTTGTGGCTCGTAAGATAGGGGAAAATTCGTAAAAATTGGACGGAGTCCAATTCGTACTGAGGCCCTTAGGCCGAAAGTACAGATATTGATGGTGTTGCGATAAAAAATTATATTGGGGAAATTTTTTATCGCAACACACTTCGAAGTATGGATGCAAAATCAAGACTAATCGAAGCGGAGCAAAAGGCGGCTCAGCTTTTCGCAACCGCAGAAGACCGCGGCCTTATCACTCCCGGCAAGACCGAACGCCAGTTGAACGAAGAAATGTTCGACCTTGCCAAAGAGCTTTTCGGAATCGAAAAATACTGGCACAAACGTATTATTCGCAGCGGCCCCAATACCCTGCAGCCGTATAACGAAAACCCGCCCGACCTGACCATCCTGGCCGACGACATACTTTTCTTCGACTTCGGGCCCATCTTCGAGGACTGGGAGGCGGACTTTGGCCGGACCTATGTGATCGGCAACGACCCGGTCAAACAAAAACTGAAGAACGACATCGAAACCGCCTGGGACGAAGGCAAGGCCTGGTTCCACCAGCAGACCCGCCTCACCGGCGCCGAGTTCTATGAGTATGCGGTTGATCTCGCCAAAAAATACGGCTGGACCTATGGCGGCGAAATAGCCGGCCACCTCATCGGCCAGTTCCCGCACGAGCGGCTGGAGAAGGGGAATTATGGATTGTATGTTCATCCGGAGAATCACAATGACATGTTCGAGCTGGACGCCGCCGGCAATCCCCGCAACTGGATACTTGAAATCCATTTCGTAGATAAAGAACGCCAGATCGGAGGCTTCTTCGAACAGCTATTGACGTAGAAAGGCCGGCAGGTCGGCTTGTGCGACTTCGCTCTGCTGGCCCGTCTTCAGGTCTTTTACCTTGCAGTTTCCTGCGGCCAGCTCCTGGCTGCCCAGAATGACGATGAAGGGAATATCTTTCTTCTCGGCGTATTTAAACTGCTTGTCGAACTTGGCGGTTTCGTGAAATAGTTCGGCCGCCACTCCCTGCTCGCGAAGCTGCTGAACGAGCCCGAAGGCTGCGCGGGATTCCGCTTCCCCCAGATTAAAGAACAGCACCCGGGTCCCCGTGTGGACGTCTTCGGGGAACGCCTTCAGCTCTTCCATCACGTCGTAGATGCGGTCGACGCCAAAGGAGATGCCGACGCCGGGGATATTGGGAACGCCAAAGGTGCCGGTGAGGTCGTCGTAACGACCGCCGCCGCCGATGCTGCCCATCTGGACGCCGAGAGCTTTGACCTCGAAAATGACGCCCGTATAATAATTGAGACCGCGCGCCAGGGTCAGATCGACCACCAGAGCGGGATTGAAGCCGAGGAGATATTCCAGCTCTTCGATGCCTTTGATGCCAGTGGGATTGCCGGCAAAGAGGGTTTTCAGGTCGCTCAGCTTCGCCTCGTTGGAGCCGGAGAGGAGCAAATATTGTTGGATCGCCGCAACCTGCTCCGCGCCCAGTCCACGCCCGGCCAGCTCTTCCTTGACCTTTTCGAGGCCGATCTTATCCAGCTTATCGATCGCTACGGTGATATCCACCATTTTATCCGCACCACCGCAGACCTCCGCCAGGGCAGCGAGGATCTTCCGGTTGTTGACCCGGATTTCGACCGGGACGCCCAGCCTGGCGAACGCGCCCTGGTAGATCGACGCCAGCTCCACCTCGTTGATCAGGGCATAGCTGCCGACGACATCGGCATCGCACTGGTAGAACTCCCGATATCGGCCCTTCTGTGGCCGGTCAGCCCGCCAAACCGGCTGCACCTGATATCTTTTAAAAGGAAACGTCAGCTGCCCGTGGTTCATCGCCACATAGCGGGCAAAAGGAATCGTC
>JAFDYG010000397.1 GCA_018267545.1 Bacteroidota bacterium
CACAGCGAACAGACTGCTCAGACAAGAAAGGGCAAAGAAGAACATCCTCATTTTCCGCATAGGTGTAGCAATTAAAAATTTTAGTTTGCAAATATCTTTTATTTAGATGTTAATCAGGGGTTAAGCCCGATTAGACGCTTTTTAGCGCAATTTATTAAATATAATTTTATTTTCCTATATGATGATGGGTATGCGGACATACGGACAAGCATATAGAAAATAATAAAAGCGGCTAAAGACTATGCAAACATCTGCTCGGGTGGAGGAGAGAAGGTATCCTTCGGCTGCGTGGGAATGCGAACCGCAGGGAGCTCGGAGCAGGGCCGGCTGATGATGGGAACAATTTTTATTTCCGTAACGACCTGCTGCAGGTCTGTTTTCCAGTGCCAGTTCTTGAGCTGGGAAGTCTTCCCGGGGCTCTCGTGCAGGGAATAGCTGAAATCCGGCTGCTGGCCGCAGCTCAGCTCCACGATCCATTCTACCGCAGATTCCGTCGGGTCATAGGTCTTGTTATAGGTATAGGAATAGTCGTAGCTCGTATCGTCCCAGGAGCCGGGGTTGCCGACGCTGAGATTGAGGATCTGCAGGGCGATGAGTCCCAGGAGCAGCTGACGAGCCCCCAACCTCAACCGACGGATAATATGTATTCCTCTTTTTTTCATGCTTTAGTCCTGCGGCGTATTGAAACGGAATCCAACGCCGTGAATCGTTTCCAAATTTACGTGAGGATCTGCTTTAAAATACTTTCTCAGCTTGGTAATAAAGACGTCCATGCTCCTTCCCAGAAAATAGTCGTCCTTTCCCCACACATTTAACAGCACTTCTTCCCTTTTTAGTATCCGATTGGAGTGCTCACAAAGGAATTTTAACAAATCCGCTTCTTTTTGAGTGAGGTTGAAAATTTCCTGGCCTATGCCGAGCTTGAGGTCGGTGTAGGAAAAATTGAGCTGGCCGATCGTAAAGGTAACTGCCCGCTCGGAATGCATCTTTCGGGTCCGGCGCAGAAACACCTCCATCCGCATCAGCAGTTCCTGTATGCTGAAGGGTTTGGTGATGTAGTCGTCGGCGCCGCTTTGAAACCCTTTTAGCTTGTCCTCCTCCATCGACCGGGCAGTCAGAAACAGGATCGGCACCATATCGCTTTGCTGACGAATCTTGCGGGCGACGGCGAAGCCGTCTTTGTTAGGCATCATCACGTCCAGCAGACAGATACCGAATTCATTTTTGTCGAATTTGTCGATGGCTGCCTGTCCATCGGGACAGAGAACGACCTCATAGCCGGCATCGATAAGGTTGTCTTTGATGACGTATCCCAGCGAAAGGTCGTCTTCCGCTAAAAGTACTTTTGTTTTTGCTGCTGTTTGTTGCATAGACATAATTAGTTAAGGGGAATGAATAATCGGAATTCCGTCCCGATGCCCGGCAGACTGTTGACCTTTATCTTTCCCTTGTGAGCATCGATGATCCGTTTTACAAAATCGAGGCCCAGTCCGAACCCCTTTACATTGTGAATATCCCCGGTCGGCACCCGGTAGAACTTCTTGAAAATATTCTTGAGGTATTGCTTTTCGATACCGACGCCGTTGTCTTTAACAGAGATATAGAATTCGTCCTCTACCTTACCCGTCTCGACGACGATATGGGGTTCGGCTGAATACTTTAACGCATTCTCCAGGAGATTGACCACGGCCAGTTCGAGGTGGGCCTTGTCGGCGTGCACCAGGGAGGCCCCGTCTTCCATTTTGACCTCTATGCGCGCGTGCTTTTGTTCGATCAGCGGCTGCACCTTACCCAGAGCCTGTTCGATCAATTGCTGGGCGTTGATGTCTTCCTTCCGGATGGGAAGCACCTTGGTTTCGATGGAGGCGGTGCGAAGCAGCCGTTCCACCTGTCCCTGGAGGTGTTCCGTCTGATTTTTGATAATGGTGGCATATCTCGTCAGCCGGTCCGGCTGCTG
>JAFDYG010000398.1 GCA_018267545.1 Bacteroidota bacterium
AAATCCTTCACCCATCCCGCACTCCAGAGGACACCCCGCGTCACCGACGTGGTGCTCGAGCAGGACGTCATGCTGCACTTCCCCTATCATTCCTTCAACCCGGTCATCGACATGCTCAGGGAAGCAGCCATCGATCCCAATGTCACCACTATAAAGATTACGGGTTACCGGCTGGCTTCCAATTCCAAGATCATCAACGCGCTGGTAAACGCCGTCCGCAATGGCAAGCACGTCACCGTGATGCTGGAATTGAGGGCCCGCTTCGACGAGGAAGCCAACCTGGAATGGAAAGAACGGCTGGAAGACGAAGGCGTAAAAGTGCTGATCGGCGTTCCCAACATGAAAGTCCACGCCAAGATCTGCCTGATCAAAAAACGGATCAACAACTTCACGATCCACTACGGCTTCGTCAGCACGGGCAACCTCAACGAGAAAACCGCCCGCGTCTATGGCGACCACTGCCTGCTGACCTCCAACCGTCACGTCATGGCCGACGTCAACCGGATCTTCAGCTACCTGGAGAACTATAAGGACGGCATCGCTCCCCTGAAGGCCTGCAAAACCCTGATCCCCTGCCCTACCAGCCTGCGCCACGAGCTCGTCAAGATGATCGCCCGCGAGACCAAGCAGGCCCGGGAGAAAAAGCCGGCGGCCATCACCCTCAAGATGAACTCGATCTCCGATGAAGACCTGATCGAAAAGCTCTACGAAGCAGCAAAGGCCGGCGTACGCGTCCAGATGATCGTCCGCGGCATCTTCTGCCTCTTCTCCGAGAACAGTAAGTTCATCATCCCGATAAAGGCCATCAGCATCATCGACGAATACCTCGAGCATGCCCGCGTCTTTATCTTCCATAATGGTGGAAAAGAAAAAACTTACATATCTTCGGCAGACTGGATGGTGCGCAACCTCGACCACCGCGTGGAAGCCACCTGCCCGATCCTGGATGAATCCATCCAGCAGGAGTTGAAAGAGATCCTGGATATCCAGCTCTCCGACAACGTCAAAGCCCGCTGGCTGGACAACGAGCTGTCGAATAGGTACAAGCACGATAATCAGGAAACCAAGGTCAGGTCCCAGATAGAGATATTTAATTATTTATACCATAAGTCCTTGCCCGCTGAAGAAGGGGCCGCAGCCAACCCTGTTCCGGTTGCGGTATAAACACAGCGAACGGGTAGGTGGCAAAGAAGTGAATCACAAAAATGAAAATGCGACTGGCAGCCATCGACATCGGAAGTAACGCAGCAAGGCTGCTTATCTCCGATGTGTCTATCAATAGCGAAACCGGCAAGACAGAATTCAACAAAATCAATCTCGTCCGCGT
>JAFDYG010000399.1 GCA_018267545.1 Bacteroidota bacterium
CGCCAAAGCGCGTCTGGCAGGCGATCACTGACCCCGACCAAATGCAGGAATGGCACCTTCCCGGCACGTCCGCAGCCAACCAATGGAAGATCACCGAAGTCATCCCCGACCAAAAGATCAGCTATGAGTGGCGGCTCGAAGGCTTCCCCGGCAACTCCCGCGTTACGTTCGAGGTCGTACCCGACGGCGATGGCGCCAAGCTCATCGTCACACACACCGGCCTGGAGGCCCAAAACAAAGAAGACATCCAGGAGGGGTGGGATTTTTTTATCCATACGCAGCTCAAAAGCTTTCTTGACAAGCCCGACGCAAAGGTCGTCATCGAACGCACCTACGACGCTTCCGTCGAGAGGGTTTGGGCCGCGATAACCGACCCCGACCAAATGCGCCAATGGTACATGCCGTTGAATGACTTCCGCCCCGAAGTCGGCTTCGAAACCGGGTTCGACGTCGAGACAAAGGACAAAAAGAAAAAGTTCCCCCATATCTGGAAAGTAACGGAAGTCATCCCCGGCAGAAAAATCAGCTACGAATGGAAGTTCGCGGGCACCCCCGGCACCTCGATCGTCACCTTCGAGCTGATCCCAATCGGACAAAAAACAAAACTTACTCTAACCCACATCGGTCTCGACTCCTTCCGCGGCTACCAGGGCCTCGAAACGACCAATTTCCGCGAAGGATGGACGAACCTCCTCGGCACGAAGCTCATGAATTTCCTCGCCATGGCGGCGGTGCCGGTGGGATAAAGTTCCGATCTTTGCATAATGCGTCTCTCCGAAGCAATCGATCTGCTAGATAACCCGAAACTACGCGCCGCCATTCCCGCCAGGCCCCAACGCTGGGCCGACCTGGGCTGCGGCGACGGCCTCTTTACCGAAGCGCTGGCGCGCTTCCTGCCCGCAGGCAGCAGCCTCTATGGTGTAGACCTTCGCCCCACATTGCATAGCGCAAACGTAGGCGAAGTAAATCTGATTCCTGTCAAGACAGATTTTATCAATGTCCCGCTGCCGCTCGATGACCTCGATGGCGTCTTGATGGCAAACTCATTTCACTATGTGAAAGAAAAACAGGCATTCCTGCATAAATTAAAGAGCGCCGTGCTAAAGCCCGGCGCTCCTTTGGTTATTGTCGAGTATGATACCGATAAGCCTGTTCAGACCTGGGTGCCCTACCCTGTTTCGTTCAACACGCTGAAAACCCTAGTGCCAAAAGCCGAAAAGCTCGGAGAAATGCCCTCCCGCTTCGGCGGCACCATGTACTCCGCTATAGCGCTTGTTTGACCTGCTGTACCGGCAGCAAAGTCTCATTAATACGAGCGATCATATCCTGCAGGTGATACCTGCTCAAACCACGCGCCTGCGGCAAAGCCTTGCGAATATCCTCGCGCAGCTGTACCAGGCTCGCACGCGCAAGACTCCCTACATCAGACTGGGCAGGCGCAGGAATAACCATCCCGAACAGAGCCCCGCCCAGCTGCGTAAGCGAGATGATGTTCGAGGTCCAGAGCAGGTTTCCAAGGTAAGACACGTGCCGCTTCTGCAGGTTGCGGCGATAGAGGTCGATATCGGCGTGGGTGTCGAGCTCCGTCCAGACGTCGCGCCGCAGGTCGCTCATCAGTTCTGAAGCAGTGTATAGATGCCTCGAAGGCAACTCCGCCTCATCCTTCACCAGCTTGTACACTATTTCCGGACCCAGGATCCGGTGCAGCACCCGATCCTGCGCGCCCTTGATATAGCTGACGATGTCCATGTTCGTCTTACCGATCAGCTCTTCATTCACCAGCCACTTCGGCGTCGCAAACACCTCTTTCTTAAAGAATGCCATCGCCGCTTTTTGTTTTTCGTACGGCACCGGCTCAAAGACCAGTCCCGGCTCTTCCACCGCCTTCGGCGTGCTATAGCTGCCGCCGATGATCTTGGCGACGTGCGCCATATACTGATTGTACTGCCCGAACAGTTGTATATACAAACTCGCGGCGCCGTCATAACCCTCATTGGGCTCCCGCGTCCACTCCAGGAGGTGCGGCAAAATTCGCTGCAGGTTCTTGATGCCATAGCTGCTCGCCAGCACCCCATCGTCACCCAGGTCTTCATTCTGCGAACGAGGATCGTAATAGTCCTGCTCGGTGCCGAACCAAAGCCGCTTGTTGTGACCAATGCTATCGATGATCAGCCGGTTCATAGCTCCCGCTTCCGCCTTTGCGTCGGCAAACTCCGGCATCCAGCGATACCCCCACTGGATCGCCCAACGATCGTAATCCCCGATCCGTGGAAACAGCCCAGCCTGACCAATATGATCCTCCGGCTGCGCGACGTAGTTGAACCGCGCATAGTCCATGATAGATGGAGTATGACCGTGCGCTTCAACCCAGGCCTTATCCCGCAGCTTCTCGACCGGAACGGTAGAGGAGCTTCCATAGTTGTGCCGCAGACCCAGCGTATGACCTATCTCATGCGAAGACACGAACCGGATCAGCTGCCCCATCAGGCTATCGTCGAACTGCATCTTCCGCGCACGCTCGTCTACCGCCCCCGCCTGAATCATATACCAGTCGTGGACCAATCGCATGACGTTGTGATACCAGTTGACGTGCGTCTCGATGATCTCACCGCTGCGCGGGTCGTGTACGTGCGGGCCGCTCGCGTTCGGAATCTCGGACGGTTTATAGACGATCACGTTGTGCCGCGCATCGTCGATGCTCCAGCTGCTGTCCTTCGGCGCTTCGAGGGCATAGATCGCATTTTTGAACCCCGCCTGCTCGAACGCCTTCTGCCAGTCGTTCACACCCTGGATCAGATAAGGTACCCACCGCCGCGGAGTCGCGGGGTCGATATAAAAAACAATGGGCTTCTTCGGTTCTACCAGCTCGCCGCGTTTGTACGCCGCTTCATCCTTTGGTTCGAGACGCCAGCGCGTAATAACGCCAAGCCGCTTGACCCCCTGCCTATCCGCGTCGAAGTCGACATAATTCGCAGCGAAGAAACCCACGCGGGCATCCGCATACCGGGCCTTCATCGGCTCGACCGGTAGCAGCACGATCGAGCTGTTGAGCTCGAAGGTAATGGGGACGCCGCTTGGCGGAAGGGATGCAAAGCCTGGCATCGCCGCCGGAGCAGACTTGGAATAGGTCTTGACCGTCTTGATCTCCACATTCATCGGAAAGGAACGGATCCCGCTGATATAGCTCCGGTCGTTCTGCTGCGCACCGATACCCAGCGCATTCTTTGCAAAAGGTTGAAAATAGAAAACCTCATTTTCCGTATTGAGATAGTCCGTAACATCGATCACGACAGCCCCGCCCGCGGAGCCGCCGCCCCCATTGACCGCCTTTATCTCAAAGCTCGCCATAATCGGCTGCACGCTCGAGTTGAGCACCGAACGATACATGCCGCTCTCTGAGCTGTCCTTGGAACGCTCCCCATAAGAAATAACCTTCAAAAACACCTTGTTCGACGGACCGCGCTCAAAGCGAATCACGTTGTTCCCGATCTCATCCCCCGCATAACCCATCATCTGATTTCGGTCCCCCGCCGCAGACTTGCTGATACGATTGACGACGAGAATGTCGCGCCCCATCAGCGAATCGGGAATTTCAAAATAATAACGGTCCTTTAAAAAATCGACGGTAAAAAGCCCCCGTTCGCTCCTGGCCTCAGCAGTGATGACCTCGCCATAAGGCTTAGGCCCACCAGAGCCCCCAGCCCCAGCCTTCTTAGCCGTATCCGCTTTCTGCGCCTGAGCCGAAAGCCCGGCCAGGCAAGCAACAATAAATAATACCCTACGCATGGTTAATTGAGAAATTTAGACAGTGATTCGATCAATTGTTCGCCTCTTAGATTGGTCGCAATAATCTTCCCTCTCGGGTCGATCAGAAAATTCTGCGGTATCGATTTTATGGCATATAGCTTTACGATCGGGCTGTTCCAAAACAGTAAATCCGATGCGTGTCCCCACGGCATTCCATCCTTTCGTATCGCCTTCACCCAGTCTTCCCGCCTGCCTGGCCGGTCAAGCGACACCGAAAAAACCTCGAAGTTCCGGGCGTGAAACCGCTTGTACGCTGCAACGACATTCGGGTTCTCCTCCCGGCAAGGCCCGCACCAGCTCGCCCAAAAGTCCAGCAGCACATACTTGCCTCTATAATCCGAAAGGTGTACCGTGCGTCCCGACGTATCCGGGGCCGAAAAATCCGGGGCAACCCCGCCAACACTCACCGCAACACGCGCAGCAATCCATTCTCCCAGGGAGCGCCCAGTCTCCGTACCCCGCACCCCAGCGGACAAACCATTATAAAGCCTTTGCGTAGCCACAATATCCTCCGGCACCGGCAGCACACTGCGACTCAGAGCCGCCAGGCTCATCGTATCATCCGGATGCGCCACAACAAACGCATTGAGCCTCGCGTGCTCCACCCGATGCAGCGCAGCCGTAACCTCCCGAGCCCGCGCGAGCCCATTCGTATCATACTTCTGCGGGTCCCGCGACTTGATCCACGCGTCACGCGCCGAGTCGAGCCGCCGTTGAACCGGCGCCATCCATTCATCCAGCGACTGTCCGATCGCCGCCCCGACACTAGCCAGGGCAACGACCAATAAAATATATTTCTTCATAAAAAAGGATTACCAACCAGGATTTTGTTGAAGCTGCGGCGCGAGCTTGATCGCGTCGTCAGGAATCGGAAAGACGTACTTGAAGCTTCCAGGCTCCAGCGTATAGGTTTTGCCCGCCACCGTCCGCGTCAGCGTCTTCGCAAACCTTCCCTCCCGGGCGAATCGACGCAGGTCGCTCCACCGCTGTCCGCTCAGCACCAGCTCCTTCCTCCGCTCGAGCAGTACCGTCGTCAGCGCATCGTCGGCCGTCGCAGCCGCCTGGTCTACGTACGTACCTGTCTTGTAGCGCGAACGCAGCAGCGTATTGATATCGGCCATCGCCGCAGCCGTCTGCCCCTGCCGCGCCCTGCACTCGGCCCGGATCAGCAGCATCTCCTCCGCGGTCAAACCATTAAACGGAGCATTGCTGAAATGACTTCCCCGTACGTTCACCGACTTGTCCGCCTGCAGGGTGAAGTAAACGACCTTCCGCAGGTCGTTGGCGTCGTAGCGGTTGTAGAGCGCCGTATCGATCTTGGCATTGAAGGAAATGATACCGCTTCCCGGATTCAGGATATTCTGGAAGATGACGTCGTCGCTATAGTTGGGGATAGGGTATGTCGCCGTAAGGTTCAGCGTATTGAAGTTCAGCAGTCCCGGATAAACGGCCAGACAGCTATCGGCATACTTCCCCGCGTCCGCATAGTCGCTGACGTTGAGATAGAGCCGCGCCATCAGGGCGTAGCCAGCCGCCTTCGAAGGCCGGGTCTTGTAGGCCGGCGTCACCGGCAGCAACGAAATGGCTTCGCTCAAATCGGCTAGCACCCGGTCATAGCTTTCCTTGACCGTAGAACGATTCACCGATACGTTCAGGTCCGACTCCAGCCGCAGCGGAACGCCCAGCTGCGTAGCCGCCTTTGCCGAATCATATACCGGCGCGTACTCCTGCAGGATGCTGTGGTAGTTAAATGCGCGGTAGAAGAGCGCTTGCCCCTTTACGTTGTTGTAGTCCGCAGTCCCGGCGCCTTTGGCCGTCTTCAGACCGTCGAGAGTCAGGTTGCAGAGGTAAACCCGGGCATAGGTCCCGCCCGTAATGCTCAGTGAGGTGGTCCAGTCTATCACCGTCGTATACGGCAGGTCGTGCGTCCACGTATAGGCGTTCTTTTCGTTGGCCGGGAGCGTATTGAAGACGGCGTCGGTCACGTAGTGGTCGTCGCTGGCGATCTCGGGTAAGTAGGGTGCGGCGTAGTCCATCACGACATTGTCCAGTATCGCCTGGAAGTCGGCCACCGTCTGGGGTACCGTCTGCACCAGCGTTTGTTTGGCGTCGAACCATTTGTCCTTCGTACAGCCGAACAAGAGAATACAAACCGTTGCTATATAGATGCTCTTTCTCATTTTCTTTTCATTTAGAAGTTAATGTTTACGCCGGCGGAGAGGCTTCGGGGAGTGGGGATGGAGCCAAACGAATAAGCGTCGGGGTCGATGCCGTACTTGTTGGCTTTCCAGATGATGCCGACATTGTTCATATACAGGAACACCTGCGTGCTCTGGAAGGGCCAGCGGCGGCTGCCCTTGCCGAAGTCATAGTTGAGCCGGAGGTCCTGCAGCCGGATCTCGTCTCCTTTCGTAGTAAGCAGGTCGGAGTTGAGGTACGCATTGTCCCGGTTGATGTCGTTGCTGACGGGCAGCGATGGAACATTGGTAACCAGCTCGTCGCCCGGCTTCTGCCAGCGCTTGTCGTAGTCGGCATTGCCGCCCCAGCCGCTGAACAGCGCGTTATAGCTCATCGAAGGCCGGCGGAAATACCAGTCGAGCTTGTAATAGATATTGGCCGACAGGCTCCACTGCTTGTAGGTAAACGTATTCATCAGCGAGCCATACCAATGCGGCATGGTCGGACCAATGTACTTCAGGTCCTGTACCGTAACATTATTGTACTGCTTATAGCTGGTAGGCTTGCCCCCGATCATGATACGAGGATCTCCGTTGCTGGAATCCAGTCCGGCCCATCTGTACGCATACATCTTATATTGCGGCTTTCCGATGATCGCAACGGGGTCGCTCAGATAGCTGGTGACGGCCGTAACCGGAACATTATAGGAAACCACCTTGTCGGTATTGAAGCTCATATTGAGCGTGGTGGTCCAGCGGAAATTACGCCCATCGAAATTGCGGGTGTTGATTTGCAGGTCCATGCCATGACCCGATACCGTAGCGTTGTTGGTATTGAATTGCAGCCAGCCCGTGGTGGGGTCGGTCTGAATGGGGCCGACCAGGTTGGTGCCGTGCTTGAAGTAAAATTCGAGGGTACCGCTGATGCGCTTATTCTTCGAAGCGGCTTCCACAGCCAGGTTGACGACGCGCGTCTTTTCAAAAGTCAGACCGGGGTTATTGGGTGAAGTGATGCCCAGTGAAGGCAGGGTCGGGCTGACGCTCGTTCCCGTGCTGTAATTACCTACAGCATAGGCGTTGGTGGTCAGGAACACGTATCCCGGTACGGCGTAGGGCGAGTTACCATTGTATCCATAGCTCGCACGCAGTCTCAGGTTAGGCAGCCAGTCGACGTGATAGAAGCTTTCTTTGTCGATGGTCCAGGCAGCGCCGGCGGACCAAAGCGGCTGTATCCGCTGGTTGGCTTTTACGCCGAAGAAGTTCGTCTGGTCTGCGCGCGCGCTTCCGCTGACGGTGTATCGGCTCTTGTACGTATAGGCCGCATTGGCGAAATAGCTGCCGAACCGAAGCAGATTACCAGATATACCCGTCGGCGTACCGATCGACTGCGAGTTGCCGAAATAGTTGATCAGATTCACGCCGGAGCTGACGGGCTTGGACGTACCATTCACCGGGTCATAGCCGTACAGCGTTCCGCTGGTCGTGAGCGAGCTGTTCTGTCTGCGCTCGGCCCCGGCGATGGCGTCTATCTGGTGATCGCCAAAGCTCCGGTTGAAGTTCAAGGTACCGCGGATGTTCCAGATGGTCTGGCTCATCGTGCTGAACGAATAGATATTGCCGATAGGAATCTGGTAGACGGGCAGCCCCTGCGCATTCTTCGTCACCATGTTGTTGATCGTATTCTTTACGGAGAACAGCGAATCGGACTGGTTATTATTGTTGTTGACGGTATTCCGTTCGTACTGATAGTTTACATTGGCGCTAAGCCCCTTCAGGATCGTATACTTCAGCGTACCGCCGAGACGGATATAGCTGAGGTTGGTCACCTTGTCCAGGTATTGCTGTTCGGCCAGCGGACGATAGTGCCAGTCCAGCAGACCGCCAGACCTTGCCGTATCGGTAAATCCGGTCCGGTAATAATACGGAACGGCAAGCGGATTACCATGTGCATCGGCCAGCATCGCATAAGGCGTCGTATTGGAACCCGAGGGCATAAAGGAAGACCAGGGCAGTCCGTTGAAATACTGCCGCTGCTGCGAATAATTGATAAAGCCGCCCACTTCCAGCTGCGCAATGGGACGATAGGTATTGTTGAAGTTGAGCGTATAGCGATTGGTCGCGTCACCCTTTGCCGAACCCCTTGCCTGATCGTAGCCGAAAGAGGTATAATAGCTGTAGTTGGTGTTGCCGCCCGAAAGGCTGAGCAGGTGCTGCTGCGCGACAGTATTTTGCAGGATATACTTACGAATGTCGTCCTTTACATTGTGCTGCTGATAGGCCGCGATCTGCGCGTCGGCCTGCGCCTGTGTTATCTGTCCCCTTCTCACAGCCAGCAGGAGCTCCGCAACCTGCGGCAGGGTCGGATAGTATTTGATGCCGGGATAGCTGTCGTCATAGGCATTGTATACGCCCTTGCCGTATTGCAGCTGCTCGAAGGCGATCTCGTCTGCGGCGCTGAGGGTGTGGACATAGTCGAGGTTCGGTTGGGCGCCGACGGTAACGTTGCTGCTCAGCGACATAGTGGTGCGGCGATTGAACGCGCCCTTTTTCGTCGTAATCACGATGACGCCATTGGAAGCCTGTACGCCCCAGATGGAAGCCGCGGCGGCGTCCTTCAATACCGTGATAGAGGCGATATCGTTGGGGTTGAGGTTGCCGATGGACCCATCCACGCCCGTCTGGATCGCGCTGGCCTGGTAGGGGAAGCCATCCACGACGATCAGCGGGTCCGTCATCGCATTGATCGAGCTCAGACCCCGGATTTCCAGCTTCGCCTTATTGGTCGAAGAGTTGAGCATGCCATTGGTGATATTGTAGAGCTTCTGCAGCGCATTGGTACCGACCTGGCGATTCAGCTCTTCGCCGCTGATCTGGACGAAGGAGCCGGTGGCGCGTTCCTTCGGTACGGTCTGGTAGCCGGTACTGTACGTGACTTCGACGTCGCCCATCTTAGCTGCGCTGAGAGCCATTCGAATCACGAGGTCTCTGCCGTTGGGTCTGACGCTATACGGAACAAACCCGATATGACTGATGGTAATGTTGTTGCCCCGGGGCATATTTTTTATCTCGAAGGTTCCATCTACCTCGGAGATCGCAGCCTTCGACGTGCCGGCGACAATAATGGTAGCACCCTCGAGTGGATGCCCCTTGTCGTCGAGGATAATACCCTTCGCACCGAAGGGAGCCGCAGTGTCGGGCGCTTGCGTCACGGTAATGCCGTGCAGCCTTTCCACCACAAAGACCGTCTTGTTCTGGATACTGTAGGAAAGCGGCTGATCGGCAAAGGTCCGCCTCAACGCCTCCTGTAACGGAACGTTCTTCACCTCCAGCGTCACCTCATGCGCGTTCTTCAGCAAATCATAGTTGTAGAAAAAAGAATAGCCCGTCTGTTTTCTCAGCTCGGTAAATACCTGCTTGAGCGGGGCATGGTCCACTTTGATCGACACGGTCTGAGACCTTGCGCCGGCGTGGGCAGTCAGAATGGTTGCAGTTAATAAAATAGCAGTCAGTTTCATCGTCCGAAACGTTTGATGAAAAGATAGAGGCCAGGGCAAAACATGGCCTTTGCCAAAAAATTTCATAATTTTAGCAGTGTTTTGGGTTTAAAAAGACATTAACAGGTTTTCGACAAGCCCATTACCGGCCAGTAGCGTTGCACCGCCACTGGCCTTTTTTATGGGTTGCTGATACACATAGGAAGGCTGTAAATAATATTCTTAAGGCAAGACAGTCAGGACTTTTCCGTCTAATTGAAAATGGACTTTCGATTCGCTGAGTCCGGTCAGCACTTGTGTCAAGGTAAGGTCTCGGCCGATCTCTCCGCCGAATAGTGCTTTTGTAGGTGCGCCCTCGTATTTGATCTCGACGCCGTACCAGCGGGACAGCTGACGCATCACGGTGTGGATGTCGGCGGCGTCCCAGCTGAAGAAGCCCTTCTTCCAGGCCATGACCCGGTCGACGTCAGCAGCGCGCTGTGTCAACACATCGCCCGCAATGCCCTGCTGGCCGGGCTTTAGGGTTAGCTCGCTCGCGCCTTTCTTTACTCTCACCGCTCCTTCGAGCAAGGTGGTGCGTATTTCCGGTTCGTCGTTATATGCATTTACGTTAAAGCTGGTTCCAAGAACACCCACCGCCACTCCATTTACTTTTACGGTGAAAGGCTTTGTCGCATCCTTCGCCACTTCGAAGTAGGCTTCTCCGGTTAGCTCCACTATCCTTTCCCTGCCTTTGAACGCGCCCGGATACTGCAGCTTCGATAGCGCATTGAGCCAGACCTTCGTTCCATCGGCCAGCGTTACCTGGTACTGACCACCCGCGGGCGTGGATAGACTATTATATAGGTCTTCGGCGCCCTTCTTATAAACCAGCGCGCCATCCGTCTTTACGATCTGGCCGGTAAGCGCCCCATTCGCGGCGCTATCCAGGACAATGGTGCTTCCGTCCCCAAGGGTCAGGATCGCCTTGTTGCCGCCGGGCGATACATCGTTCTTAAAAACATTCGCCACCACCGGCTTTTCAGGCGCCGGCCGGCGCAGCAATACAAGGCCCGCTACGGCCAGCAGGAGTGCAGCCGCCGCAGCGATGCCATAGCGCTTCCAGGGGGTCAGCTTGCGTACGGGCGTTTCCGGTTCAAGGTACCGATCGAGCTTTCCTTCGTTTAATAATTGAAAGAAGACTTCTACCTCCTCCAGGCTGGCGGTTCCATCCAAATAACGATCAACCAATTGTTTATATAAAGCCTCTTCCTTCATTTCCCTATATAGACGGTGAAAGGGTCAGGGGAGGACCCCCCTGGTTAAAAATATTTTTTTATCAAGATCAGCAGGACCAGGCCCAACGGCGTGCCCAATTCATCCTGGGCCGCATCTCTAAACTTTTGTAATGAGCTAACCATATGCTTACGGACGACATTCCTGGAAATCCCCAGCTCAGCCGCCACCTCATCATAGGTCTTGCCCTGCTCCCGGCAGAGTATAAAAATCTCCCTCGAACGGGGAGAAAGAGAGTCCAACGTTCGTTTGATGAATTCCCGGTAGTCCCTCTGCAATGTCTCGTCCTCGAAGAATCCGGGGTTGGCGTGGAAATGCCTTGCGATCTCACCCTTGGCGATGTCCGACTTACCCACGGCCCGCAGCAGATTGATCGACTCGTTCCGCGCCACCTGCAATAAATATGCTTGGAAATATTGTACCTCTGTAAGCCGCTCGCGCTTCTCCCAGATTTTGATAAAGACGTCCTGGGTAAGGTCCTGCGCCAATGCTTCCGACTTTACGTATCGAATCGCCAGCTTGAAAACAGCATCGCCGTATTGCTGATACATGCTCTTGTACGCATTCTCATCACCGGCGGCCAGATCCAGCAGAAGCCTTTTTTCGTCATATGTTGCCTGCTCACTCAATGCGTCACAAATTACTAAATTACTACCTTTACTCACAAACATCCTTGTCATGTCCCGCAACTATTCGACGATCAGCCCATCCGCCCGCGCGCTGCTCCTGATGAAAGGCCTTACCCCAATCCCCTTTGCACGCCAGGCCGCAGAGCTGATCGAATACCCCACGCCCTACGTCCCCGACTACTCCGTCCGCATGCCCG
Source organism: Bacteroidota bacterium (assembly GCA_018267545.1). Taxonomy (GTDB): domain Bacteria; phylum Bacteroidota; class Bacteroidia; order Chitinophagales; family Chitinophagaceae; genus Puia. Next base: position 11,580 of record JAFDYG010000399.1, read on the forward strand.
GCCTCTGGGCCCGCGTCGTGCACTTCGAGGTCCGCTACCTGAGCATCAACCAATTGATGCCCGCCGAATTCACAAATATCCTCGAGCTCTCCTCCGGATTCTCCTTTCGCGGCCTGGCACTTGCGGATAACAGTAACGTCTATTATATCGACACGGACCTGCCCGAGCTCATCGAAACAAAAACCCACCTCGTCACCCAGCTCTTAGCCGCCAGCCCCGGCACTCCTATAGGCCACTACGAACTCCGCCCCCTCAACGCCCTCGACGAAGAAGCGTTCAACGCGGTCATCGACAGCTTCCCCGAAGGACCGCTCCTGATCGTCAACGAAGGACTGCTGATGTATTTGGGGGTGGAGGAGAAACAGCGGCTCTGCGGACTGATCCGACGGGCGCTATTGAAGCGCGGCGGCTACTGGATTACCGCCGACGTCTATATCAAACGCAGCCGGCGCGTCGACGACCCCGAGCTCGCGCTGGGAGATACGCTAAAGCAATTCCTGGAACAGCACAAGGTCGACGACAATATGTTCAACAGCTTCGATGAGGCCAGGGAATTTTTTTCCAGCATGGGATTTGTCATCGACAAAGAAGCGGAACCCGACTATTCTTCGGTAACCTCGCTCCCTCACTTCCTGGCGTCCGCCAGCCCCGGGCTGCTGACCCGTCTTCGCCAGCACCCCACCCGGATGCACATGACCTGGCGGCTCAAGGCTATTCCCTCATGAGGCCGCTCCCGAGGCTAAAGCCTATTCCGTCCGAAGACTCTTCACCGGATTCGCCAGCCCAGCCTTGATCGCCTGGAAGCTCACCGTAAATAATGTAATCCCCAACGCGCCAAAACCCGCAGCCGCGTAGATCCACCAGGAGATCTTCGTATGCACCTCATAATTCTGAAGCCACTTGTTCATAAAGTACCAGGCCGCCGGCATCGCGATGACCAATGATATGATAACAAGAAGGACAAATTCCTTCGATAACAATCCCCACACATTGATCAGCCTTGCACCCAGCACCTTCCTCACACCAATCTCTTTGGTGCGCTGCTCTGCAACAAAAGAAGACAGCCCAAACAACCCCAGACAAGAAATAAAAATCGCCAGCGCCGCAAAGAACGTCGCCAAATTTCCGATGCGCTCCTCGTTCATAAATTTCCTGGCGTATTCCTCATCGACAAACCGATATACGAAAGGACTAGCCGGATTATACCGCTTAAAGACCGTCTCGATCCTCGCCAGCGCCTCGTGCGCGCCCATCGATGGGGCCAGCTTGATCTCGATCGACGCCAGGAATCCCGAGTCCAGGGTATACGTCGAAGGAGCAGGCGTTTGAAACGGGTCTCCCCTCACCATATCCTTTGTCACTCCGATAACGGTATGGGGCTTACCGTGCAGGACAACGATCTCACCCAGCGGATGCTTGAACCCCATGGTCTTGACCGCCGTCTCGTTGATGATCATCGCCGAGCTGTCCGTCGCCATCTCCTTCGAAAAGTCGCGGCCCTCCGCCAGCTGCCAGCCCACGGTCTTGCCAAAGTCTATCGACACAAAATTGGCCATCATCAATTGTTTGGTATTGGGGTCCTTTCCCTTCCATCTATAATCGACCGTACCGCCGTAGTTGGCGGTGATCGGACAGGACGATTTCGAAAAGGCCGTAACCGCCCCCGTATTCATCAGGTCGGTCTCGATCGGTTTGAGGTTCGTCCGCAGGTCATTCGTATTGACGCTCATCTCGATCAGGCTGGAGCGGTTATACCCCGTCGGTATATCCTTTGCATACTGCACCTGCCGGAAAACGACGATCGTCCCGATAATCAGCATCACCGATACCGTAAACTGCAGCGTCACCAGCACGCGGCGCGGTATCGCGGCAAAACGGCCAGCCTTGAAAGTTCCCTTCAACACCTTCACCGGGGAAAAGGAGGATAGATACAAAGCCGGATAGCTGCCCGCAACCAAACCCGTAATCAGGCTAAACCCGATACCCATGGTCCAGAACAAAGGATTCAACCAGAGTACCGACATCTCTTTATCCGACAAATGATTGAAGAACGGCAACGAAACCTGCACCAACAACAGGGCCAGCGCAAAAGACAACAATACCACCAGCATCGACTCGCTCAAAAACTGAAAGATCAGCTGACGGCGCACGCTGCCGATCGCCTTACGGATACCCACCTCACGGGCGCGGCGCTCGCTGCGGGCGGTGCTCAGGTTCATAAAGTTGATACAAGCCAACAACAAGACAAAAACACCGATAATCCCAAACAACCACACAAACGTAACCAGACCGCCAGTATTCACGCCATCCTTAAAATCGGAATACAAGTGCCACTTGCTCATGGGATGGACAAAGAACTCCGGCTTATACTTCGGATAATTCCCCTGCGCCTCCCGGGACATCTTGATCTTGGCCGAAGCCTGCTCGTAGGTTACGCCAGGCTTCAGCTGGACATACACGTACCAGGAATTGCTGTCCCACTGCGTCTCGTCTTGTTTCTGATCGGCCACGTACAAATCCCATGAGCCCAAAAAAAGATAATTATTAAAGCTGCTATTCTTCGGGAAGTCCTCATATACGCCGCCAATCGTCACGTTTTGCGTATTGCCCATCCGTATCGTCTTGCCCATCGGCTCCTCAGTCCCAAACAGCGCCTTGGCAAGACTCTCCGACACCAGGATCGAATGCATATCCTTCAACGTCTGCCGGTTTCCCGACTTCATCCGCAGGGTCATCATCTCCGTAAACTCCGGCTGCACATACACCCCCGGTTTCGACAGCAGCTTGTCCCCTACCTGGAACGCCATGTCGCCATAGCCGGACATGAGGCTGACGCGTTTGAAGTCGGGGAAGTGGTCGCGGATATATGCGCCCAGAGGAATCGGGCTGACGTCATACTCCGTCTTACCCCCACCAAAGTTTACTAGCTGCTTCACCATCCCGATACGGTCGTAATTGTCCGTGCCCTTCTTGTCAAACGACAGCTCGTCGTAGATCCAAAGCCCGATCAGCATAGCGACTGCCATGCCCGTAGCGAGACCGATGATATTGATGGCGGAATATAGTTTGCTCTTGCGCAGGTTGCGCCAGGCGATTTTGAAGTAGTTTTTTAGCATAGTTTGGCCGTTATGATCTTTCAACGGCCAACAACATGCCAGTCAAATAACACGTTACCAATCAACTATTTGCCCCGCGACGGCCCGCCCGCAGTGTCCGCTTCCGAACAGCCACCGTCCGGCTGTGCGCAGCCCTACGAATCCTTTTCCTGATGCAGCCGTTGCATAATCGCCTTATCCAATAGCTGATAAACCAATGGCTCCATATTCCTTTGCCTTATCAAAGCCCCAAATCGCAGAGGCCCTAGTTCAAGAAACAGCTTACCCATAAGCTCATCCGCAAAGCTGCTGGAGATGACAGGTACACCTTCCCAGTCGACGTAAACAGGGTGATTGGGTTTCGAATTGATCAAGTTCAACAGCTTAAACCGCATTTGACGTCCCGCATGTCTTGTTCCGAACCCCGTAGTCTCTTCCTTCATCTTAATAGACAAACAATCGCTGTCCGGCATCTCGTACTTGAGGTCGACGATGCTGAGGGGGACATACGGCCCGGTTCCTTTAAAATTCAAAGCTTCGCCGATTTGAAATGATTTATTCATTTTTATGTGACCGCTCACGCTGGTCCCTGACAAGGATTGATTCTTCTTCCATTTTATAGTATTGCTATTCGTTATTGACGAATAAAAGCGGCCAGCGCCACTAACGATATCCATTGAGCCGCCGGTCATCGTGGCAATCCTAAGCGTTCCGGCAAGCCCATTTCCCTGTCCTGCTTCCTTGTTCCTCGTTACGCCTGCTTTTATGGCTTCTCCTATTGCCTGCGAATCTGTCCTTAGAGTAGGGATGGCCTCTTTTAACGAGCTTAGAATTCCTCTTCCTGCATCAGCCACTGTAAATGAGATAAGTTCCTGAGTTGGATATGTAACAACTTCGACAAAGCCACCCACTTCCGATTCCGAGTGATTAATAACATTATCACATACTTCATTGACAGACCACTCTAACGCCGGGATAATATCTGCCGGGATCGGCATGCTCCTCATTACTACATCCATGACATCATTTGTAATACCAGGAATATCTTTATAATCGGTAAACTGTCTCGCGACTAAATGACGATCATGAGCAGACTCAGATTGGAGGTAATAAGGATCCAATAAATGAGCCCAATTCGTCGATAAAAATAGCCTATTGGTATTCCATTGAAACGGCAGCTCGATATTAATTACGTACCCCTTGGATTTAAGGCTACATATAGTAGCGATAATCGCCAGCATTCCATTTGGATAAGCTTTTACTACCTTAGAAAAATCGAGAATCAATTCTTCTGTTGGCCGTCTATTAAGCCATAAACCTATAGCAGAAGAAAAATCGGCAAGAATAGAGCTGGCCACCTTTCCCGGGAACACGATCTTATTATTATAAAAATCATATCGAACAAGAGATTTATAATCAGCCATATACGCATCTCCTCCATTTTTTCATTACCACAACCCTTATTTTCATTAACTTTACCCCGATGATCATCACAAAGAGGATTTACCAAGTACTCTTGATAAATCCCGCCTGAAAGATTCAACCCTTTCAGTGACCCCATAACATTAATTGCGAACGTCCATTAAGTGGACGTTCGTTTTTTTACCCCATCACTTCCCATACCCCTCCCACTCCCACGGTATCTCCACCCCCGCCAGCTCCCTCGCCAGCTCCGTAAAAATCGCCTCCCCCTTATCACTATTCGTCATAAAAACATAAGCCGCCTTCTCCCCCGGGATCCCAATACAGTAATGCTGCCACCCATCATCATGCCCTTCCTTAAAAAACACCGCTCCTTTCGAGCTCTTAAACACACCCCACCCAAGTCCATAAGACAGCTCGATCTTATCATTATCCGTAGTAGTAGTCGTATTCAGCGAAGGAAACTGCACTTTCTGATGAATAGCAATCTGCGGCCTAAACATCTCGCCCGAAGCCCTAACCGACAGCCCACGCCCCTGCATCACCGCCGCTAAGAAACGAGTAAAATCCGCAATAGTCGTCTCCATCGACCCCGCAGCATTCGCCCGCTTGCGCCTATTCTTCGCCAGCGTATCCTCCTTCTCATTATGCCCCACAGCAAAATCCGACTCGAACCCCTGCTGCCAAACATAGCTCGTCCGCCGCATACCCACCGGAACAAACACCTTCTCCCGCGCAATATCCTCCAGCCCACGCCCCGTCTTCGTCTCGATCACAAACTGCAGCAGCGCCAACCCCTCACCCGAGTAAGCATACCGCTCGCCAGGCGTAAAAAAGAACTCCAGCTTACTATTATCATTCGGATTGAAAAACCTCCAATTGGGAAACCCCGTCGTATGATCGAGACAGTGACGCGCCGTAAGAAGCTTCCAGCGATCGTCCCCGGCCAAATCCATATAATTGCCATATTGCGGCAGCGGCTTCGGCAAATACCGATACAACGGCGTATCCAGCGCAATAATAGAAGAATCGACGAGCTTCATCACAACATACGCAAACACCGCTTTCGACAACGAAGCGCCGTAGAAACAGGTCGCCGTATCATTCATCTGCCCCCGCGGCTTATTCTTATACCCATAAGCCTTGACATAAGAAACCTGATTGTCTTTCACAATACCCAGACACAAACCCGTAACACCAGCCTTACGCATCAGCCTCGTCACAACCGAATCGACCTGTGCCTGAGCACAGAACGAAGACGCAAAGAAAACCAGCAGAAAAAACTTTCTCATTCGACCTTTAGATTCTTTACAGGATTAAGAAGCGCGGTCTTCACCGCCTGAATACTCACCGTCGCCAGCGTTACCACAAGAACCATCACCCCCGCCAGCACAAACACCCCCCAGTCGATACGCTGCCGATACACAAACCCCTGCAGCCACTTCGTCATCGCCCACCACGCCAGGGGATACGCGATAAGGATCGCAATCAGCGCAAGACGGATGAAGCCCCCCGACAGCAACATCGCCAGATTCGTCAGCGAAGCCCCCAGCACCTTCCGGATGCCAATCTCCTTCACCCGCTGCTTCGCCGCGTAAGACGAAAGACCAAAGAGCCCAAGACAAGCCAGCACGATCGCAATCCCGCTAAAAAGATTCATCACCTTTCCCAGGCGCTGCTCGGAGGCGTAGACTTTGTTATAGTCGTCATCGAGGAAATGATATTCGAAGGGCATATAGGGCGCAACCTGCTTCCAGGTAGACTCGAGGTGGGCAATCGTCTGCGGGATATGGTCGCCCGTAATCCGCACCAGGAGCCGGTCGGCGCGCATGTCAGGGAAGAGGACCAGGGGTTTGATCGCATTGTGAAGCGAGGCGAAGTTGAAGTCTTTGACGACGCCTTTAACTACACCGGGACGATTGTCCCCAAGAAACATACGCTTCCCGATCGCCTCCTGCGGCGTCCAGCCGAGGAGCCTAGCCGCCGTCTCATTTAAGACAAAATGATAAAAAGCTCCCGTAACCGTATCACCCCTGTACCACGGCGTAGCATCCTTCACGTCCTGCTGCGTAATATCCTCACCCGCGACCAGCTGCAACCCCGTCGTCCGGATAAAATCCTCGTCGATAGGATCCCCGTTTACGGATAGCTGTTGGTCGTTGGTCATCGTGCTGCTCCGCATATTATATCCACCGACGATGCTCACGGGCGACGCCGCGCAGTGGCTCAGGCTCAGCACGTCGCGATTGCCTTTTGCCAGGTTCTTTATATAGTCCATCCGGTCCAGCATCTTATAGCTCATCGGCAGCTGCATCACGCGCTCGCGGTCATAGCCCAGCTTCTTCTCCTGGATGTACCGCAGCTGGCCCTGCATGACGAACGTGGACACAATCAAAAACACCGATATCACAAATTGAAACACGATCAGCGACTGACGAAGCCCCTGACCGCTGCGAGTATTCTTGAACGCACCCTTCAAAACCTTCACCGGCTGAAACTTCGCCAGGATCAACGCAGGATAGCTGCCCGCCGCCAGGCTTACCAGCACGGCCGTCAGCAAAGACAGTCCTAAAAACGGAAGCGAGAACAGAGAAGCGGCGGGAAGCTCACGATCCGCCAGGCGATTGAACGCCGGAAGACTCAACAAAACCACGCCGAGGCTAAGGACCACCGCGATCAGGCAGAGCAGGAAGGATTCGCCGATAAATTGCCAGAATAACTGTCCCTTCCCCGCCCCGATTACCTTCCTGACTCCCACTTCCCTTGCCCTTTCCACGCTCCGGGCCGTACTCAGGTTGATATAGGTGGACCCTGCGATGACAAGGATCAACAGCGCCACCCCGGCCAAAATATAAACGTACACGATCGACGTCCCCGGCTCGAACCCCACATACTCGGAATACAAATGAATCCGCATAAACGGCTCGAGCAGGAAGTTGACCGAAGCCCCGGGCCCCGGCATCTCCTTCTTCATAAAGGCAGTGACCTTAGGCTGCAGCCTCGCAAAAGCGCTTTCATCCTTGAGCAGGAGAAAAGTCCCATAATTAGCGTCCCAATAGGTCTCCTCCTGGTTCGCATAGAGCGAAGAAAACGAAGCCAGGAAGTCGAACTTGAACTGGGAATTGGAAGGAACGTCGGCCATGACGCCGGTCACCTGGTAGAGGGTGCTGTCGGTGCCGACCCGGAGCAGCTTACCCATGGCCTCCCCCGGACCAAAATACCTTCGGGCCGTGGATTCGGTAAGAATCACCTTCTTCGGACCGCTCAACGCCGTAGCAGGGTCGCCCTTCAAAAGGCCGAAGCTAAACACCTGGAAGAAGCTGGAATCGGCATACATAAAACGCTTCTCCGTAAAAAGCCGATCCTCGTAGCCGATGATCCGGTCCCCCCGCATCGTCATCCGAACCGCCGACTCGACCTCAGGAAAAGTCCGCTTAAAGGTCGGGGCGACCTTCGTGCTGGTGAAATTACCCCGTTGCCAGCCCTCCGCACCGCTAAAACGATACTCCATGATCACCCGGGCAATGCGTTTCCCATTGATTTCGAAGGAGTCATAGCTTAATTCGTGCCGGATAAACAGGGCGATCAGCAGGCAGCTGGAAAGCCCGATCGTCAGACCGAAGATGTTGATGGCCGAAGAAGTCTTGTTCTTTCGGAGGTTTCGGAGGGCAGTTCGGAGCCAGTTTTTGATCATCTTGTCAGCTATTTTGGTGTTACAATGTAGTTAAAGTTCTAATGTCGTGTAGTCGATTTTTTAATTGCATGTCATTATCACAACCTAAGTGTTTCCACTTAAAATAGGGTTTTTACAGTATCCGGGATTTGCACAGGCGGAAAAAACAGTGTTTCTATGCAGTCTGATTAGTTGATTACTCTTATTTCAGACCTTCCTCGCACGACTCCATTAGTAGCATCTCTTAACTGCCCCATGGCATGTTTGGGCAGCTCCCTTAAAAACAGCACTGGACCGCTTGAGTCCAATTAGACTATCCAGAAAAGCGAAATCAAAACATTCATCACCTGATTTCGGGCTGTACCCAGCTTGAAGTTAAAATTAATTGTGCACTATGAAACATTTAGTACTTGCCTCTGCATGTGCGTCCATGCTGTTACTATCGGGACTCCGGTCAAACGCTCAAACCACAACACCAGCCACAAACGGCACGGCGGCTGCTGACGTACCCTTTACAGGCAGCTCTTCTGCCTGGCTCACTCCATCAGGAGCCCTGACTGCGGGCGGCGGCACGGCAAACATAGCGTCGATCGCTGCTCTGTCACTTCTTTCGAATGTCTCTCCGGTATCCGATAACTTACAGATCACCGGCTTTGGATTCGCTATCCCATCGACCGCTACCATCAACGGCGTTACGGCAAGCGAAACCCGGCAGGCATCTGGCCTCAGCGTTACGCTCCTCGGCATTCCGCTGCTGGGTAGCGTATCCGATAACTCGGTGAGGCTGGTCGGAACCGGTGTTACATCGTCTAATCTGGCGAGCGGCACCAACTGGTCCGGCTCTTCTACCACCGTTACCTATGGCAGCACCTCCACTATGTGGGGCTCGGCGCTTACTCCGACGATCGTCAATGATGCGACCTTTGGATTCGCCCACTCGGTCAACCTTATTGGACAAAATAATCCGATACTCGCGGTCTCGTTGATCCCCGGTGCGGCTGTCGATGTTGTGACGCTTACCGTCACCTACACGATGCCCGTTACCCTGCCGATCAAATTGACAAACTGGTCCGCTACCCATACGGGCGACGTAAACGTGCTGAGGTGGTCGGCCAATACGACCGATCTTCCCGGTACCTTTATCGTCGAGCGCTCCTCCAATGGTAAAGACTGGAGCACGCTGGCGAATGTTGCAGCGCCCATCGGTCAGGCCGATTACAGCTATACCGACGAGAACCCCTTTCAAACCGGCCCTACGTACTATCGTCTCCGCCTCCACAGCGACGGCGAAACCGATACATGGTCTTCGATTCAGGTGATTTCATCCGTATCCCGGCCTGTGGTTACCCTTTACCCAAATCCTTTTATCGATAATATCAATGTCAGCAGCCCCAAAGCTTTCACGAAGGTCTCTGTTACGAATATCCAGGGCCAGACGATCTGGACCAAGACATTCGGAGGCGGTACGACAAACGCCCAGATCTCTACTTCGAGCTTTGCACACGGAACATATTTCGTCCAGGTTGATGGCAATACGTATAAAGTAATTAAAAACTAACTATGGTTCGCCCGCGCTCGCGGGCACCGACCATGGCCTCTGGGATCAAGCAAGCAATCCGGCGTTTGGACGGCGCCGGATTTTTTTTGCGTTTCAGCGAGCCCCGCGCCGTCCAAACAATACGTTGGCCCGGCCAGATGCCGCAGGCATCGGTGCCAGGCAGCTCCTTCAAGTTTACTCAACCCTCCGAACAACTAGGAAGCCAAAACATCTAAGTATTTTCACCGAGAAAACACCCCCACTAACCGCCCCCCCGACCTCCCTCCCCTATTGAATCTTGCCCAAGCCCCCATAACGCCATAGATTTGACTAAAATTCAATGACATGGCAATTCCAGAAGATAACTATAGCAGAAGAGGGGGACCGGGGCGAGTCTGGGCAGGACTATTCCTGCTTGCGGTGGGCGGCGTCCTTCTCCTGAACCAGATGGGCTTTCCTATTCCCCAGTGGATCTTCAGCTGGCACATCCTCCTCATGGCCCTTGGCCTGTTCATCGGTCTGCGCCACAACTTCCGCGGCGCCGGCTGGCTCATCCTCCTCGCAATCGGCGGCATCTACACCATACAAGACTTTAACCCCGAATACGAGCTCCATCGCTTTATTTGGCCTGGCACCCTCATGCTGGTCGGCCTGATCATCATCCTGCGCCCGGGTCGCCATCGTTATCATGGCGAGTGGGAACACGACTGGCGTAACCGCAGTGCGCGATGGCAGCGCCGCTATGAACGCCGTTATGGCCAGCCCTATACGGCGGAAACGGACGCGACAGGCGTAAACAACCCCAACCCCAACGCGAGCAGCACGGGCGCCAGCACCAGCGCCTTTGGCTCCTCCCAATCCTATACCGCGGATGATTTTATCGACACGACTTCCATCTTTGGCGGCGTTCATAAAAAAATCGTCTCGAAGAACTTCAAGGGCGGCGACATCACCACCATGCTCGGCGGCACCGAGATCGACTTGACGCAAGCCGACTTCACCGGCACCGTCCGGCTCGACGTCACCCAGATCATGGGCGGCACCAAGATCATCGTGCCCCCGCACTGGGAAGTCCGGTCGGAAGTGACCGCGGTCTTCGCCGGCTTCGAAGACAAACGCCAGCAGCCCGCGATGACTAATCCCGATAAGATTTTGGTCATCCAGGGTACGTCCATCTTTGGAGGAATTGAACTCAAAAACTATTAACCATGAACTGGTATCTCAGCAAGATTGTCTTCCGGATCATCTGCGGTGAAGGGGACCACACCGCGCAGTTCGACGAGCAGCTGCGTCTCATCTCGGCCAGCGACGAATGCGAAGCCTTTGCAAAAGCAACCGCCATCGGGCAGAGCGAACAGGACGACTTCTACAACCACGAGCAGCAGCTCGTCCAGTGGAAGTTTATCAACGTCGCCGAGCTATACCGGCTCAGCGGGCTCCTGGACGGCGCGGAAATGTATTCGCGTATACAGGAAAGCGATGACGCGGAGGCGTATATCGATGCTACGCACCGGCGCGCCGAACATATCCGCAGCACGGGCACGCATAAGATATTGCGGCTGCTATAGCCCAACGTCGACCAAAATCATTTAACTCAAAACTGCATGGCCAAAGCTCCGCTAGCTACCGGCAAATTCTTACTGATCTTCCTCTCCTGGTGGGCCATCTGGGCCTTCCTCCAGATTTCTTTGCTGGTTGGCTTCGGTCTTTCCTTTAGCGCGGCCCTTACGGATAGCCTCGTCTCCAATACGCTCGTCGCTCTTTGCTGCGCGTTTATCAGTAATAACATGCAGTATTATCTTCCTAAAAAGGAACGATACTGGTACATCTTATTTATAAGCCTTGGTCTTAGCGGCATAATCCTGCTTGCCTGCAAAGCCATCCTGGTGCCGCTGTTGAACGATAAAGCGCCCAGCGGCGGGGCTGCCGCATTCGACTATGCCGCCTTCTTCTCCAAGTCCTGGGCCGTCCGATATGATATCGTGTTTTTACAGGTCGGCTGTATGTCCATCCTCAGCGTCCTCTGGTACTCCTCCGAAGAGGAGCAGGAGAACCGCCAGCGCCGCAACGACGCCGAGCGCCTCTCCAAAGAAGCCGAGCTCTTCAAGCTCCGCCAGCAGCTCGCACCCCACTTCCTCTTCAACAGCCTCAACTCCATCAGCGCCCTCATCGGCAGCCAGCCCGAGCAGGCCCGTAAGATGATCCAGCAGCTGTCCGATTTTTTAAGAAACAACTTACGCAAGGAAGAGCAGCAGTGGGTCCTCCTCTCCGAGGAGCTTCAATACCTCGAACTCTATCTCGACATCGAAAAAGTCCGCTTCGGTCACCGCCTCAGCACCGAGGTCTCCTGCGAGGCCGGCTGCATGGCCTGCAAGCTGCCGCCGATGCTCCTGCAGCCGATCGTCGAGAACGCGATAAAATTTGGCCTGTACGATACCACCGATTCGGTTTGTATCTCCATCAAAGCCCGCGTCGAAGGCAGCTACGTCCGAATCGACGTCCAGAATCCATTTGATCCCGAAACATCCAGACCCAAAAAAGGTACAGGCTTCGGCCTTACCTCAATCCAGAGGCGGCTCTATCTATTATTCGCCCGGCCCGATCTATTGGAAACGAAAGTCGAAAATAATTTATTCACTACCACCGTGAAAATACCGCAACAACCATGATCAAGACCATTATCATCGACGACGAACCGCTGGCCCGGATGATCGTCAAAGAATATCTGCAGTCTTACTCCTCCGAGATCGAGATCGTTGCCGAATGCAGCGATGGCTTCGAAGGCATCAAGGCCATCCAGCAGCATCATCCCGACCTGATCTTTCTCGACATCCAGATGCCGAAGATCAATGGCTTCGAGATGCTCGAGCTGGTGGAGACGCCGCCCGCGGTGATCTTTACGACGGCCTTCGACGAATATGCGATCAAGGCGTTCGAGAATCACGCAGTGGATTACCTACTAAAGCCTTTTAATAAAGAACGTTTCGACAAGTCATTGCGGAAGTGGATTGACAACCGACCCGCCATTCCTACAACAACCAATACAGAAGCCCTCCTCGAAACCGCCGCCGAGTCCCCTTCCCAACAACAACGCATCGTCGTCAAAACAGGCGGTAAAATAAAAATCATCCCCATCGAGGACATCCACTATCTCGAAGCCGCGGACGACTACGTCAAGATCCATACGCACGGCGGCGCCTTCCTGAAGAACCGCACGATGAGCTACTTCGAGAAGAATTTGGACCCCAATCAATTTGTCCGCACACACCGCAGCTATATCCTTAATATCCAACAGGTGACGCGTATCGACCCCTATGAAAAAGACAGCCACCTCTGTATCCTGCAGTCGGGCGCGCAAGTGCCTGTAAGTAAGGCTGGTTACGTAAAACTGAAGTCTGTGCTTGGGTTATAAGTAATAACATATTACTTTTATATACCCCAACCAGAGCAGTATGAAACAGCGCCTACTCCTTATCCTCACCTCCTTACTCCTTTTCCTGACAACACGGCCACAAAGCTGTCCACTCGGAATATCGGGTACGTTTTCCGTTGGTCCTACCGGCGACTATAGCACGCTCCAGGCCGCCTTCGACGCCCTGCATCAAAAGGGCTTATCTGCTTCCGTTATCCTCGAGCTCCAAACCAATTATAACAGCGCCGTCGAAACATTTCCCATCAGGGCCTGGTCGATTCCCTGCGCCAGCGCAAGCAAGGAAGTGACCGTGCGACCCAAAGCCGGGGGCATCACCATCACCAGTAACGACACCACCGCCACCATCGACCTGAACGCAGCCACACATATCATCTTCGACGGCCGCGCGGGCCTCACCATCAACAACACCCACGTCAAAGGCTCCGCCATCCGCTTCGTCAACGGAGCCAGCTATAACCGATTATTTTATCTCGACCTGCACGGCGTCAGCACCACATACGGCACCGGCGTCGTCACCATCGGCAACATCGACTCCGTAAACGGGAACAACTACAACCGTATCGACAGCTGTAATATCTCCGGCGGCGCCACCGACCCCTTGATGGGTATCGCCGCAGCGCCCGCCTTCCAGCCCAACAATACCGGCAACTCCATCACCGGCTGTAACATCTTCGACTTCTGGGGATGGCCCGACGTAAGCTGCGGGGTCTATCTGCCCGCGGGCACCGACAGCACTACCGTCCAGGGCAACAGCTTTTATCAAACGAAAAGCAGGGACTACGCCTTTAGCACCTACTCCCGGCACTACCGCGTCACCGCCATCTATGCCAACAGCCCGAGCGGCTACTTCAATATCTCCGGGAACTATATCGGCGGCACCGCTCCCCGCAACGGCGGCGGCGTCATGACGCTTTCGGGCTGTCAGGAATTTACCGGCATCTACGTCTCCAATGGGTCTGGAGCCGCCCGCGCCGCAAAGGTCACGGGCAACGTCATCGCCAATCTTGCATTGAAAGACGTGACCGGCATCTACAAGATCATCAACCTGGTCCAGTTCAACGGCGTCTGCAGCAACAATACCATCGGCTGCCTCGGCGGTTTCAATACGCTCAATGCAGAGACCACCGAAAACAACATCAACTTCTTTGCGATCAATCTATCCACGCGTCCCACCGACTCTTCCATCGTCACCAACAACCACCTCTCCGGCATCCGCGTCACCTCGAAGCAAACCGGCTGGACGGGAGGCATCATGATTAGCATGGACTATAGCGACGTCTATAACACCCGCGTAGAAGGGAACGTCATCGGCGACAGCGAGTCCGGGGCCTTCAACGTCCTTGGCCAGGGCGAGTTCGACGGTATCTACGCCAATACGTCGAATCCAACTTATGTCAACAAACCGGACCGCATCCTAATTCGCAACAACTCGATCTCCGGCACCGGCAGCACAGGTCTTCGCGTCATCGGCATCTACACCACCGGCAACGTCATCGGTTCAATCCAAATCTCGGGGAACAATATCCACCGGCTCAACTCCGGCGACGGCGCCTTCGTCACACCCATGAACGTCAACGTGCGGGGCATCGACATCTTCCTCAACGACGCCAGCCCAATGACAGGGACACTCTCTTGCACGGACAACAAGATCTATGACCTCCTCGCCAACTCGAATAAAAATACGATAGACGCCATGACCGGTATCTATCTCGCCATCAACAAGTCCAATAAACATCCCTATCTCAACCTAACCCTCAGCCGGAACCTTATAAAACAAGCATTCTTAAGCGGAGTACCCACCGATTATGACGGCGACGGCGTAGTCGGGCTGCTCGTCGACATGGGTAATGACAGCGTCACCGTGGACAACAACGTAGTGCAGCTCGGGTACACCGAAGGCACGACTCCCCCGCCCTGTCCATACGTAGGCATCCAGCAGCGGTCGGGAATCTCAAAATACCTGCACAACACCGTCCTGCTGCAAGGCGCGATCGGCTTTACCGATACGCGCTCGCCGCAGATCTACGGTTCCTGCTTCCAGCGGCTCGACACGGCCGGCTGTATCCTGATGAATAATCTGTTCAGCGTTACCCGCAGCTATCCGGGCGACAATAATATCCGCTTTGGCGTCCTGTCCCTCAACGGTAATCAGGGTCTCAACGCAGACTACAATCTTTACTATCGTAAGAAGTATACCATGACCGTGCTGAACAGCGGACCTCGTGCCGACTCGCTCATTATCTGGCAGGGCCAGTCCGGTCAAGATCAACATTCTCTGGAAAAAGACCCTCTACTGACCGACCCCGACAAAGACCTTCAAACACCTCCGCTCGGAGTGCACCTAGACCCCCATTCTCCCGCAGACGCAGCCGGCACAGCCGCATTCACCACCCTTACCGACATCGACGGCGAATTACGCGCCGGCCTCACTCCGGTCGATATCGGCGCAGACGCCATCAACGCTAATAGTAGCAACCCTCCTCCCCCGCCTCCTCCGCCGGTCGACACCACGACAACAACAAGCATACACATACCCAACCCCTTTACAACTACACTCACCATACTCATAAAAGCAGAAGTCGCCGGTACGGCGACCATCAGCATCTACACCTTCTCCGGCAGACTATTAATCCAACTCAACCCCCAAGTCGCCAAAGGCGACAACACCCTCTCCATCCCCATGGCCAACGAGCCAGACGGAACCTACATCCTAAAAATCGAAGTCGACGGAAAAAAACAATCCACCGTCGTCATGAAAAAAACATAGCCCCGCCAAGACTAGCGGGGCCCACCAAAACTAACTGCATACACATCTAAACTAAATCTTTATCGTCAGGTTCGCACTGAACCGCGCGGGCATCTGCGGAATGGTCGTCGACCAACCTACCCAATATTTTTCGTTTGTAAGATTGTCCAGCTTGGCGCTCAGGCGATAATTCTTCCCCTCATAAGACAGCGCCGCTCCAAGGACCGTATAGGCCGGCAGCGAATACTTGCTAGTAGTGCTCAGGATCACCTTGTTCTCCGAAGCATAATTTCCGCCAAAGCCAACTCCAAATCCATGCAGGAACTCATAGCTCAGCCACCAGTTACCCGTATGCTCCGGTCCAGCGCTGATGGGCCGAAGGCCGTCCACTGACGCATTCGCCTTTTCGATCTTGCTGTTGTTATACGCATATCCCAGGACGATATGAAACCCCTGTACCGGCGTCGAGACGACGGAGGCTTCGATACCACGGCTAAACTGTGTGCCGTTCTGTACGGTATAAGTCGGGCGGTCGGGCGCGTCGGCACGCGTGATGTCTTTCACCTTTATGTCGTAATAGCTTACGCTACCCACGAGGCGTTCCTGCGCAAGGCTGATCTTGACACCTCCCTCCCATTGATTTGCCTGGCTGGGCTTGAAGCTGCTGACCTGCCCGTCGGGCTGCGTCAGCGGCGCGATGTTCGAGAAGCCGTTCATATAATTACCGAAGAGGCTCACGCGCTCCGGCACCACCTGCCATATAAGACCGAACTTGGGCGATACAGCCGTTTGTGCATATTTACCCGTGATCGTGTCACGATTCAGATTATAAATACCCCGGTTGTCGAAGCGATCGACACGGACGCTGGCCATAGCAAGCAGGTTATCCATAATATTGAAGACGTCCTGCACATATGCGCTATAGGTATTCGACAAAGCGCGCTGCTTCGTGAAGGTAGCCGCCTTGACTCGGTCCAGCAGGGCGGCCTTGTTCAGGTTGCCATAGGCAATGCCAGGCTTCGACGCGCTAAGCTGGTCGAACGCAACCGTTCCTGGCGAAGAAACCTTGGTCGAAATGCTATAGAACTCCACGCCAACCAGCAAACGGTTCCGGTGACCAAAGATACGGTCGTCATTGACAAAATTCTGCTGGATATCGGTGACGGTATTATTGTTGTACTCATACCAGGTCATGTAACGAACCAGCGAATCGTTCCCCGCCTTCATGCTGTTATAGCCGTTGGCGCCGCTGGCGTTATTGGACAGATAGGTATAATTGGTCTGCGAATGCCAGTGGGACGAGATCTCACGGTCTGCGCGCAGATAAATATTTGCGATACCGGTCGTGATCGAGATATCATCGGCCGTCCAGTGCTTGTTCCAATCGATCTTCAGGTCCTTGGGACTGCGGACGCCGGTAGCGTTGGAGCCGTCGGCGAAAAGACGATAGAAGCTATTGGCCTTTTCCCGCTGCAGCTCCGCTTCGATCGTGATCGTCGTCTTCGAATCAGGACGGAACGCAATCGAGGGTGCGGCAAAAATATAATTCTTGAACCCGGCATCCTGGAAGCTCGTCTCTACGTGCCTTGCAGCGTTGAGCCGGAACAGGACCGTCTTGTCCTTGGTCAGGGGCGTATTTAAATCGACCGTCCAGCGGCTCAGTCCAAAACCACCGGCGGTGTATCCCATCTCCGCGCCGAAGTTTTCCGTCGGTCGTTTCGTCACCCGGTTAAAGAGACCGCCAAAGGAAATCAGGCTGCTGCCATAGAGCGCGCCCGAAGGGCCTTTGATCGCTTCGATTCTCTCAATGTTCACCGGGTCGATCGTTCCACCGCCGACAAGCCCCGGCACACCATTGCGGAGCCAGGACTGCGTCGAAAAACCGCGCGAGGTAACCGTTCCACCGGCACTATTGTTCTCGAGCTGCATCACCACGCCAGGAACGTTCTTCAACGCATCGGCGTAGGTGCTTACAACTTGTTCTTTTAGGAGCTCCGCGGGGACCGACTGGTAGACCTGGGGATTCTCGAGGTCCTTCAGCGGCATCTTGGCGACGTACTGGCTCTGTGTGCGCGCAAGACGTTTGCCCGCGGTCACGACTACTTCATTCAATTGCCCCGTAGTAACCGTCAATTGCAGGGCCGCCGTAGCCGTCTGCCCGGCCTTCACCGTCACTCCTGTCGTGACCGGCGCATAACCCACCAGCGTGGCCTCTATTTCATAAGAACCCTCGGCTACGCCGGATATCTCGAATCGTCCTTCCTCATCTGTCGTGACGGTTTTCTTCGTTCCCTTTATATGCACGGTAACATCCGCGGCGGGATTATTATCCGATGTCAACACCTGTCCTTTTACAGAACCTTTGCCCCCTTCACCTGCGAAGGCCATTGCGGGCACCATGACCACAATCAACCACAACTGTTGTTTAATCTTACGCGCCATCGCCACCAGCGGCGCGGCCAGCGCAATCCACGACAACCAGTGCCAAACGCCCGTACCAAGCAGCGCGGCGAACAATCCAAACAAAGTACATAAAGCCAGAACCGTAGGTATAAGCCAAACCTTTCGAAACATAAATTTATCAGTTTTGTTGTTTAAGGAAATAGTCTTCGTGTGTCCGTTTACGTTTGAACCACAGGTATATTCCGCTCCACAGGACCACGATCGCGAGCACGTCCAGTATCGCCCAGATGACCTTTAGCGGCATGCCGCCATAGTCGCCAAAATGCAGCGGCCGCGACACTTCCAGTCCTCTTAGATACCAGGGCATCTGGAGCACCACCGACAGCCGGCCCGTTTTCGCGTCTACCAGGCAGGGACTGAAAAGACGGGACTTCAGCGGCGTATTGCCCTTGGCCCATAGCAAATAGTGCTGCGAGCTGGAATAGGGTGCGCCCGGAAATACCACGCTGGTCACGCTCATGTCCGGCAGTGCCGCCGCAACGCTATCGTAGGCTGCTTCGACCGAGCTCAGTTGCTGCGGAACGGGCTTGCCCTTATAAGGAGTCAGCATTTTATTGACGTCCGTCAGCTGCCAGATGCCGAAAAGCGGAACGGAAAATTCATTGATGACACCGGTGAGGCCCACCACGAACAACCACAGACCGGTCACTATGCCGAGCAGGTTATGCAGGTCCAGCCACTTGAGCCGCGAGCTCCGGCGGGCGCGGATAGTGCCGAAATCCAGTTTTTTCATAAAGGGTCCGTACAACACAAACCCCGATATAATAGCCACCACAAACAACATCCCCATCAGCCCAAGGAAAAGCTCTCCCCCCAGCCCCATAAACATCCGTCTATGCAGCTCGAGCATGATATCGGTAAAGCCCATCTTCTCTTCGCCGAGGGCCTTCGATTCCTGGATGACCTTTGCCGTCCTGGCGTCGAACTTGACCCACCGCGTACTGTCCGAATGCGGCGTCATCGCCTGTTTCCAGGAAGTGGCGAGGTTGACGATCACCTGCGGCTCGTCGTCATCGACGAAAATCGAGCTGATCATCAGGCCGGGATTCTTTTGCAGCGAGTAATTGACCATGGTGTCCAAACTGGCCCGGGGCGAGTTCTCCGGCATGACGGCATAAGGCGGGGAAGGTTCCAGCCAGTCATCGATCTCTTCCCCAAAAATCAGCGGAAGCCCAGTCAAACACAGGAGTAAAAGAAAAAGCGTGCAGATCAGGCTGGTCCACCTATGCCACCAAAACCATCTTTTGATGTTGATACTATTTCCCATAAGTATTAAAATGAATATGACCACGCGCTGAGCGAGTATAAGCGCGTGTAATTGGTGCCGCAAAACTGCGGCGCCGACGCGTAAATGCGGCCCGAGATCGGGAAATTGGTTTACGACAAACGAAAAACTGGAGAAAAACTGAAGGCGCGCCGCACCTCGCCGCCCGGAGCCGCCTCGCCCGGCCACCCCCCGCCGCGGGTCGCGGCCATCCGCAAGTCCGGCCACCGTCCGCGGGTTTCGACATCCAATGCCCGCATAAGGACATTGTTCGAACATACCTACAACTATAATTTCGTCATCTCAATTATCAAACATGAAATTTCTACACCTCGTTGTCTTCGTCTTCGCCGTCTCTGCCGTCCGGGCCCAAGCCCCCGCCGCACCACCCGCGGGCTTCAAACACGCCAACGCCACCGTCAACGGCGTCAACATCCACTACGTCATCGGCGGAACCGGTGAGCCCCTCGTCCTCGTCCACGGCTTTGGCCAAAACTGGTACATGTGGAACCGCGTGATGCCCGAGCTCGCCAAACACTTCACCGTCATCACCCCCGACCTCCGCGGCCTGGGCGAGTCCGGCAAACCCGCCGGCGGCTACGACAAGAAAACAATGGCGACCGATATCTACCAGCTCACAAAAAAACTCGGCTACAGCAAAATCAACCTCGCCGGCCACGACATCGGCATGATGGTCGTCTATGCTTACGCCGCCCAATATCCCTCCGAAGTCAAAAAGCTGGCGTTGCTCGACGCCCTCATCCCCGGCGTCGAACCCTCCTGGAGCACCTACTGGGCCAAAGCCTGGTGGTGGGGCTTCTTCGGCTGGGAACCCTCCGGTCAAATCGTAGAAGGCAAGATGAACGTCTTCCTCACGAACTTCTGGCCAATGGTCGGCTATAAGAAAAACGCCTTCACCGCCGCCGAATCAGCAGAGTTCATCCGCAGCTTCTCCGTCGCGGGCGCCACCTCCGGCTCCTTCCATTGGTTCGGCGCATTCCCCCAGGAGGCAAAGGATAACGCCGAGTATATGAAGCACAAGCTGACCATGCCGCTGCTAACCGTAGGCGGCGATCATTCCACCGCGAGCTTCCTTGGGGACATTGGCCGCAAGCTCGCCACAAAAGTAACGGAGGTAAAAGTCAGCAATGCGGGGCATTGGATGCTGCAGGAGAATCCCGCGGAGGTGCAGGCTGCGTTGCTGAGTTTCTTTACAGCGAAATAATACAATTAGGGCCTTCTTTTTGAAGGCCCTAATTCCTATTGAAGTAATTTCTTTGTAGCAGGATTGGCCAAAAGCGATCTCATTTGATGAATAGCGGACTCGTTTAGCTTTTGCAGCCGCTCCGGCTGAGAAAGCCCTTGACGAATTAAAAGAGCATTGATGCTCTCGAGATTAGACAAGACCACTAATTGCTCTAAAGTAGCCCCATCCCGAATGTTGCTCTTTTGATTCGCATGTCTATCCCTCCATTGTTTGGCCGTCAATCCGAATAACGCGACATTTAATATATCCGCCTCGTTAGCGTAAATGGCGCCGATCTGATCCTTCGTCAAAGAAGAAGGAATAAGTGTATCCTTAATAGCATCTGTATGAATGCGATAGTTCACTTTCGACAGTGTACGTTGAAAGTCCCATTCGAGCCGTTTACTATTACTTTCCTCATCCTTCAAGCGTTGAAATTCCTTAATCAGATATAGCTTGAATTCAGGGCTCAGCCATGCTCCGAACTCAAAAGCAATATCCTTATGGGCATAGGTACCACTACCAAATCGCCCGGTTTTTGCTATTAATCCGATGCCATTTGTCTTTTCCCGCCATTTTTTGACGGATAGGGTAAACCTATTTAGGCCCGCTTCCAGCATAATTCCCCCGAATTCGGGGGAATTAAAATCTGGGTTATTGATCTTCTCCCAAATTCCCAAAAACTCAACAGTATTCTTATTCCGAAGCCACTTTTCTATCAACACCAATCCATCTTCAAAATTCTTAACCATATCGGTTAAGGAAATATAATCGGCATCATTAATCTTTAACACAGTAATGAGGGTACCTTGTACCTCAATTAATTGATTTTTGTCTGACATATGATAATAGTTTAGATAATCCTTCTCCATGTCGACCTATACGTCAACCTTGACTATGAAGCATACATAAAAGGTGTTTGCTATTGAAAGCAGCGAAGGAATAGTAAGTATTACTATATAAAGATAAAAAAAGTCTGATTAAGCCTCCTGCCCAATCCACACGGCTCCGCCGATACTATCCCGGCTCGCCCCGGTAACCGAAGCAAGCACATTATTCTCCTCGCGCCAGCGCAGCACGCCGATGAGCGCCATGATAAGCGCCTCCTTGTAATCCGCGAGCTGTGTATCCGGTAGAACGACCTCCAGCTTGAGCAGGTCCAGCAAACGGGCAATTAAAAATTCGTTGTGAACGCCGCCGCCGGTAATGAGGAGCTTTCCTTCCGCTCCGAGAAGCCCGGCGGCGTTTGCTATTTGAATAGCGATGTGCTCGACATAAGTCCGCAGGCCATCCAGCACCGGCAAACCGTCGAGCATCGGCAGCACGGTCCTGATGCCAAACTCGTTGGCGAGGGACTTCGGTGGAGCCTGCTGATAATACGGAAGCGCATTGAGCCGCTGAAGCAGCGCGTCGTTGACCTTGCCGGCTGCAGCCAGCTTGCCCCCTTCGTCGTAGGCAAAGCCTTCGCGCGAGGCCAGCACATTTAGCACCCGGTTGGCGGGACAGACGTCGAAGCCGAAACCCTTTCTGGCAATATTGGCGATGCCGCCGAGGTTTAGGAAGGCGTCGTATTCGGGGAAGAGGAGCCGCTCTCCGATGGGGACGATGGGCGCGCCCTGTCCGCCAAGCGCCACGTCCAGGGCACGGAGGTCGCTGACGACATTGATCTTTGTCTTCGCAGCGATGGCCGCTCCGTCGCCGAGCTGCGCGGTCATTTTTTTGGCCGGCAGGTGGAAGGCCGTATGTCCGTGACTGGCGATCAGTTGGACTTGATAGTACAAGCTAAATTCATCGATAAATTTTAGCACTTGTTCGCCAAGGTAATGGCCGTACTCGGTGTGTAAAAGCTGGTAGTCGAGAGCGCTTAAGCTGGGGGCGTTAGTCAGCCGCTCCTTCCACTCCTCGGAATAGTCATAGCAGGCCGTCTTGACCAGCGTATACTCCCAGGTCCTGGGGCCTTTTCCTGTGGCCGCCTTTTCCTGCAGATGAACATAGGCGATATCCAGCCCGTCCAGCGAGCTGCCGCTCATCAAACCGATAACTTTATACACCATAGGGTGGTAAAAGTACGCATTCAGCCGGGATCGATAAAATTGACATCAAAACCCTTCTCTTCGGCATCTTCATATGGCCATTAAATACCATCTTTAATCAAGGTCACACGAGAAAACCCTTATCTATCCTATCACCTTAATGATTATGCTAACCACGATGATTTTTATCAGCGGGGCCGTCTTACTCTGTCTGATCTTTATACTATACCACAATTACCTCCTACGGCAGCGGCTCATCCAAGCCAGGCTCGAAGCAGATCGCAGCACCCGCCAGAATCTGAAGATGCAGACCCAGTACTTCAAGCTGCACGCCGAAAAGGAATGGCTGCTCCAGGAGGTACACCACCGCGTCAAGAACCATCTGCAGCTGGTCATCAGCCTGCTCAATATGCAGCGGGGCTATATCCGGAACGAATCCGCGCTCGACGCCTTCGGCGACATCGGCTCGCGGATCCACGCCATCTCACTAATCCACGAGCGCCTGTACCGGGAGGAAAGCAATCTGACCACCATCGATATGCGCGAATATATTACCGAGCTGGTCGGGAGCATCGAGTCGGGGGACTTTGTGGCGGGTAGCGTCGGCTATATGCTGGACCTCGACCCCATCGACCTGGACGTTTCGCAAAGCACCCCCGTCGGGCTGATCCTGAACGAGGCGCTGACCAATGCGCTCAAGCATGCCTTTCCGCTGGAGCCGCGGACCTTTCCGCAGATCCATATTCTCCTGCGGGAGAAGCCGGAGAATACTATCCTGCTTTCGGTCGCGGACAATGGCGTCGGACTGCCCTCCGGCTTCGACTGGGCAACCAATGCGTCCATGGGCCTTCAGCTGATCAAAACCCTTAGCGACCAGCTCGATGGCGAGCTGCAGATGGAGAACCAGCCGGGGCTTATGCTGACCCTCAAGTTTGCCCGCCAGCAGCAACATACGCCGGTAGTGTAAACGATCACCCGGCCCCCATCCCCCAGTCCGCGGGAAGCCCGATGGTTAGCGCCGGAGAGCCGGGGGCCGCGGAGTCGCGATTTTTCAGTAGGTTTGCCGTCCAAATACCAAAATTTTATGGTCGTCAACTTAAGCGAACAGTACTCCCTCCTGTGCAATTGGATAAGTGAACTCCGGGACGTCGAAGTACAAAATGACCGCATGCGTTTCCGTCGCAACCTGGAACGCATCGGCGAGGTGGCGGCCTATGAAATCAGCAAGACGCTCCCCTATGTCGAAAAGGAAACCCAGACTCCCCTGGGTATCGCGACGTCCAAGGTCCTCAAGGAGCAGCCCGTTATCGCGACCATCCTCCGGGCCGGTCTGCCGCTCCACCAGGGGCTGCTGAGCTTCTTTGACAAGGCCGACAATGGATTTATCTCCGCGTATCGCAAGCACAACCGCGACGGCAGCTTCGAAATCAGCCTCGACTACGTCTCCTGCCCCGAGCTGGAAGGCCGGGTCGTCATCGTCTCCGACCCCATGCTGGCGACGGGCTCCTCGCTGGTCAAGACCATCCAGTACCTGAGAGAGGAGGGACATCCTTCGGAGATTCACGTAGTGGTCGCGATCGCTTGTACGGTGGGAATCGAATTCGTGCTGCGCAGCGAGCCCAACTGTAAGATCTGGTGCGGGGCCATCGACGACGAGCTCACGGCGAAGGGGTACATCGTCCCCGGATTGGGCGATGCGGGCGATCTGGCTTTCGGCACCAAGGCCCAAATGTAAATTCTTGTTTTTCCGCTTTTTTTACTATTTTTTGGTCGGTTTTGGGCATCGCTCAGCTGTGCCCAGGATAAATTGTACCCCCATAAACCAACCGTTGGATCGATTTGACCGTATTTCTTAATGAATGACCTTAACTGTTTATGAAGCAAGCAGCCGTGCTGAAGATCCATCGCAATCCCGTTAAAAGTGTGAATTCCGCCGCCCTAAAACAGGTGGTGAGGATGACATTTATCCACATTTTCAAGGGCCGTGCCCTGACTATTGCCGCCCTGGCCATTCTTATGACCCTCGGCGCCCAGGCCCAGGACCCTGGATTCTCCCAATTCTTTGCCTCCCCGCTGACCCTCAACCCCGCCCTCACGGGCAAATTCAATGGCGTCGTCCGCGTCGCCGGCAACTACCGCAACCAATGGCCTTCCATCAATAACGCCTTTATCACCGGCACCGTCTCCGTCGACGCACCAATCCTGCGCAACCGCCTCCCCGAAAACGACACCTGGGGCATCGGCGTCATGGCCATGAACGACAAAACCGCCAGCGGAGTCCTCAACAGCAACTATTTCTCCCTCTCCACGGCCTATCATAAAAGCCTCGACGAAGACGGCTACCACCAGATCGGCGTCGGCTTCCAGGGCACCTACGCCAACCGCACCCTCGACGGCACCCAGCTGCACTTCGAAGACCAGCTGAACCTCAACGGAACCTGGGACCCCATCTCCCCTTCCGAGACCAATATCAGCGGCCGATTCGTCAGCGTACACTATTTCGACGTCAACCTCGGGGTACTCTATAACGCCTCCACAAACGGCAATAATAACTTCTACCTCGGCGCCAGCGCCTATCACCTCAACCGTCCCAGGGAGTCGTTCCTCGGCGTGGATACCGTCAACGTCCCCACCCGGCTGACCCTGCACGGCGGCGGCTACTTCCCCATCCAGGGCTCACCCAGCACGATCTATGTAAGCGCGCTCTTCAACAACCAGGCAGGAGCCCGCGAATACGTCGTCGGCGGCGCCTGGGCGGTCGCAGCTTCACAGGACGAAACCAACCCGGTCAATTTCTACGCGGGTCTTTGGGGTCGTCTCACCAACAACACCACAGACGCCGTCATCCCCTACGTAGGCCTCGACTACAGCGACTTTAGCCTGGGCGTGACCTATGACGTCAACGTCTCTTCTCTCAAGACCGCTTCGCAAAGCCGCGGCGGTATCGAAATTTCACTCATTTATATCAAGAAACCGTCGAACGGACGCAGGTCGGTGCCCTGTCCGAAGTTCTAACGCTTCCCGCTAACGTAGGGATTGTCTTTTAGGTAGAACCTATATGGCAGCTTCGCGTCCTCACCCGCATAGTCCACGCCAATGCGCGGCGTGGCAATAATGTCCGCCTTCCTCACACGATATCCATCATCCCCAATCCAAATCTCATCACTGCTAAGCAATGCCCCCGTATGATGTGTGAACAACCCCAACGCCTTCGACAGATTCCCCGGCCCCCGCGTCAGCGTATAGTCCAGCTTCTTTTTCCCCGTCCGACGCAACATCGTCCCAATCCCCTCCACCGGCTCCAAAGCCCTTACCAGCACGGCATGCGGCGTATCCTTCTTATTGGTAACGACATTGAATAGGTGATGGATGCCATAAATCAGATACACATACGCGGTACCGCCTGCGCCATACATCACTTCGGTTCGGCGCGTGCGGCGTCCGCCATAGGAATGACTGGCCCGGTCCACGACGCCGTTATAGGCTTCGACCTCGACGATGCGGCCGGTGGTGAGCTCACCGTCGAAGGTCGTCACGAGCACCTTCCCCAGGAGGTCGCGCGCGACGGTCAGGACATTCGAACGGTCATAAAAGCTATTCTCGAGTTTTTTAATGGCCAAGTTGCTGATTTTAACGTACGTTTGATGACAAGAACCCCTTATCCCGGTTACACCCCTTATCCAGACAGTTTGCCAGAAACAAATAAACAACAAAGACTTTGCTCAAGGAAATCATTATAGCCTTTCAGTCTTACGGCAGAGCACACCAATTCGTCACTAAACACCGGCTGTGGAAATGGATTCTCATCCCCGGCGTCCTTTACGCCATCCTCTTCAGCGTCGGCATGTACTTCTTCTGGAACTCGGCCAATGACGCCGTCGCCTGGCTGAGCCAGCTCATCCACCGGTTTAGCCCCCATCGCAGCGCCGGCCTCAACTTCCTCGTGCTGATGACAGCCATGATGGTGCACCTCGTCCTCGTCTTCTTCTACTTCTCCCTGTTCAAATACCTGTTTTTGATCATCTGCTCGCCGATCTTCTCGTACCTAAGCGAGCAGACGGAGGCGCTGATCAACGGAAAAGAATACAGCTTCAAGATGGACAGCGAATTCTTCCAGGACATGAAGCGCGGCATCGGACTGGCGCTGCGAAACTCGCTCTGGCAGACGGTCTACACGCTCTCGATCCTCATCCTGTCCTTTATCCCCCTGATCGGCTGGATCACCCCCGTTATCTCCACCTTCGTGGAATGCTACTACTACGGCTTCTCAATGCTCGACTATAGCTGTATGCGGCACAAGCTCTCCCCGAGCGCCAGCATCGCCTATATCGGCCAGCACAAAGGCCTGGCGATCGGCAACGGGATCATCTTCTACGGCATGCACTTCGTGCCGGTCCTCGGCTGCGTGCTGGCTCCGGCCTATGCCGTGATCGCCGCCACCATCAGCTTGTATCACCAGAATCTGGAATAGACATGGAAAATTCCGCCGCCAATAAGCCCGCCAATAAGCCCCCCAATTCCGCGCTCTACCTCATTCCCTGTTATCTCGACCCGGAAGCCTTACAGCCCCTGCCGGCCTATATCCTCGACGCGGTCAAAGCCTGCCAGGTCTTCTTCGTCGAAAACGAACGCAGCGCCCGCCGCTACCTCAAAGCCCTATGGCGGGAAATGGTCATCGACGACTATGAATGGTATCCAATCCACAAAGCAGAGGAAGAGGTCAAAAGTATTTTCCGGCAGAAAATAAAGGAAGGCAAAACCATCGGCCTGATCAGCGAAGCGGGCTGTCCCGGCATCGCTGACCCCGGACAAATCCTCACCGACGCCGCGCACCAGGCGGGCATCCCCGTCAAGCCGCTCGTCGGGCCCAGCAGCATCCTCCTGGCCCTCATGGCCAGCGGCCTCAACGGGCAACAGTTCCGGTTCTCCGGCTATCTCCCGGTCGACAACGCCGCACGCGCAAAAGCGCTAAAAGAACTCGAGGCCGAATCCGCCCGAAACAACTGCACACAGCTATTTATCGAGACTCCTTACCGAAACAATCAAATGCTGGAGGCAATCCTCACCAACTGCAAACCTACTACGCGCCTTTGCATTGCAGCCAATCTGACCTCGTCCTCAGAATACATCCGCACGCAAACCATCGCCCAATGGAAACAGTCGGCAAAACCGGAACTGGATAAAATCCCCGCGATCTTCTGCTTACTAAGTAACTGACTTTCAATAACTAATTTAAAACAACCCTAACTTTGCGCCTGAAAGACGAATCAGTGCCGGAGCAAATCCTTTAATATTTTTTTTGCATTATCGTTACCAGAATTGAGCTCAAGGGATTTTTGGTACATCTTTATAGCCATATCTTTATTTCCATTCATTAACAGGGCTTCTCCGTAACTGTCATAGACATTCCAGCTTTGCGGATTCAAATCCACATTAAGTTTAAATACGGTTAGCGCTTTGTTTATATCTCCTCGTCTCAATAAAGAGTATCCCCAGGTATTTAAGTCATCTTCGGAATGACGGTAAGCGGTCTCTTCTTTTTTTAGTTCATTGGCTGCGTTGGTCGCATAAATAGTGGCATCTTTAGTCAATGCCGCTGACTCACGGATATTAAGGGTATGAGCATACAGCTGAATGATAGCGTTAATAACCAGTGACGGATTATCCAGGAATATATAGTGACCGCAGCCATAAGCGGTAATCCCGGTATGGTTGGGCAAGGCTGCGAATTGCAGGTGATCGGCTTTCCAGCGGGCACTTTCTGTGGAATCTGTTTTAAAATAATCGCTCACCATTGAAATGATTGGTATATCCGGTGGGAATAGTGTCTTTCGGAAAATTGCAGCATTGACCACCAGGTTGCTGTACATGTTATAAATGCCCGGGCTTTCGTGACGGTACCTTTCCATGTTAACCGCTTCCTTTGCCACATTTTGCTTGACGTCGTCATCCGTGTACCAATCATTCAGGCTTGCGTCGACGAGCAGGACTCCTTTAACCAGATCCGGATGCCTGGCGGCATAAAGTGCAGCGTAATGTCCGCCGAACGAATGCGCAACTAAAATAATCTGCCGGTCATACCCGAGTTTTTCCAGCCCGGCTTCCAGCCCGGCGATTTCAGCAGTGATCGGGTTGGGAATATCTAAATTTTTGATCACACTTTTACCCAATCCTGGCCTGTCATACGTAATCAACGGCGCGCCGGTGACTTTATGCAGCGGTGCCAAAATATCCTTCCACACCGAACTCTCATCACCGCCACCGCTTTCGAATAAAATAGGTATTCCCTTACCCGGCATCACCTGAAAATGCAGACTATAAGCGCCTGCATCGATGATCCTGTCTATTGTTTGCGCGCCACAGTGAACCGAAAAGAAAAAAAGATAAAATGCAATATGGAGTCGTTTTGGTTTCATGGCAAATTAATTAAGCCAATTTACAGCCTTATTTCCAGCCAGCTACTTCCCCGGCTCGCTAAACGCGACAATACTATCCACGACAAACTTGCTATATCCCCTCCACGGTATCGCCCCCAGATACTCCTTATAATGCAGCTCCACCGCCCGGCCGCTGTTGAGCATCAGCTTCTGCGCAACCGCTTCGTTTGAAACCGAGAACTCGAACTCATACGACTGAACCGTATTCGGAGCCTTCGAGCGCAGACCGTTCTGGATCAGCTTCCCCTCGTAAGTCTTGAAGATAAAACCCTTTTTGACGACATAGTTCAGCTCGCCCGCCTTGACGCCCTCGCCAAAGACAAAGAAGTAGCGGAACATAATGAACAGCAGACATCCCACGATGACAAGCACAGCGGTTATAGAAAGGAACTTCCTCATAAACCATATTTGTCGATCAGATAGATCAGCGCCGCCATGTTCACCGCGCCCATCTCGAGCTCGCGCTTGTTGACATTTTCCAGCACATCGTTACGCGCGTGATGATATTCGAAGTAACGTTGTGAATCAGGACGCAGCTCACCCACTGCAGCGCCAAGCTGACGACCCATCGGGTTGACGTCCGAGCCGCCGCCGCCCTTCACCAGCTCGTATACGCCATAGGGGCGGAGGAGTTTGAGCCAGGGCTGGATAGCCGCGAGCTTTTCGTCCGATAAAGACAGGGTGAATCCACGAGGCGTAAACCCGCCATTATCGCTTTCGAGACCAATAATATGCTTCTCGCCTTTCTCCTTTGCCGCCTCGGCGTACTTCCGGCCGCCGCGGCCACCATTTTCTTCATTGGCAAAAAGTACCGCGCGGATCGTATGACGGGGCTTGTAGCCGATGGCCTTGAGAGCGCGGAGAACTTCTATCGATTGGACGCAGCCGGCGCCGTCATCCTGCGCACCTTCTGCCGGGTCCCAGGAGTCGAGGTGACCGCCGACGGTAATATATTCGTTGGGAAACTCGGTTCCTTTGAGCTCACCGATCACGTTGTGCGCGGCGGTGTCGGGGAGCATGTGCGCGTTGCTCTTCATCGTGCCGGTTACTCCTCCTTTCTCGATGGCGGCGGCAAGCTTATCCGCGTCACGCAGGCCAACGGCAAACACCGGTATCTTGGGGAAGGAATCGCTGTAGTTCAATGCGCCCGTATGCGGCTCGTTGCCGACAGTGCTGCTCATGCTCCGCACCAGCACACCCACCGCGCCATATTTGGACGCCCGGCTGGCGCCCCCACCGCGATAGCGGACGGCATCGCCATAGGCCTGGAAGGTTTCAACAAAAAGGGGATTAAACGGATAATTATAAAAGACGATCTTACCCTTCAGTTCGTCCTTGCGGCGCTCGAGCTCGTCGAAGTTGTGGATTAACACAATAGGCGCTTTTACGACCTTACCGTCGGTACCCTGCGAGTTGCCAAGGGCCAAAACATCCAGGCCCGCGGAAGCCGCGCCGCCGCCCCCGGCAAAAGTCGCCTCGTCCTTCCCACCCCGCACCCAATGCGGCACCATACACTCCTGCATCCAGACTGCATCCGCAGCCGCCTCGGTCAGTACCATCTGTCCCCATTTCTCCGCTTTATAATAGCCGGCGCTCCCGGACAACCTTGCGCCCACATTCTTGGTTAATAGTTTTAAATTGCCGTAAGCACGGCCGTCCGTGAGGATCGTGTCCGCCAGCCGGCGGATAAGAATAGAATCCTCAGCCGTTTGCGCGGCGGCGGAGAAACCAATGGCGACTAAAAAAAATAATAGCAGGTTGCCTTTCAACAATTTAGGGTCCATTCATGTTAATTTTGGCTAAGTTAATCATAAACCACCATCTATGCGTATTGGAATAGTCTGTTATCCTACCTTCGGCGGAAGCGGTGTTCTCGCGACCGAGCTCGGAAAGGCGCTGGCCGACAAGGGCCACCAGGTGCATTTCATCACCTACCAGCAGCCCGTCCGTCTCAACGAGTTCAACGCCAACATCTTCTACCATGAGGTCCGGGTAACGACCTATCCCCTTTTCGACTACCCCCCCTACGAAACGGCCCTTTCCAGCGCCATGGTCGACGTCATCAACAACCACCAGCTCGACCTCCTGCACGTCCACTACGCCATCCCCCACGCCTCCGCGGCCTATCTCGCCAAGAAGATCGTCGAAGCCCAGGGACGCTATATACCGGTCATCACGACCCTCCACGGCACCGACATAACCCTGGTAGGCAAAGACAAGACCTTTGCCCCCGTCGTCGCCTTTTCGATCAACCAAAGCGACGCCATCACGGCCGTGTCCCAAAACCTCCGCGACGAGACCTACCGGACCTTCCCGATCGAGAAAGAAATTCAGGTCATCCACAACTTCGTCGACACCACGCGCTTCAGGAAAAAACCGATCGACGCATTCCGGCGGGTGATCGCCCCCAACGGCGAACGCATCCTGATGCATGCCTCGAACTTCAGAAAGGTCAAACGCGTACAGGATATCGTCCGCATCTTCGAAATTGTCCGCAAGCGGATTCCGAGCAAGCTATTGTTCGTTGGTGATGGCCCGGAGCGATCGGTCGCAGAGGGACTGTGCCGCGAACTGGAGATAGACGGCGATGTACGATTTGTCGGTAAGCAGGAACAGATGGAGGAGATCCTGGCGGTCGCCGACTTATTCCTGCTGACTTCGGAATATGAAAGCTTCGGCCTGGCCGCTCTCGAAGCCATGGCCGCGGGTGTGCCCGTTATCTCCACCAACGCGGGCGGCTTACCCGAGATCGCCATTCAGGGCGAGACGGGCTTCCTCGATGATATCGGAGACGTCCACAGCATGAGCGAGCACGCGATTCAAATCCTGCACGACGACGAGACGTTAAAAAGATTCAAGGATAACGCGCTGGCGCACGCAAAGAATTTCGATATTCATCATATCGTGCCGCAATACGAGGAGCTGTATAATATGTTCCTGACGCCGGCTTAGGTCAATATTCGTATTTCTTGTGTAAGCAAATCCAACGCCCGGTGGATTTCTTCATATTTTTTAGATCGATGAGTCTCGAGGATTTGGCTAATTAGCACGCTATCCTCGGCCTTATCAATTTCCCTATTAAATATTGTTACTAGCTCCTGTAAAAGTGCATCATTTCCAGCCAGGAATGTTCGAATATCGCGCCCCATCAAGACTGCCCCTGCAGTGAAAGTAGTAAAATCATGCGCCTCAAAAATATCCGGATGTGCCTCACTAACCCGGTCGAGATTGGTTTCAAAATATTCATCGATCAAACCTGCCAGATCCTCCGCATCTTTATTCGTCTTCCAATATCTATCATGCCAGGCCACCAATTTCAAGACAAAAATTCCCGGCAAAGAGGCCACCTTAACGATGAGCTCGCCATCAATAGTCACAGACAGGGCTTTACTGGCCATTTCTATAAAGCCAAAAACAGACATTACAGGAGTCTCATCCGGTGGCCAGTAGATATTTCTATCCGACCGGGCTATCTCCCCAAATGGAATGATGTCCAGAATTAACTTTTTCCTGTAAAGAAATCGCTGTTTTTGTACGGAAGATTTTGCAAATCCTGGCAGGCGGCATAATACAGAATTGATCTTTTCAAATGTACCCCAATCACGAATCATGATAGCTATATCCAGGTCATTTGTCTTTCTCCGGGAAGGACGTTTATGGATAACCCCAGAACAATATCTCTAGCTGCAGCTCCGACAATATAAAAGTCTACTCCCTGGCCTTGAAAAAAGGTCGCCAAAACTTTCAATAGCTCCGGCATATCAGGGTCATCAAAGTCGGCCGACGATATTTGATAGCTCATTCTCCAATATCAATTTTGCAGTTTCAACATTCCGTCCAATACGGCTGCCCATTAAATCAGCATAGATCAGTAAGGCTGGAACGATATGTTTTTCTTCGGGTTTGGCATTGTCCTCCCAAAACATTTCAAGCACTTCGATATTTCCATTATCGTCTGGAATCAGCTTTAAGTCCCGCATCAACCCTTGCCAGGAGCCATTCGTATAAAGTACAAATTGTTCGGGCGAAAGATAGCTGGTCAATAAAGAAGCTGCAGGCTCTCCACCCCAAAGTACCACGTCATCAGCATCTTGAATAGGCAGTCCATCCCAATTCCGATACTGCTCTGAACCTGTATACTTCATCTTTTTCAGAATCAATCTGGGCCGCAGCACATCATTATAGGCTGTTACCCACCGCTCCACCAGAAGAGATGTATTTTTCAGGGTTCTTTTCTTTTGGGTTTCCAGAATAAAACCAAGGTCGCCCAGCTCCTTCATGACACTGCCGACAGAGCCCAATGATACATTCGAAATTTTCGCCAGTTCCCGATAAGGCAAATTTAAATTGGAAGAATCATTTAGCAGTTGGAAAATTATTTTGATTCCGGCTTCCTGGAATGCTCTCGATTGATTCGTCTTTGAGACTCGTTCCCTCTTCTTTCCCTCTATAACGATAGCCAGATTCTTATATCGGATGTGGCAATTACCCGCAACATCCAGATAATTGACTCCGGCCTGAGCATATTCTCTTGCAATGTCCTGTGGTATATAACCGGCGATAATCAGTAAAGGATACTTTGTTTTGTTGGGAGATAAACGGGAATAAACCGAGACCTTATTTCCATTGGAAATAATTGCATTAAAAACAGTCAAGAACCGATTGTTATTAATTTTGATAAGAAAAAGGGAGTCTTCCTCTTCAATTTCTATAGGCAGACCCGAATAGTCTTTTAGCCTTTCAATGGCCTCGCTGATTATTTTCGTTTCCGTTATCATCGATTGTTCATTTTTTCTTCACGTTCATTTAAAATGAACACTCAAATATAATGAACAAAAATGGGACTCCAAAGACATTCTCGCAACCCTTAAAAAGCGATTTACATTAATAATCAATAAATTATAGAGAGACCACTATCTCCTCAACCACTTCTCCGGGTCAAAATACTTCCCCTTCTCATCCGACAGCAGAAACTCCAGCTGCCCAATCTCCCCTACCCGGCCAAGCACTTCCCCAAGACGTACGTGCTGCCCCTTGCTGACGGTGACGCTGGCAAGATTGCTGTAACCGGTAAAGTATTTACCGTGACGAAGAATGACGCACTGGACGTCGCCGATATTGAAGATACCAGTCACCTCGCCTTCGTAGACGGCTTTTGTGGAGGTGCCGGGAGCGACGTCGATGGTGACGCCCTGGTTATTGTGGTAGATGCCTTTGATGTATTCGTGGGGACCGAAGGCCATGCTCACGGTGCCGGACAGGGGCCAGGGCAGCTGACCCTTGTGCTTTTCGAAGTCGCCGGAGAGGTGGAGGTCTTCGTCGGTGGTAAAGACGGTTTTGTTGGCCGACTTGATGGTATTGAGGGTGGCGGGCGTCACCGGCTCGTCATTGGCGGCGGGGCGGGACGTCTTGGCCGTGGCGGCTTTATCGGCAGCAGCCTTGTCGGAGGCGGCCTTGGCGTCGGCGCGTTTCTTGGCTTCTTCTTTTATGGCCAGGTCACGGGCGCGGCGGATGGCGGCGGTGATGGCGCCGGCGAGACGAAGGTCCTGTTTTTGTTTGGCCGCCATTTCCTTCTTAAGCTCCTTTTCCTGGGATTGGAGCTTGTTGACG
>JAFDYG010000039.1 GCA_018267545.1 Bacteroidota bacterium
AGGTTTTTAGGCAATTGCTGGTCTTTTTACCGGGTCTTTTGGCTTTTTTACTGCTTTTGGGAATGGCGTTGGGGGTGGTGGCGCAGGCGCCTAAGACTTTTTCTGTAGCTTCTCCGGATGGGAAGACGGTGGTGCAGGTGATAGTGGGGGCGCCGGGTGCGGGCGTGGCTGGTGCGCCGGCGACGGGTGGGCAGCTGCAGTGGTCGGTTAGTCGTGGGGGGAAGGTGATTTTGGCGCCTTCTTCTTTGGGGATGAAGTTTCGCGGTGGGGAATTGGGATTTGTGAAGGGGGTGGCTGTGAAGAAGGAGTCGGTGAATCAGTCTATTGCGACGTTGCATTATAAGAAGGACAGTGTCAGGGATCATTATAACCAGCTTACGGTTACGGCTGGGACGGATGGGGTGATTTTCCGGGCGTATGATGATGGGGTGGCGTACCGGTTTGTTACGCATCGGAAGGATTCGCTCGTGGTGTTGTCGGAGACGGCGGATTTTAATTTTCCTTCGGATTATATGGCATGGATTCCTTACATCAATCATGGGCGGCCGGATATTTATTCTACTTCGTTCGAGAGCTTGTATGAGCATATTCCGGTTTCTTCCTTTAAGAAAGATACGCTGGCTTTCCTGCCGGTGCTGGTGGATGCAGGGGTGAAGGTGGGGATACTGGAGGCGGATTTGGAGGAGTATCCGGGGATGTTTGTCGGGCCGGGTAAGGGGAGCGCTACGGGATTGTCGGGGGTGCAGGCGCCTTATCCTTTGGAGGAGAAGCAGGGAGGACATAATCAGCTGCAGTCGCTGGTGGTTCGGCGGGGCGATTATATTGCTACTACGGCGGGGACGAGGAGTTTTCCGTGGAGGGTGTTGGTGATTGCCGATAATGATAAAGAGCTGCTCGATAATGATATGGTTTATAGACTGGCGTCTCCGTCGAGGGTCAGTGATGTTTCCTGGATTAAACCGGGGAAGGTGGCCTGGGATTGGTGGAATGACTGGAATATTTCGCATGTGGATTTCAGGGCGGGGATTAACACGGCTACGTATAAGTATTACATCGATTTTGCCGCGGCGAATCGGATTCCTTATATCCTGTTGGATGAGGGGTGGGCGGATAGTAAAGACATTATGAATATCGTTCCGGAGATCGATTTGGCCGGGATTATCGAGTATGGGCGTCAGAAGAATGTCGGGGTTTGGTTGTGGGGTGGCTGGCTGCCGCTCGATCAAAAGATCGATGAGGCGTTGGGGTATTATTCGCGGCTGGGCATCAAGGGGTTCAAGATCGATTTTATGGATAGGGATGATCAGAAGCTGGTTCAATTCTATTACAGGATGTCGGCTGCTGCGGCTCGTTATCACCTGATGCTGGATTTTCATGGGGCGTATAAGCCGACGGGACTGCAGCGGACGTTTCCGAACGTGGTGAATTTTGAAGGAGTGCGGGGGATGGAGAACGCCAAGTGGGCGAATGATGATTTTCCCGGGTATGATGTAACGATACCGTATATACGCATGTTGTCCGGGCCGATGGACTACACGCCGGGGGCGATGAAGAATGCCAATAAGCGTAATTTTCGGTCGGTTAATGCTGAGCCGATGAGTCAGGGAACGCGTTGTCATCAGCTGGCGATGTATGTCGTTTATGAGGCTCCGTTTAGTATGCTGGCGGACAATCCGACGAATTATATGCGGGAGAAGGAGAGTGTGGATTTTATTGCGGGGGTGCCGGAGGTTTGGGATCAGACGGTGGCGTTGGATGGGAAGGTTGGGGAGTGGGTGGCGGTTGCCCGTCGTAAGGGGACGGATTGGTGGGTGGGGGCGATGGGAGATTGGTCGGAGAGGGATGTTGTTGTCGATCTGTCGTTTTTGCCGGCGGGGAATTATCAGATGGAGGTGATGAAGGATGGGATCAATGCGGATAGGGATGGGACGGATTATAAGAAGGAGACGGTTGCGGTTGCTGCGGGGACGAAGGTGAAGGTTCACCTGGCGCCGGGAGGGGGATGGGTGGCGAAGTTGCGGCCGGTGCGATGATGGTGCGCGGCTCTGGGGGTTATGGATTGGGAGTGTCGGGGAGGAGGGATTGGAGCCAGTCGGCGAAGGCGTTGATGGTATAGAAGATCTGGTCGGGTTGTTGGGCCAGGAGCTTTTCGGGTTCGGCTGTTTGGGCCCAGGCTGCGGCGATGACGGGTATGCCGGCTTTGCGGCTGGCGGTGATATCGCTGGGGGCGTCGCCGACGTAGAGGATGGAGTTCTTATTCAGATCGGACCATTGCGCGAGGACTGCGGCGATGCCCTGGTCTTTTACGGGGCCTGATGGGGAGCCGGTCTCGATATATTCGAAGTAGTTGTCGAGCTTGAATTTCTCCAGTGTAATGACGGTGCTGTGCCTGCCCTTGCCGGTGACCATGGCGATTCGGACTCCTTTTGCTTTTAGCTGGTCGAGGAGGTCGATGATACCGGGGAAGGGGGCGGGGCAGAGGTCGTGGAGGTCCTGGTAAAATTGCAGGTAGTTGACGATGCCTTGTTCGTAGTGTTCGGGGATGAGGGTTTGGATGGTGCCTTCTTCGGAGGGGCCGAAGGTGGCAATGATATCCTGGTCGGAGAGCTGCTTGAGGGCGAGTGGTTCGATGGATTGACGGAAGGCCTGGATGCAGAGGGGAAGGGTATTGCCGATGGTGCCGTCGAGGTCGAAGATGATCCCTTGGATGGTGTTCATGAGATTAGATTAGAAAGCCCCCTTGCGGGGGCTTTCGTTTTTATAAGTTAGAAGGGGGAAGGGCGGACCCAGATGTTGCGGAAGCTGATGGGTTCGCTCTTGTCGCCGTGGGCCTGGAGCTTGATGGGCGAGGGGCCGTGGGGCTGGTAGTAGGGTTTGCCGCGGTAACGGGTTTGTCCCTGGAGGACGAAGTTGTCCTGGACGAGGACGCCGTTGAGGAAAGCGGTGACGCGTGCGGGCGTTTTCACGGTGCCGTCCTCGTTGAAGGTGGGGGCGGCCCAGGCGATGTCATAGGTCTGCCACTCTCCGGGTTTGCGGCAGGGGTTGGCGAGGGGTACGCTTTGTTTGTAGACGCTGCCTACCTGGCCGTTTGTATAGGTTTTGTTGTTATAGTTGTCGAGGATTTGCAGCTCGTAGCCGGCGTCGCCTTTGCCGATGGAGGCGAGGAAGATGCCGCTGTTGCCGCGGGCCTGGTCTTCGCCGGTGATGTTGGCTGGGATGCGGTATTCGAGGTGGAGCTGGTAGTTGGTGAAGCTGCGTTTGGTCTGGATGTTTCCGGCTTTTTTATTGACCGTAAGGACGTTGTCGGAGACTATCCAGTCGGCTGGGGCGCCGTCGGAGACTTTGACCCATTCGTTTAGATTTTTACCGTCGAAGAGGA
>JAFDYG010000003.1 GCA_018267545.1 Bacteroidota bacterium
CTTGATGCCCTGGGAGGCAAAATAGTCGATGGTATGGTAGGGTTCGAAGACGAGGGAGGGTTCGGCAGCCGGCGCTGTGGCTATCACGGGCTCTGGAGCTACCTCGGGCTCGGGTTCGATGGCAGGTGCTGGCGCATCAGCAGGTGGTTCTTCTGCGGCTGGTGCTTCATCGAGCACAAAGGGCGGCTCTTCGTCCTTGATGGGTTCTTCGAAGGGGGTAGATTCTTCGGGCAGGGCGGGCTTGCCGATATTAAAATCTTCGTTGATCTGGTGCAGGGAATCCCGCAGCCCCTTTGCTTCCTGGATGCTTTGCAGCAGCAGCTCGGCGGCCGTCGGTTCATTATCCGCAGCGGCGGCTTCGGCCAGGGTTACGACCGATCCTGTTTTAGTTTCGGGGGCCTCGCTTGCCAGGGCTTCTTCGGCCAGGCTGACGATGGAGGTGCCTACGGGCTCTTCCTCTACAGGCTGGGATTGAGCGATTTCAGTGGTCGGCGGAGTGGATTCTATCGCTTCTTCTACCGATTCAGCCGGAGAGGGTGTGATCGTACGCGCCGTCGTCACCGGCTGTGAATGACTCATCTCTTCGCCGCTTTCCAGCAGCCATTGCAGCCAGAAAGGATTGGAGAAGTAGAGGCTGGTTTTCTGGGTCTCTTCCCCATAATTGTCCGCGCCTTCTTCCCGCAGCTTGCGGGACAGCAGGTAGTGTCCAATGCCAAAAGAAGGGTATTCCTGTACAAAGGAATCCAGGCGTTCACGAGAGACCTCACCGAGGTTGGATGTCTGAAAAAGATGCTGAATGATTGGTTGCATAGGTTGGTTCATTGGACGTTCGTCTACCAGTTGGAGAATAGCTTGTTAAAGATTTCGTCGGTCATATTGCTAACTACGGTCGGCAATAGCTGCGCTTCGGCATCTGTGATGGAGAGCGTGGCGGCAAAATCGAAGTTGCGCGTCACGTCCGCTTCGAAATCGGCGGGCGCCACTTTCTTCCCTGTGGGGTCGAGGTGGTTTTTAAAGACGATATGAACGGTAACGTTTAGACGGTTGCTGGAAGGCGCCTGGTTGGAGATACCCGACGTGGTGTAGCTGTAGTCGGATACCCAGCCGCTGACGTCGTAGTCGGCGTCGGAAGTCTGGACCTGCGAAAGTTTCGACGCCTGGTTGTTGATCTTCTGACGGAGCTTGTCGTTCAGCTGCGGCGCCAGCTGCGGGTTGACCAGGCGGGCCCGGTTCTCGAGATACCCGATATGAATGCTCTTCACATCGGCGGGGATCGAAACGTCCTTGAACGAATAGATCTTGCAGGAGGATAGAGCCAGGCTGGCGGCAAGCAAGAGGAAGCCAATGGATTTATTCATTAATATCGTATTCTTTTAATTTGCGATATAAAGTTCGTTTGCTGATACCCAGGTCAGACGCAGCATCTTTCCGTTTTCCCTTGTGTTTCTTCAGCGCCTTCTCGATCAGTTCCTTTTCCTTATCCATGATATTGAGGGACTCCTCTACTTCTTCGTGATGGTGGATGTCCTCATGCCCATTGGTATTGTTGTGGATGACCATCGGCTGTGCGGCAGCGATAGCCGGGGGCTGGAACATCTCGGCGGGCTTCAGCTCCTTTAGCTCGTTCAGAAAAGCCGCGTGCTGTGTTTGCGCCATGGCAGGATTCTGAATGATCTCCAGGAACATTTTCTTTAGCTCCGTCACGTCCTTCTTCATATCAAAGAAAAGCTTATACAGGATTTCGCGTTCGTTAGCGAACTCGGGACTGCCGTTGGAGGTGGCGCCATTGGAAGGCATGACCATCGGTAGCCGCGTGCCGCCGGTCGTTTCGGGAAGAAAACGACGCAGGCCGGGTGCCGTCACGTGTTTATCTTCCGATAGAACGGAAATCTGCTCTGCAATATTTTTCAATTCCCTGACATTACCAGGCCAGGAGTAGTTTATTAACAGATTTTTCGCGTCCTCGTCCAGCTGTACCGGGGCCGTTTTATAGCGTTCGGCGAAATCGACGGCAAATTTGCGGAACAGCAGCGGAATGTCTTCCTTCCTGTCGCGAAGCGCGGGTACGCGGATCGGTACGGTGCTGAGACGATAGTAAAGGTCTTCTCTGAATTTGCCCTTCTCGGTCAGCTCCAGCAGGTCTTTATTGGTAGCGGCGATGACCCGTACGTCGGTCTTCTGCACTTTCGAGGAGCCCACGCGGATAAATTCTCCCGCTTCCAGTACCCGAAGCAGCCGCGCCTGTGTACCCAGCGGCATTTCTCCGATTTCATCCAGGAAGATGGTGCCGCCATTTACAGTCTCGAAATAACCTTTCCGGGAATCGACGGCCCCGGTAAAGGAACCCTTTTCGTGACCAAAGAGCTCGGAGTCGATGGTTCCCTCGGGGATCGCCCCGCAGTTGACCGCGATAAACGAATTATGCTTGCGCGCCGACAGCGCGTGGATGATCATTGAAAATGCTTCCTTACCTACGCCGCTCTCTCCATTGATCAGCACGGTCAGATCGGTCCCTGCCACCTGCGCCGCCACCTGTAAGGCGAAATTCAGCGCCGGGGAGTTTCCTATGATGCCAAACCGGTTTTTGATTGATTGAATTTCCATTTTTTACAGTATTACTTCCTCTTGTACAGTATTGCCTATCAGTGTTGCCGTGGTACAATCTTCTATGTTTACCCAGACATAATCCCCCTTGCCCGCACTGGTGCCAGCCTTGGGGAAGATGACCATTTTATTCTGACTAGTGCGTCCTTTCCAGTCTTCTGTGCTTTTCTTCGAATCGCCTTCGATCAGGACCTTGAAGGTCTTGCCGATGTCCCGCTGGTTGCTTTCATGCGACAACCGGTTCTGGAGCTTGACGATCTCGTCCAGCCTTCTCTTCTTCGTCTCCTCCGGCACATCGTCCGCGTATCTTTTGGCCGCCAGGGTTCCCGGCCTTTCGCTATAAAAGAACATATAGCTCATGTCGTATTTGGAATAAGCCATCAGGCTCAGGCTGTCCTGGTGATCCTGCTCCGTCTCGGTGCAAAAACCCGCAATGATGTCGGTGCTCAGGCCACAGTCCGGGATGATCGAGAGGATGCGGTCTATCTTCGCCAGGTACCATTCCCGGGTATAGGTGCGGTTCATGAGCTGCAGGATTCGCGTGCTGCCGCTTTGCACGGGCAAGTGAATATAATTGCAGATATTCTCATAGCGGGCCATGGTATGCAGGACATCGTCGGTGATATCCTTGGGGTGGGAGGTGGAGAAGCGTACCCGCAGGAGCGGGTCGATAAGGGCTACCTTCTCGAGCAGCTGGGCGAAGGTTACCGTCTTGTCTGCGGCTTCGTCCAGCCAGTAGTAGCTATCTACATTTTGTCCGAGAAGGGTCACTTCCCTGAAGCCTTTTTCGAAGAGCCCGGCGCATTCCCGGACGATGGAGTCCGCGTTCCGGCTCCGCTCGCGTCCGCGGGTAAAGGGCACCACGCAGAAGGCGCACATATTATTACAGCCGCGCATGATGCTGACGAAGGCTGTTACGCCATTGCTGTCCAGCCGAACGGGGGAAATATCTGCATAGGTCTCCTCGCGGCTGAGCAGGACGTTGACCGCCTTCTGACCCGTCTCGGCTTCTTCGATCAGGCTGGGGAGGGTGCGATAGGCATCCGGTCCAACGACGAGGTCGACGAGCTTTTCTTCTTCCAGCAATTTACCCTTCAATCGCTCCGCCATACATCCCAGGACGCCAATCAAAAGGCCTGGTTTGCTTTGCTTGACCTGGCGGAACAGGTGGAGCCTTTGGCGAACGTTTTGCTCCGCTTTCTCGCGAATCGAACAGGTATTGAGCAGGACCAGGTCGGCTTCTGCATAATTACCTGTAGCGCCAAAGCCATTATCGTTCAAGATGGACGCGACTATCTCGCTGTCCGAAAAATTCATAGCGCAGCCATAGCTCTCGATATAAAACTTCTTTTTGTATTCCCGTCCACCCGCAGCGGAAGGAGCGTAGGCCTCCCCCTGCCGCGATTCATCCTGTACCTTGGTGCTCAACGATTCCAACATCTGTCTTCTCAGTTTTAGACCGCAAAGATAAGTAGAAAACAGATTGAATGTGACAAGTTGACAGGGCTACTCGATGGCCACTTTTTTCATTCCCTCCTGGCCGAAGAGCACCGGGAAGTATTGCAGCTCTGCCTTGGCCGGATTCAGCTGGTAGACGCCGGTATACCGGGGGAGCAGCTGGACATAGAACCGGTGAATACCCTTGCTCAGGTACTCGCTGAAGATGCTCAACTTATTTTTTAGGTATTCTCTATGCATTTCCTGACTGCTATAAGGTTGGACTTTATTACAATAAGAGCATCCAGCTGGAATTGGCACTTCGATCAGGACATAGCTGGTTTCGCCACTGACGTCCACTTCTACCTCCAGCGTCACGGGCTCACCGGCTTTGAGCCGCTGAATTTCGGTTCCTTTTTCGGTGAACCAGCTGCGCACGGCAAAAGTCCCGCTTACCTTTTCCGGGGCTTTATTCCAGTAGGACTGGTAGGCGGTAAAATAGACCGGCAGCTTACCCGATTGGGTTATATTTAGCGCCGCGGCGGGTGATAGCCGGGCCTGATATGGAAAGTCCGAAATAGGCTGACCGTTGATGCGAAGCTCCGGGGCTTTTATCGGTTGTCCGTCTGCGAGCAGATCGGGGAGGAGCGTCTCCAGGATCAGGCTGGACTCGTAGGTATTCCGCCAGTAGCCGCTGCCTCGCTTCTCCAGGAGGTAATCGCGCATCTTTCTCAGCAGGTCGGTATACCCTCCCGCCTGACGGAGCAGGCGGTACATGGCTGCCGTGTTCTGGACGGAGTTGTTAAAGAAGGCCAGGCTATCGGCGCCCCAGTAGCAGTTGCCCAGGGCGGTATACTGGCGCTTGGCGACCAGGGTATCGATCCTGGTAGGCAGGCCAGCCGTCAATCGTAATTCCTGGAGCTGGATATCCTGGTGTAAAACTCTATATTTCAAATTCTTTTCGAGGCTATCTATAAATTTTTTGTAATTGACTTTCGCACCCAGCTCCTGCAGGATCCGGATCCGAAACAGGCTTTCGGGGCCGGGCTTGTTTTCCTCCTCATAGACCAAATAGTCGATGATTGGTTGTTTGTCCAGCTGGACCATATAGCCTTCTCGTTCGGCGGCCAGCAGGGCTTCGGTTACGTGCAGGGATACCCAGGCGGCGGAGGCGCCTTCGGGCCACCATCCCCAGAGAGGAGAGCCCTTGCGGGCCTGTAATAGCTTTGCGATCAGGTCTGCGATATTCTTTTCTTCCTTGAACTCCTTTTGCTGGAGCCGGTCAATTTTTTTCTTTTCGAGGAGCGCGAGGAGCCTGGACGCCAGCTGTTCGTTACAGAGATACTCATACGACCGTGTGCGTTCTATCTCCTCCAGCATCACCGGGAGCAGCGATGCGCTTGCATAGACGTGTACGGGGCCGAGGGCCGTGTCGAAGCGGTATTGAACGGTGGTGTCGTCTTCCAGTGCGGCGAAATGGCCTTTGTTTTCAACGACTCCTGCGGGGAAGACGGGGATGGTCCGCTGCTCGCCGTCCTGGTAATCGTCTTTTTGAAGGGTATATAAGAAATGCAGGGAATCTGCCGCTTGAGGATTGACGGTAAAGGTATCGATATGCGAATTCAGCAGCCGGAAGGTTTCGTCGTAGTTTGCTTTTTGATCGATGCTGAAGCACCGCCGTATCTGGACGGTATCCGGTGTATAATTGAGCACCTTTCCGATGACATGGGCCTGGTCACCTGTTACCAGGAAGCTGGGTAGGCTTAGATTGGCGCTAAGGGGCTTGAAGGCTCGTACACGGCCTTCGCTCATGCCCGTCTGCCGGTGATCAGTAGCTGCAATGGCAAGGGTTTTCCAATTGGTGATGTCGTCGGGGTAGACGACGGAGAAGGAAGCCGTTCCATTGGCATCGGTGCGGAGGCGGGGCTGCCAGAAGGCGTCGTCGTGGAATTGGGTACGGAGAGTGCTGCCGGTCATGGGGGCGTTGAGGGAGGGAATATTGATAAACGTATTCCCGCGGTATGGAGCGACGTCATCCATGTCTGCGGCGCCGAGGCCAGTCGCCTGACTGATAAAGATACCTGGTACCCTCCCTTGCAGTGCATTTATAGGTGAG
The DNA here is from genome assembly GCA_018267545.1 of Bacteroidota bacterium. Taxonomy (GTDB): domain Bacteria; phylum Bacteroidota; class Bacteroidia; order Chitinophagales; family Chitinophagaceae; genus Puia. Next base: position 6,158 of record JAFDYG010000003.1, read on the forward strand.
CTTTTGAACTCCAGGATGTCTCTTTTCCTCGATGTCCCGTATCCGACTACAATGACCTCGTTGAGGTTCATATCGACCATTTTCATCCTAATCTCGTAGAAGCCAAAAGAGGTGATTGTCTTTTCGACGGTCTCATACCCGACATAGGCAAAGACGAGTGTTCCTCTTTCCGGCGTGCGCAGCTGGAAATAGCCGTTTTCATTGGTTAATGCGGCGTTACGTGTATTCTTCAGCCCGATGGTGGCACCCACGAGTGGCAGGCCCTTGGAGTCCAGGACCCTGCCCGATACCATATTGGTAAATTTGGTGACGTCGACATATTGTTCGTTGAAGACCCGCTGCATCGGCTGACTTACCGGATTGACCCGGGAAATATAATTGGATTCCAGGTTGTGCAGGGTTCGGGAGATTTCCCGACTGAAATTGTCCGCAGGGTGCTGCCCGAGGCCATTCAAGTCGTAATAATTCAACCCGCCTTTGACGATTCGGATGCTATCCTTCAACAGATACACGTCTCCTTTCAAGAGCAGCAGCATCTTGTAATAGCCTGCTTCAACTACTCCCAGCTGCCGGCTTTCGCCTTTGTAGATTCGCATGTAGTCCGGGTCGTCATATCGAAAGAGGAAGATTTTTCGGATAAAGAGCGGGGTTTTGTATGGGCCGGGTTTCACGAGTCCGCCGATCTCCAGTCTTCCGGTTTCGGTCCCTTTGATGTTGGGGTTTTGGTATAGATCCTGGCTGGCGCTTCGGTTATCGAGATAGTCCTGCCAGAGGCTATCGATGGCAGCTTTTGTCATGCCCTGGTCGCGCAGCCGCTGGCTCGGGTCGTAAGGAAGCAGCGGCGGGAAAGGATAGGAGAAGGGCCACTGTTTTTCCTTGATCAGGCCCTGCTGGATATGAAAGCTATAGCCGCCTTCCACGTCGAAGGCCTGCTCGAAGCGGTCTTCTACGCGAAGGACCGAAGACTGCTGGCGCAGGGGGCCTACGAGATAGGCGAGCCGGTTGCTGGCGTCTCCTGGTCCATTGACCAGCGTGTACCGGTCGGAGCCCTGGCGGATCGTTGCATAGTTGCCGTCGAAGCTATTCTCCAGGAATAGCATGGAGCTGCGGAGAAGCTCCTTTTCATGCCGGGCCAGCGTATCCGGCATCTTGATAAAACGGATCGCCCGGTTGGCGGTGTCGTCATTGATACAGAGGAAGGTCTTCATGCCGGCCGGCAGCACGATGCTGTCGAGCCGGATTTCCTTGTCAACTATCCGTAGCCGTAAGGAATGTCTTCCCGGGTCGACGGGGAAACTATATCGCTGCGTCTGCTGCGCTCCGCTATAAAATACCAGGCGTTCGTCGATGTAAAGGAGCAAGACGGGCATCAGTCGTCCTTTGCGGCTTACAAAGGGGGCCACCTGGGTGACGCGTTCGACGGCGGCTTCCCGGTTGACATAGATACTCGCAGGATTCAGGAATTTATAGTATTCGATCTCGCTCAGACCCAGTTGACGTCCCCAGCGTTCCCAAACCAGTGGAAGGGACAGCTCTTTTGTATCGAAGATCCTGGAAATTTTATAGTCCTGATAGCGGCGATAGGGCCGGTTCTTGCCGAGGTAAGGAACCTGCGGCTGCTGTGGGTCCGTGAATTTCGCGGTATACGACCAGGCGGTGAGGTCTGCATCCGCAACAGGTTTGCCCTCTGCGTCCCGGACGTCTATAGCGATGGTCGCCCGCTGACCCGGATAGACAAAATCGGGTTCCTTTATATTGACCTGCAGACGTCGTTCCTGATAGGCCATCGGGAATTTCCTGGCGCGAAGCTCTCCTCCCCACATATATTGGACGCTCAGGATATAGGTCTTGTCGGAGACGCTTTTGGCGCGATAGTCCAGCTGCCGGCCCTGTCCTTCCAAAAGTACACGGCCACCTATGGAGAGATTATACCAGAAAGGCAGACGCCAGGGATTGGCAACCGAAAATTGAATGGAGTCTCCTGTATGGCTGGACGAGCAGGAAAAAGGAGGTTGGCCATAAACAAAGTATAGACCGGTAAGGCTGTCGGCGTCTCCCGGTTGCTTCACCCGGACCTGGTATTCGTTGACGTAGGAGTTGACGGGCATATGCGCAGGCAGAGAAATCGGCTGGGGCACGATTTCGATACCGCCTGCAACGATTGGGTAGAGCGTTGCTTGTGCGGAAGTCTGGCGCCCGTCGAGTTTGTAATCGATATCCAGGCTGTCGTCATGGGCGCGAAAGAAGACCCGGCCACGGTCCGAGAGATAGTGCTGCTCCAGGTATTGCTCGTGCCGTTCGTTATTGCTGTTGAAGAAGACGCAGTGGATCGAATAGTGGATCGAGGCCTTTGGGAAGATGGAATCGGGTAGTATGATACGGGTCTCACCGACCGGATCCAGGCTTTGTTTCCAGGTCCAGAGGGTATCGGGTACAAAGACATGTGGAGCCAGGAAATGATCGGCGCCGTAGCTGCTGGTGACCGTCAATTCGACCCGGCCATCGGGGATGGGCAGGTCGTTTTCGTCGCTGGCGCGGAGGAAGATCGATGTTGCTTCGCCAGGCCCATGCTCCACTTGGTTTGTACGAGCTTCGAAGTGGACCGAATTCAGCTCGTACTCCTCGTAACGAAATGAGCTGGCGGCCGCGGAACGCCGTATTTTCTTCTCTTCCTGCGTCAGCTGGACCCGGTATTCTTTGTCCAGCGTCAGCTTGAAGCTGTCGTTCAGTATAAAGGAAAACTCGTAGCCTCCGGGCCGGTAGGGGGTGACGGTCATCAGGAGCGTATCCTCGGCATATGACTTGTAGAGCCGGAGGTCGAGGGGGCGATCGATCGGGCGGCCTTTTTTGTCCATGATAAATGCTTTGCCTCGTACGGTATCACCCGGCTTGTATTTGGGTTTGCCGAAGACCATAAAGGAGTTGAAGCGGGGGCTGCCCATTTTATATGCCCGCCGTATATATCGGTGGGCGGTGAGCCGTCGCAGCCAGAGCGGCAAGCGTAGGAAGGGGCGGTTGTCGCCATGCTGGTGTATCACAGGGAAATAATACAGAGCGCCATGGTCGACGATCTTAACCAGCTGGTCCTTCTTCCAGCGTCCTAGGGGATAGGAGGCGGTAGTACTATCGTATAAGACCCTGCGCTTGCGGATATACAAATCGGCATCCCGGATAATGGCGCCTTCCGGTGTATGAAGCGAGAGTGCGGCGTTCGGACCATTATTCAGCAGCTCGTACCGAAGCGGTCCAATGGTTTGCATCGCAACCGAGAGATTGCTTCCCTCGGCGCGGACAAAGAGATAGTTGCCGGCAGGCAGCGCAGAATTCGGCTCATTGGAAGGAAAGGAATCCACCAGGGTATGCAGGTTATTCTTATCCCAGTCCTTCATGTAGTGGGTATAGAGATAAAGGGCTTCCTTGTCCGAGATGCGCCAGGCGTAGGCCCAAAGGCCTTGCTGCGGGCTACTGGAAAGGTTTTGCTGGGCTTGTGCCGAAAAAAAAGAACAGAGCAGGGTAGGGAGCAGCAATCGTATTCTCATGTCATA
>JAFDYG010000400.1 GCA_018267545.1 Bacteroidota bacterium
GTTCGCTCTCTACGGTGAGGTTGCCGCCCATCAGCTCGGCCAGGCTCCGGGAGATGGTAAGACCCAGACCGGTGCCGCCGTATTTGCGGGTAGTCGAAGTATCCGCCTGGGTGAAGCTTTCGAAGATCTTTTGCAGCTTCTCCTTGCGGATGCCAATCCCGGTGTCTTTTACTTCGATGGCCAGCTTGATGAAATTTTTTCCCTCGTGCTTGTAGTTGTTTCCGTCTTTTCGAATCGAGACCTGGATTTCCCCGTCGCCGGTGAACTTGATCGCGTTCCCGAGCAGGTTGACGACAATCTGCCGGATACGGACGGGGTCGCCCATGAACTGAGAGGGAATGGTGGGGTCGACGCGATACAGCACTTCCAGCTTCTTTTCGAAGGCCTTGAGGGTAAGCATATCGACGGTCTCCTCGATGAGTTCGTCCAGCTTGAACAGGGTGTTATCGATGAGCAGCTTACCCGCTTCGATCTTCGAGAAGTCCAGGATATCGTTGATGATTTCGAGCAGGCCGTAGGCGGACTTTTTGACGTTCTGGAGATAGTCGCGCTGGGCCTTTTGGAGTTCGGTCGTGAGGACCAGGTCGGTGAAGCCGATGATGCCGTTCATCGGCGTACGGAGCTCGTGGCTCATGTTCGCCATGAACTCGCTCTTTGCGTGGCTGGCGGACTCGGCCAGCTCTTTTGCCTGTACCAGCTGCACCTCGATCTGCTTGCGTTCGATCGCCGCGGCTACGGAAGAAGCGTAGGAGCGGAGGATGGAGAATACGGATTCGTCCCATTCCCGTTCTTCCTTCAGCTCGTCAAAACCGACAAAACCCCAGAAGAAACCGTCGTTTAGAAAGATCGGCAGCGCGACGCTGGAGAGGATCGCGGTCCGGTCATAGATGGCTTGCAGCTGAGCGTCCGTTTCCGTGCTCTTGTAGCTGACGAAAGGCTGGCGGCTCTGCAGCGGGCTGACGATTTTTCGAATGCTTTCGAAAGGGATATTTTTTACAACGGGATTGGCCAGACGGAAGTCATCGGGGCGTTCGGTCCATTCGTGTATTTCCGAGGTGGACCACTGATTATTGGCTTTATCGAACTGGTTCTGGAAGATAAAGACGCGGCTAACCATGGCCGTGCTGCCCAGCACCTGGATGGATTCGTTGATGGCCTGGTTGAGGTCGGTATTGATCAGCAGAGAGTGAGTGGCCTGGGCGACGGCGTGCAGCAGGTGGTCTTTCTTCTTCAGCTTCTCCTGTGCGATCTGCTGGTCGGTGATGTTGCGGGACGTACAGATCAGCTTCACCAGCTCAGCGTCGTCTACGATGGGCTTGATGATACTCTCGAGCCAGATATAGGAGCCGTCCCTGCGGAGGATACGGTAGCGGACGGTAATGCTGCTCTCGATGAGGGCGGCCTTGCGGTCGATAGCGTCGTCGGAGCTTTCCGCCGCTCTCATAGTGTGCAGCGTGGCTTCGGTAAAGGCCGGAAGACGATCCGCCGATAGGAACTTGTGACGGTCATCCGGGTGTACATATTGTTCGAAAGACCGGCCGATGATATCGTCTACCTCGTAGCCAAGGACGGTCGTTACGGAAGGAGAAAGGTACCAGATAGTCCCGTCGATGGCGTGGACGCTGATGATGTCTTCGGAGTTCTCCGCCAGCAGCCGGAACTTTTGTTCGCTGTTGAGCAGGGCGTTCTCGGCTTCTTTCTGGAAGGTAATGTCCTGGGCGATGCCGAACTCCATCTGTTCGTCTACGACCTTACCCTTTACGGACAGATAACGCATCCAGCCCTGCTTGGTGATGATTCGGCAGGAGAAAGAAGTTTCGTAGCCCGTATTTTCCTTGTGCTGTATCGCCCTGGCGAACTCTTCGGCCACGAGATTGAAGTCTTCGGGGACGAGGTACAGGTGCATAAAGCTGTCGAAAGCGATTTTGTCCGGGTCTTCTTCGTCCATGGCGAGGAGGGCCTTGAACTCCTTGCTGAGGGAAAGCTCGTTGTTCATGAAGTCCAGCTTCCAGGAACCCATCTTCGCATAGGTCATGGCGTAAGACAGGGTTCGGATGGCTTCTTCCTTTCCTTGTTCCATCTGCAGCTTCTCGGAGACGTTGAGACCGATGCCCTGGATTTCGTTGACCTGTCCGCTCTCGTCGGTCAGCGCGAGGAACTCCCATTCGGTCCAGAGAAACTCTCGGGACTGTCCGATGGGCTTGCGGATCAGCAGCCGGAACACCTTCCCGGGATTATTCCAGCAGTCGTTGGCGACCTGCTGGCAGCGGGTGAGGTCTTTGGGGAAGATGGTGGTATAGAAGAGAACCTGGGGGATTTCCTGTTCGGTATAGCCGAAGGTCCGGAGAAAGGCAGGGTTGGCGTATGTAAAATGTCCCGTCCGGTTTATCCGGATGACATAGTTCGTTTGGGAGCGGAGGATGGAAGCGAGGAATTTCTTTTCGTTCAGGAGCTCGTTGCGGGCCTTCTGCAGCTCCTTATAGTTGGTTTCTCCTTTCTTGAACGCGGGTTCCAGCACGAGCAGGATCAGACCGACGATAGCGATGATGAGAGAAATTAGCTTGCCGGTGTCGATCGTTGCAACCTCGCTGTTCTTCTCCCGGACCAGCTCGGTATAGTGCTGGTTGATATCGGTCATCAGGGCATTGTACTTCTGTTCGCTATACAGCAGGTCACGGAGATACAGCCGCTTGTTCATGACCAGCAGGGTCGAGTCGGCCTGGGTCAGCTCCTGGCCGATGGCAACCATCGACTGAAAAAAGGGCTGGGAAGAGGACAGAAGGAGCTTGATCTGGAATATTTGCTGGGGAACGGGCGAAGGCGTAGAGCCCGCCTGATTTTGTAGCTCTTGCTGGATTTTCTGGAAGGTCTCCAGCTTGCGGGTAAGGGTGTCCCGGTAAGCGACCGAGGTTTCGGGGCCTGGGTTATTCAGCAGCAGGATGGCCTCCTTGGCGATGCGGTGGCTGAGCGCCTGCTGATGTCCGGAGCGATTGATAGCTTCAATTAACTCCTTGTTTTCCAGGGATTTTATATGATTGAAATAATATCCGAAGAAGTTGAAGAGCAGCACCAATACCAATAGTACTACTGATATCCGTATTAACTTGCGAAAAGGGCTTTTCATGAGTATGCAAAAGGGTCTCTGTGTTTATAGGAACGTAAAATCAGAATTTTAAGTTTCTACAAACTACAAAAAAAACCAATGTAAACACTTACATATTGGAATTTAATAGTTTATGACCTGTTCCTCAATGGCGGAGGGGATTTCGCGCCATTCGTATTGCTGATTGCGGAGCTGAGGCTCGAACCCGGCTTCCCGGATGGCTTCCTGGATGCCCTTTGCGGTAAATCTATGGGGGGCCCCGGCCGCGCTCACCACGTTTTCTTCCAGCATGATACTGCCGAAGTCATTGGCGCCCGCCTGCAGACAAAGCTGGGCGGTTTGTTTCCCAACGGTTAACCAGGAAGCCTGGATATTCTTTACATTGGGCAGCATAATGCGGCTAATGGCGATCATACGTATATACTCTTCGGGAGTCGTGAGGTTATGTACGCCGCGGATACGGGTCAGCAGGGTATCCACGTCCTGGAAGGTCCAGGGTATAAAAGCCAGAAAGCCTTTGGCTTCGGCGGGTTTCCTGGACTGGACTTCCCTGATCTTGATAAGGTGCTCCATTCGCTCGTGCAGGGTTTCGACGTGTCCGAACATCATAGTGGCGGAGGTAGTGATATTCAGCTTGTGGGCTTCGTGCATGATGTCGAGCCATTCCTGGGCGCCGCACTTCCCCTTGCTGATGAGACGGCGAACGCGGTCGACGAGGATTTCGGCGCCGGCGCCCGGCAGGGAATCCATGCCCGCTTTTTTAAGCTCGGACAGGACTTCGTGGTGGCTCTTCTTTTCGAGCTTGCAGATGTGCGCTACTTCGGGCGGTCCGAGGGTATGCAACTTTAAGTTCGGATACAGGTCTTTTAATTGACGGAAGAGGGTGGTATAGAAGCTCAGCCCCAGCTCGGGATGGTGTCCCCCCTGCAGGAGCAGCTGATCCCCGCCCCAGCGGAAGGTCTCTTCGATCTTTCGTTTGTAGGTGTCGATATCCGTGATATAGGCATCTGCGTGGCCAGGTATCCGGTAGAAGTTGCAGAACTTGCAGTTGGCGATGCAAACGTTGGTGGTGTTGACGTTGCGATCGATCTGCCAGGTTACTTTCCCGTGCGGGACCTGGATTTTGCGGCGCTCGTCGGCGATAAACATCAATTCGGTCAGGGGTGCCGTTTCGAATAGGAAAACTCCTTCTTCGACATCGAGGAACTCGCCTTTGAGGGCTCTATCATACAGTTCGGACAAATTCATAGTATCGAATCCATTTACAAATGAGGGACAAATGTACTATATTTAATAAGCGAAGACCAACACTAACTTATGCTTAGCCGTAAAAAACACCCTGCACTGTCTTTTCTGTCACCGGGCGTGGCTTGCCGGCCTTTTCTAACCTTAATGGCTTGCCTTATCCTACTGTCCGGCCGATCTGCCGACGCACAAGAAACCTTTGTTCAGCCAACGGCAAAACTAATTACAACTTTCTCCTTCTCGCTGTTCACCGGAGGCGTCATTATATTAAAAGCGAAGCTGGGAGACTTCCCCGACAGCCTGAATTTCATCCTGGATACGGGAAGCGGAGGCATTTCGCTGGATTCGATGACCTGTCTGCGGCTGAAACTGACTCCGCAGCCCTCCGACCGGACAATCCTCGGAATCGCCGGCGTCCGCCAGGTCAAATTCCTCTACAACGAGACTCTTCACCTGCCGGGGCTTAGCGTGGACAGCCTGAACTTCCATGTCAACGACTACGATATTCTTACCAGCGTCTATGGGGAGAAGGTGGATGGGATCATCGGCTATAGCTTCCTTACCCGATATATCGTCCAGATCAACTATGACAGCCTGAAGATCAATGTCTATTCCAAAGGATCCTTCCGCTATCCCAAGGGAGGCTATCTGCTGCGGCCGGTGATCGCCAGCCTGCCGATCCTGAACGCGCAGGTTTCGGACGCGCAGAAGATCCCCAGCCGGTTCTACTTCGACACCGGGGCAGGGCTCTGCACCCTTCTTTCTTCAGACTTTGTCTCGGACAGCGCCCTGCTGGACAGCCGGAAGAAGAGCTATTATACGCAGGCCCAGGGTTTGGGCGGGAAAGCGACGATGAAGCTTACGACGGTGCGGGAGGTCAGGATCGGGCCCTTCCGGTTCCGAAAAGTTCCGACCTATATTTTTGACGATCAATACAATGTCACCTCCTACCCCAACCTGGGAGGGCTCATTGGGAACGATATCCTGCGACGATTCAACGTGATCCTGAACTATAGCAACCGGATGATCTACCTGACGCCCAACACACACTACCGGGAGCAGTTCGACTACTCGTACACCGGTCTGGGCATTTATTGGGTGGACGGAGAGATCCGCGTCGGGGACGTAATGAAGGAGTCGCCGGCCGAAAAGGCGGGTTTGAAGGAAGACGACGTGGTCCTTGCGGTGGGGAACAATTTTAGCAATAACATACAGTCTTACAAGAACTTACTACAAAATACCGGAGATCGGGTCAAGATCATTATCAAGCGAAATGGAGAGCTCCAGCAGCTCTATATGCGGGTAAAGAGTATAAAATAGCGGCAAAGCGGCCCGCATGCCCTAAATTGCATATCCTTTGTTTTATAAAGAGGAGTGCAACTATGATAAAATTTGAAAAATTTCAGCTGGCGAACGGCTTAAAGGTAGTAGTACACGAAGACGCCTCAACTCCGATGGTTGTCGTAAATGTGCTCTATGACGTCGGCGCCCGAGACGAAGATCCCAAACAGACCGGCTTTGCCCACCTTTTCGAGCACCTGATGTTCGGAGGCTCCGTGCACATCGAAGATTTCGAGACCCCCCTGCAGCTGGCAGGAGGAGAAAACAATGCGTACACGACAAACGACTTTACCAATTACTATATTCAGCTGCCCGCGGAGAATATCGAAACGGCCTTCTGGCTCGAGAGCGACCGTATGCTGTCCCTCGCCTTTAGCGAGAAAAGCCTGGAGGTTCAACGGAAGGTGGTCATGGAAGAGTTCAAGGAGCACTACATCAACAAGCCATACGGAGACGCCTGGTTCAAGATGCGGGAATTGGTCTACAAACAGCATCCTTACCGTTGGATGACCATCGGGAAGGAGCTGTCACATATCGAAAACGCCAAGCTGCAGGATGTAAAGAATTTCTTCTTCAAATACTACCGTCCGACTAATGCCATCCTGGTCGTCGGGGGGAAGGTCACGGCGCAACAGGTGCGCGAGCTGGCCGAGAAATGGTTTGGAGACATCCCCGCGGGTGAAAAGTATGTCCGCAACCTACCCGTCGAACCCAGGCAGCAGGAGGCCCGTAAGCTGGTGGTAAAGGCGGACGTTCCGCTGGACGCGCTCTACAAATGCTATCCGATGGCGGCTCGCACCGAAAAGGGATACTATGTGGCGGACCTCATTACGGAGGTGCTGGGCGGCGGGGCTTCTTCCCGTCTGCACCAATCCCTGATCAAGGAGAAAAAACTGTTCAGCCAGATCGACTGCTATCATACCGGGTCCAATGACCCTGGCCTGGTCGTCATCGAAGGCAAGCTCATCAAGGGCGTGAGCCTGGAGGCTGCCGACGCCGCCATAGAAGAAGAGCTGGAGAAGCTAAAGACGGAGCTGATCACGGAGAAAGAGCTGACGAAGATCAAGAACAAGACAGAATCGGCCATCGTATTCGAAGACATGAGCGTAATGAACCGCGTAAATAGCCTTGCCATCTATGAATTGCTTGGCGATGTCGATATGATGAATACCGAGCTGGACAAATACCGCGCCGTTACGGCGGAAGAGATCCGCTCCACGAGCCGGGAGCTCTTCGACGCAAAGAACAGCAATACTATGTACTACCAAAGCGAAAAAGGAGTTTAGAATGGCCGCACAACAAAAGAATATGCTAAACAGAAAGGTCGCACCGCCTATCAAGGATGCAGTAGAATTCGAGCTGATATTACCTCCCTATAAGAAACATACCCTGTCGAACGGCGTGGAAGTCTATGCGATCGACCTGGGGAATGTAGACGCGATGATGATCAACTGGATCTTCGACGCGGGCAACTGGTACGAAAAAAAGAATGGCGTAGCTGCCGCCGTCAGCAGCCTGTTGAAGAACGGTACTTCTACCCGGAAGGCCTTCGATATCAACGAAC
>JAFDYG010000401.1 GCA_018267545.1 Bacteroidota bacterium
CAGCTCGTCAACGAATTCTACACGAAGAAAAACGGTAAACCCTTCGACGGCGTAAAAGGTTATAATGACCACCGCGAGCTGCTGCTCAATAAAGACATCGACGCGGTCATCATCAGCACTCCCGACCACTGGCACGCACTGGCAGCCATCCACGCCGTACAAGCCGGCAAGGACGTGTACCTGCAAAAGCCGGCTTCGCTGACTATCTCCGAAGGCCGTATCATGGCCGATGCCGTCAAAAGGTCCGGACGCATCTTCCAGATCGGCAGCCAGCAGCGGTCAAGCACCCAATTCAGATACGCCGCAGAGCTGGTCCGAAACGGCCGCATCGGGGACCTTAAAACCGTCTACGTAGGCCTTCCGGGCGACCCCTCCGGCGAAGACGAACCCAGGATGCCCGTCCCGGCAAATCTCAACTACGACGCCTGGCTCGGCTCCACGCCCGAAGTCTACTATACCGAGAAACGTGTTCACCCACAGGTCGGATTCGACCGTCCCGGCTGGCTGCGCTGCGAACAATTCGGCGCCGGTATGATCACCGGCTGGGGCGCCCACCATATCGACTCCGCTCACTGGGGAATGAATACCGAATACACTGGCCCCGTCGAGATCTGGGGACACGCCGACTTCCCCCAGCACGGCCTCTGGGACGTACATGGTATCTTCCGTACCGAAGCCCTCTATGCCAATGGAGTAAAGATGGTCGTAAGCAACGAGCTGCCGAATGGCGTCAAGTTCGAAGGAACGAAAGGCTGGATCTTCGTCACCCGCGGAGACTATCGCGCTACCGCCAGCGACCCCGTACCGGACGCCAATGGCGTCAAACCGCTCGAAGCCAGCGACCCCGCTATAATTAAGTCGGAGATCGGACCCAATGAAATACATTTGTATAAGAGTGATGACCACCACGGCAACTGGCTGGAGAGCATCGCCACCCGGAAAGCGCCCATTACCAATGCGGAGATGGCACACCGGGCCTGCACCGCCTGTCTGCTGCACCACATCACGATGAAGCTAAAGCGCAAGATTTACTGGGACCCCGTGACCGAAAAGTTCAAGAATGACGACGAAGCCAACAGCATGCTGTCACGCCCCCAGCGAGCGCCATACCTGGTCAAAGCATAAATATGCCATATACCTATCGCCTACTGATCGTATTCACACTCTGTATCGCAACCCGGGCAAACGGCCAGCGGCCCGATACCCTCACCGCACAGGTCGCCACCACCCTCAAAGGCTATACCCGCGACCTCGCGCCTATTTCCGTCGACCAGCTTAGCCAGCCTCAGAACCTCTCATCGCTCACCGACATCCTGCTCATCGTCAAAGACGGTGAATTGAAGGTCACAACCGACAGCACCACCAAAACGCTTGGCCCCGGCGGCGTAGCCCTGATCCCGGCCGGAGATAAAGTCTCCCTATCCAATACCGGTCATTATTACACTTTTCAATTCCAGTCTTATAGCAGTGTCGACCACGAACGCGCCCGGAAAGCCGGGCAACCCTTCCTTCTCGACTGGAAGGAAATGGTCATGAAGCAAACCGACAAAGGCGAAAGCCGGCAAATCTTCAACCGGCCCGTAGCCTGGCTGAGCCGTATCGACATGCACGCCACCACTCTCAACGAAGGACAGGTCAGCCATCCTCCGCATACCCACCGCAACGAAGAAATCATCCTCATCCGCTCGGGCGAAGTACAGATGTATATCGGCGGTAAATATTATCCGGCCAAGGCCGGCGATATCGTATTCCTAACCTCCGGCACCCCGCACGCGCTGGAGAATAAAACCAGGGGACGATGCGAATACTTCGCCCTCCAATGGCAGCCATGAGAAATATCCTCCTCCTTATCTTATGTCCCCTGATCAGCCTGGCTCAAAATCAGCCAATCGATTATGCGAGGCGGCACTTGCCAAAAAACATCAAGCTACGCATCGACTCCCGGCTGCAAGCAGAATCCTACACCATCCAGCCCGACGCAAAAACCCTCACCATCACCGGCGGTGACGCCCGCGGCCTCATCTATGGCAGCCTGGCCCTGGCCGAGACGCTCCGCAACCATCAAAAGCCAACCGCGACCTCCGAACACCCGGCATACCCCTTTCGCGCCATCAAGTTCGACCTCCCCTGGGATACCTATCGCCATAGTGAAGCTCTCGACCAGCACATCTCTACCTGCCGCGATACCCTCTTCTGGAAGGCATTCCTCGACATGATGGCAGAAAATCGATTCAACATTCTCACTCTTTGGAACCTCCATCCTTATACCTTCATGATCCGACCGGAAAATTTTCCCGAGGCATGTCCGTATACCGACCAGGAGCTAAAAGAATGGCAAGCCCTCTTCCATAGCATTTTTCGTATGGCAAAGGAAAGAGCCATCGAGGTCTACCTCATCCCCTTCAATATCTTCGTCAGCCCCGAGTTTGCCAAAGCCCACAACGTAGCATTGGATAATCTCCAGCACCATTTCTTCGTCAACGGCGACACCGCAGAAATCATCAAACGGTACACCCGTGAATGCGTCACCCAGGTTTTAAAGGAATACCCCGAGCTCACCGGCTTTGGACTCACCCTCGGTGAAGGCATGGCCGGCATGACGCCCCAGCAAAGAGAAGACTGGATGAGCGAAACGATTATCAAGGGCATGCAGCAATCCGGCCGCAAGACAAAGCTTATCCATCGCATCCCCTTTTCCAGTGGCACCGGCTCCCTCGGCATCACCAGCATCGCCACCGAACAGCTTACCCGGAAGGAAATAGAAGCGCAAGCCAGGCTTGACTCCATCGAAGGTCCCATCTGGGCCGACCTGAAATACAACTGGTCTCACCCGCTGTCGACGACCAAGCTCATCAAGGTTCACGGCGGGAAGCTCTACGATACTTATTTCAAGCCCCTTCCCGAAGCCTATCGAATCGTCTGGACCGCCCGCAACGAAGACTTCTTCTGTCTGCGCTGGGGCGTACCCAACTTCATCCGCGAGCACCTCGCCGTCAACAGCCAACCCTATGTCGGAGGTTATTTTATCGGCTCGGAAACCTATATCCCCGCAAAAGACTATTTTACAAAACAACCCGGCGCCGTCGACTGGCGATACGCTTTCGAGCGGCAATGGCTATACTATATGCTCTGGGGACGTTTGCTTTACAACCCGTCTACACCGGACAGCCTTTTCAAAAAAGCCTTCATCCGAAAATACGGCCCCCAGGCCGCTCCCCTCCTCGAAGCCTCCACCCTTGCCGGCAGAACGCCCCTTCGCCTGGGCTCCGACTTCGACTTCACCTGGGACTTCTCCCTTTATAGCGAAGGCTGGCTTGCCCTCGATACCGCAACCAAACGAGTCGACTATATCTCCGTCGACCGGCTCATCAACCAGCCGCCCGCAGACCCAGATTATGTTTCGATAAAAGCGTACGTAGACAGCG
>JAFDYG010000402.1 GCA_018267545.1 Bacteroidota bacterium
ATTTGGAAGTCCTGATGGTTTTGTGATGGGACAAATTCGTTCAGGGCCAGCCGGTAGGTGATCTGTACGTCCTTAACCCGGAAGCCCATGTCCTCGAGGGCGTTGATCTGGTCCGTTTTTTCGGTGGGGATCCGGGTTATGACCAGGCGGACGCCGTGGCGTTCGAGCTCTTGTAGAAAGCCGGGCTGGAGCAGGGTTTGGGAGTCGTCGATCCGGGCTATGTCGAAGCCGAAGCGTTGTGTGTCGATCTTGCTGATATGGTTAGTCATGCAGCTTTGAATTCCTAATAAAAGTAAGATAAACGAGTTATATTTGGTCGTATGGAGCCGATAGTATTCAATAAGCCATTTCTGTCCGGGTCCGAGCTGGAATATATCCGACAAGCCGTAGAGAGCGGCAGGATTTCCGGCAATGGCGCTTTTTCGAAAAAGTGCCAGTCCTTCCTGGAGAACCGGTATGGCTTCCGGAAGGTGCTGTTGACGACCTCATGTACGGATGCGCTGGAAATGGCGGCGATACTTTGCGATATCAGGCCGGGGGATGAGGTGATCGCTCCGTCTTTTACTTTTGTGAGTACGGTAAATGCCTTTGTCCTGAGAGGGGCGAGGGTAGTTTTTTGTGACGTGAGGGAGGATTATCCGGTTTTGGATGAAGACATTATTAGGGGATTGATTACGCCAAGGACGAAGGCTATCGTGGTGACGCATTATGCGGGGGTGTCTTGCAAGATGGATGCGCTTGTAGATTTGGCCGAGAGGAATGGGTTGTTCCTGGTCGAGGATGCGGCGCAGGCTATCGATAGTTTTTATAAGGGGAGGCCGTTGGGGACGTTTGGGCATTTTTCCGCTTTTTCTTTTCATGAGACGAAGAATGTTTCGGCCGGGGAAGGGGGGATGATTGCTATCAATGACGAACGGTTTATCGAGAGGGCGGAGATCATTCATGAGAAGGGGACGAACCGGACCAAATTCTTCCGGGGAGAGGTTGACAAGTATAGCTGGGTCGATGTGGGCTCTTCCTTTTTGCCTTCGGATGTGACGGCGGCGTTTTTGTTTGCGCAGCTGGAGAATTTGGAGAAGATTCAGGGGAAGCGGAAGTCTCTTTGGGAGAAGTATTTGGGTTGTCTCGCTGGGTTGAGGGATTCGGGGAGGGTTCGTCTGCCGGAGCTTCCGGCGTATGCTACTAATAATGGACACCTGTTCTATATACTGATGGATAGCCGGGAGCAGCTGGATGAGATGATTGCGTATTTGTCGCGGAAAGGGATAATGGCGGTGTTTCATTATGTGCCGCTTCATACGAGTGAATATTATTTGAAGGAACATGAGCGGGTGAGTCTTCCGAATACGGAGCGGTTTTCTGCGTGCTTGTTACGGCTACCGATGTATTTTGACCTGACGGAGGAAC
>JAFDYG010000403.1 GCA_018267545.1 Bacteroidota bacterium
CTACGCTTATCTCGGGTCAATTCCAGGATACTTCATCAAAGAAAGGTTCTCTCTGCATCCGTATTCTCGGCGATACTACCGGCTGTTTCAAAGGAGACAATCTGCTGGTCACTTATACGGATGGAAAAGGACAGATCTATTATAATACGAAGGACAGCAACAACTTTGTTCAGCTGGATAAGTTTCCCAAGACCTATAACGGAGTGGTGAGCGGTAATTTTTCATTTGTGGTGAACGGCAATGCGGGAACGGTAAAGTTTACCAACGGCAGCATTATCGCAATTTATCAGAAATAATAAAGACCCGCGAGTCGAAAGGACTCGGGGTCACGCTATAATTCAATATACCATGAAGCATGAATTTCCGGGTAGCCCGGCAGGTCTTGACCCGTATACGGGTAGCTGGGAAACTCCTCAAGTCGTCCACTTGCTGAAGAGAACGCTTTTCGGCGCCACGGTACAGGATATCAATTATTTCAAGGGGCTTTCCATGTCGCAGGCAGTAGACGAGATACTGTTGCCTACAGCTGTTCCTTCCGTCAAGCCGCTGAATAATTATGGGAACGATCCTACCGGTGTCGCACAGTGGCAGACATGGGTAGGTACGGGAATTACCTACGTCGATGAGGGAATGAACACGGGGCGGCTTCGTTCCATGCAGGCATGGTGGATGGGGCAGCTACTGAGCTGCGGCCGGTCGATCCATGAGAAGATGACGCTGTTCTGGCACAACCATTTTGCCCCGAATGCATTGCCGCACCTCGACATACCCGCCGAGCTCTGGTATAACCAATACCTTACCTTACGCAAGTATGCGCTCGGGAATTATCCGGCGCTGATGAAGGCTATTACGCTCGACCCGGCTATGCTGCTGATGCTGAACGGCAGCACCAACACCAAGACTTCTCCGAACGAAAACTTCGGCCGGGAATTGCAAGAGCTCTATACCATCGGAAAGGGTTCGGGCTCTCACTACGAGCAAAGCGATGTGGCGGCTGCGGCTCGCGTGCTGACCGGGCATACGGTAGATCTGAACTACAACTATCTGTTCCAGCCTGGCGACCATGACGACACCAACAAGACCTTTTCGGTTTTCTACAACAACAAGATCGTGACCGGCTATTCCGGTACGCCGGGTGTGAATGAGCTGGATATCCTGCTGAATATGCTTTTCGCAACCGATGAGTCCGCCAAATTCCTCTGTCGCAAGCTCTATAACTTCTTCGTCTATTATAAGATCGACGACACCATCGAGGCGAACGTCATCACACCGCTCGCCAGTGTGCTGCGCAGCAGCGGATATAATATGACGGCTACGCTTTCCGTCCTCTTCAAGAGCCAGCACTTCTACGACCTCGTCAATTCCGGGGCTTGTATCATCAAGAGCCCGCTGGACATGTTGATCGGGCTGTGCCGTGAATTCCAGGTGAAGATGCCCACGGACGCCAAGGGGCAGTACAGCGCCTGGTCGCTGATCGCCAATCACGCGTCCGACCTGCAGCAGGAAGTCCTGGCCATTCCACTGGTGGCGGGCTGGGACGCCTATCACCAGTCGCCCCAGTACCACGAGCTCTGGATCAACTCCGTTACCTATTCGCTCCGGAACTTCCTGACTGACCAGCTGATCGGTACGGGAGACATGCTGAATGGGACCAATCTGCAGATCGATGCGGTGGCTTTCGCCAAGTCTTTGCCTGCGCCACACGACCCCAACCAGCTGATCATCGACTCGCTCAACGTTCTGCTCCGGCCGCCGCTTTCGGACAGCTCGACGACACTGCTCAAACAGTCGATCCTGCTGGGGGGCGGTACGACTGATCTTTACTGGACCAATGCCTGGCTCAGCTATCTCGCTGCGCCGACCGACATGACGGCCTTCGGTACCGTCGACCAGCGATTGCGGGAACTATACAAATACATCATGGACTTACCAGAATATCATTTATCCTAAAAAAGCTAACACAATATCC
>JAFDYG010000404.1 GCA_018267545.1 Bacteroidota bacterium
AACCGAACCGCAATCTGGGACTGAAGGTTGATATAGCCCCGCCCCATAAATTTCTTGTCGAAGGTGAATACATCCACGATGCTCGCTCCGGCCGTGTCGCCCTCCACTTTGTCTATCTCATTGCCAAAGATCCAGGGGTGGCCATTTTCAACGCGACGGCTGATCTTCCTTTTCAAATAAACTTTCGTCATGGGCGCAAAGGTAGCACCTTTACCAGATATAAGTCCCAACCGACCCCTTCGGCAGGTCGGTCGCAAAATTCTTACCCCCATACTGAACACTAAAGCTCTGCGTATCCGAGCCCTCGTTGAGCACGATGAGCACCTTTTTTCCATCCGGCGTCTTGAAAGCCACATTGGACAAGGTCCCGACGATATTCGACCCAATCCGCACCGAACCCGGCCTGACGAATTTCGACGCATGCGCGATGATATAGTAGGAGGTATTCCTCGACACAGAAGTCCCATCGATGGTAAACGCCCCCTGACAGGTGGTGCACCCTCCCGTCGTATGGGGTCCATAGTTTCCATCCGCGGCCAGATTCCATTCGAGCACATTCCGGCTCCAGTTACGGGGAGCCCCGATGATCAGGTTCTTGACATGCCAGGCAAGATCACCCGCAAAGTTCCCCGGCCCGCCTACCCACTGTTCGGTAAAATAGACGTTCTTGCTGGGATAGGCCTCATGCACCGTGCTCAACGCATCGATAGACCCGGAATAGAGGTGAAAGGCCGAGCCATCCACGTACTTGGCCGCATCAGGGTCGGCGAGGATATGGATGGGATACTCCGGCCGGTCGGCATTATGATCCCAGACGATGATCTTGGTGCTGAGCCCCGCAGCCTGCAAAGCCGGCCCAAGATGATTTTTGACA
This sequence comes from Bacteroidota bacterium, assembly GCA_018267545.1. Taxonomy (GTDB): domain Bacteria; phylum Bacteroidota; class Bacteroidia; order Chitinophagales; family Chitinophagaceae; genus Puia. Next base: position 875 of record JAFDYG010000404.1, read on the forward strand.
AAGGTCGCCTCCGCCGTATCCTGCATCATCATGCTCGGCACATTCGACGGATTGAGCGGCTCATTCTGAGGCGTGATGGCGTCGATGGTAATCCCCGCCGCTTTCATCGCCTGGATATACTTGATAAAGTATTTTGCATAGACCGGATAGTACTGGTATTGCAAAGACCCTCCCTTCGCATTGTTGTTGTCCTTCATCCACGCCGGCGCAGACCAGGGACAGGCCAGGATCTTGATCGATGGATTCAAGG
>JAFDYG010000405.1 GCA_018267545.1 Bacteroidota bacterium
CGACCAGCTGCCGTCCAAGCTCTCCGGAGGTCAAAGCAAACGCATCGGCCTCGCCCGCACCCTGATCCTGCGGCCGGAGATCATGCTCTACGACGAGCCGACTACCGGCCTCGACACCGGCACCGCCCGCGAGATCAGCGAGCTCATCTGCAAGATGAAAGACAAATACAAAATCTCCTCTATCACCATCACCCATGACATGCCCTGCGCCAAGCTCACCGCCGACCGCATCATCATGATGCGCGAAGGCTCCGTCTACGCCGAAGGCAGCTATGACGAGCTGGAGAAGTCGGAGGATGAGTGGGTAAAAACATTCTTTTATTAAAAAACACCTTGTTATGCCAAAAGAAAAAAATTATAAATGGAAGCTCGGCGTATTCTCCGTAATCGCCCTGGTGGTCGCCATCGCCGCCATCTACGTCATCGGTCAGCAAAAGAATAAGTTCGGCTCGGTCCTCCACGTCTATTCGATGTTTAGTTCCGTCAGCGGTCTGAAAGTCGGCAGCAACGTCCGCCTCGGCGGCATCGACGTCGGCACCGTCAACGCCATCAGCCTGGTGACCGACACCACCGTCCAGGTCGACATGATCATCCAGAAAAAGGTGCAGAAGTTTATCAAGAAGGACGCCAAAGCCAGCATCGGCTCCGAAGGCCTGATGGGTGACAAAGTCGTAACCATCACCGCCGGTACCCCCGGCCAGCAGGCCGTCGTCAGCGGCGATTCTCTGTCCTCTACAAAACCCATCGAGACCGACGCCATCATGGCCAGCCTGAAGACATCCGCCGACAACGCCGCAATCATCACCGGCAATCTCGCCGATATCTCCTCCCGCATTACCCACGGCCAGGGGGCCCTGGGCAGGCTGCTCAAGGATACCTCCCTCTCCGCCAATATCAGCACCACCATGAAAAATCTGAAGAGCAGCAGTAAAAAGCTGGACGAGAACATGGAAGCCGCCCAGCACAACTTCCTGCTCCGCGGATTCTTCAGAAAGAAGGAACGAGAAAAGAAAAAGAAGGAAGAGGAAGAAGCCAAAAAGAAGGAAGAAGAAGACAAAAAGAAAGAATCTACTCGGTCTTCAGGCTCTTCACGGGATTAGCCAGACTGGCCCGGATAGCCTGAAAGCTGATCGTAAACAAGGTAATGAGCAGCGTCGCAAGTATCGTGACTACAAACACGCCCCAGCTGATCGACGTTCGATACGCAAAGTCCTGCAGCCACCGGCTCATAAGCCACCAGGCCAGCGGGGACGCGATCAGTACGGCCACACCCACCAGCTTCAGGAAGTCCTTCGACAGCAGTAGAACGATTCCTCCGACGCTTGCGCCCAGCACCTTCCGGATGCCGATCTCCCGAATCCGCTGCTCCGCGCTGAAACTGGCCAGACCAAAGAGTCCCAGACACGAGATCAGGATCGCCATTATCGTAAAGTACCGGATCATGGCCGAAAGCCGTTGGTCCGCCGCATAGTTCTTCTGAAAATCTTCGTCCAGGAATGAATATTCAAAAGGTTCGCTGGGATTGATGGTATGCCAGGCTGCCCCCATCGAGGCCAGCAAAGGCCCCGACGCACCCGGACGCGCATGCACGATGATATAGTTGTAATTACCCCGGTTCAATCGGAAGGTATAAGGAGTAATCGGAAGGTGCAGGTCCTCGAAATGAAAGTCCTTGACCACTCCGATTATTTCGAAAGCAGTCGTGGTCCCCCTGAAGTTGTTCCGCACCTTGCGTCCAATGGCTTCCGCGGGAGAAGCAAAACCCAGTTCCTTAGAGGCGCTTTCGTTTAAAATAATCCGGTCGAGCGTATCCCCAGGAAATTCCTTACTAAAAATCCGGCCGGCGACGGCCTTGATACCCATGGTGCTCAGATAGTCGAAGTCGACAAAATTCTGCCGGGTACGTTTGGCGTCCGCCACCGATTTGTCATCCCGATACAGCAGGTTATCCGCCGGATTGGCAATCCCCGGATAATAGCTGGTAGCCGCCGCGCTGATAACCCGTCCATCCCGACGGAACTCATTCAGAAGAGTGGACGCTTGCTCTTTGGCTACATCTCCCCGCAAAGGAACGACGATCTGAGAAGCCTTGTCGAAACCCAGATCCTTGGAACGCAGGTAGCCCATCTGGTCATTGATGACAACCGTAGAAATGATCAGCGTGACAGAAATCATAAATTGAAAGACAACTAGCCCCTTCCTCAGCGAAATCGCCGCCAGCGAATTGGAGAACTTCCCTTTCAACACCTTCGCCGGCTGAAAGGAAGATAGATAGAAGGCCGGATACAATCCCGCCAGTAAACCCGCCAAAAGAGCCAGTCCCAAAAAACCCAGCATCAGCGAAATGTCCTGGGGCAGCACCAGCGTTAAATGCCGGTCCACCACCTTCCCGAACACCGGCAGCAATAAGAGCGTAAAGACCCATGCAAATAGGAATGCAAAGAAGCTCATCAGCACCGATTCTCCAAGAAACTGCCCGATCAGCGACCCCTTCACCGCCCCTAATACCTTGCGGACCCCGACCTCCGAGCTCCGCTTGGCGCTCCGGGCCGTAGCCAGGTTCATAAAGTTGATACAGGCTATAAGCAGCGTAAAGACGGCAATCGAAGCCAGGATGTAGAGGTAGGTCTTGCTGGCTGGCGGGGTTACCGTCAGGGTAATATCCGAACGCAGATGAATATCCCGCAAGGAGACCATGTACTGCCTCTTTTCAAAGCCTATCGCCTTCAGGTCTTTACCGGCATACTTATCGATAAAAGCCGGGAACTGGGCTTCCAGCTCGGCCGGATTGCTCCCGGGACGCAACCTCACATAAGTATGGAACATATTGTTCGTTGCAAAGTCGTTATCCTGACTGCGCATAAAATTCTCCATCCCGCCCCCTGCAAAAGACAGGAAGAAACGCGCATCGATATGCGAGGGCTTGTCTATCGGCCCGAATACTCCCTTGACGGTAAAATCATACGTGCCATTGATGCCGCTGCTGACATGGAGCTGCTTGTTCAGAGCCGGAGCACTGCCAAAAATTTTGCGGGCTATTTCCTCCGACAGGACAATAGAATTGGGCTGGTCCAAAGCCGTTGCCGGTTCTCCTTCGATAAAATTATAAGTGAACATCCGGAAGAAGTTTGAGTCGGCCATAAACCCGCTCTCTTCGTAAAAGGACAACGGAGCTGCATTAGCCGGTTTGTATTGCACCAACGTCTTGGCCTCGAAGAACCTGATCGGCAGAATATGCGTATACGCTTCGACCTGCGGATAGTCCTTCTTCAGCGTCTTCCCCAGTGGAGCCGGTGTAGTGGCCGAAACTTGTTCTTTATGGTTATTGATAAAGACCGTACCTACTCCGTAGATATCCTTCGCCCCTTTTTGATAGCTGTCGTAATTGAGCTCGTGGAGCAGATACACGGAAATCAGCATACAGCAGGCCAGCCCTGACGCCAGTCCGAAGATGTTGATAAAGGAATAGGCCTTGCTCTTCCGGAGATTGCGCCAAGCGACCTTGATGAAATTGATCAGCATACGGAGAAGATTTGAAAAATAAGCAGCCAAAAAAAATGCCAGGCAGACAAGCCGCTGGCATTCAATTAACTATCTATAAAATCCCGCAAAAAACTGTTCTATTTCGATACAGCGACTGTCCGCCCCATAAACGGATCGCTGATGCTATCCTTTCCGGTCTCTATCCTTCCCGCATACCTCTTCTCGAAGTGCTCCTTCCCCTTTACCCTCACGCTGAAGTCATACCAGCCATGGCTTCCGCCAAAGGACAGGCTCATATCGAGCTTCTCTCCCACCTTCAGCCTGGCTCCGGCATAGCTGACCCCATAGGCGTGATCGACAATCTCGATCGCGCAAGCCTCACCACCATTGACCAGCCTCAGCACTCCATTGTCCTGCAGATAATCCAGCCGTACATCGATCGCCGGGTCCGAAGCATCTCCCCTGAATTCCCTAAAAAAGCCATTCGGTCCATAGACACAAAGGTGATAGCCTTTGCCATCAAGCTTCCATACATCCGAGAGCCGGTCTCCCGCCCTGATGCCATACGCCCGGGTAAGCAATGTGCCATCTCCATAGGCATAAACATTGAAAGGCGCACCGACCGTCCTTTCGCCAAAAAGACTTTTGCTGTTGATAAAATTTATCTCAAACTGCTGCTTATCCGCACTCAACCTCCCCTCCACCGACAAATTATACGGCAGCGCACATGACGGACGCGTGCCCGGCTCCTGCCGCGATGCATAAAGATTATTATTAAACGCCGTGATCTCCTCTGCCGACAGCGCCTTGAACGTGTCCGGCAGCTTCCTGAACTGAGCCTTGTGAATACCTTCCAAAAACTCCTTCCGCGGCAGAAACGCCGGGCTGGCGATCTTCTCTCCATTCCAGGGCCGGAACACAGACGTCAGGTCGCCGCAGACCAATCGACGCCAGTCCGAAATATTCGGCTCGACAACTTTATGCCCGGTCTTATGCGAAAGAAACTTCTCCAAAAACTGCAAGGTCGACGTATGATCGAAGACCTGGCTATTCACCCAGCCTCCCCTCGTCCAGGGCGAAGCGATGACAAGCGGCACCCGGAAGCCCAGTCCGATGCTCGATTCGCGACCAAACTTCTCCGGAAACCCATTCCGCTCCTTCTCCTGCTCCTCCGTGATAAAGTCTACCCGCGTATCAATTCCCGCCGATACCTTCCCCGTATCCGGCCGCTGAGAATGCGGTGCGGTAAAGGGAGCCACATGGTCAAAATATCCATCGTTCTCATCATATGCTAAAATGAAAATAGTTTTCTTCCAAACCTCCGGATTCTTCGTCAGAATTTCCATCACCTCGGAAACATACCACGCTCCATACCACGGCGCGCTGGGATGGTCCGAAAAATTCTCGGGCGCCGACAGCCACGACACCATAGGCAATTTGCCCGACTGCACGTCCTGACGAAACTGATGCAGCACATCCCCTTTCGGCGCCTTCATCGTCCGCTCAGTACCGCCATCATTATAAGAAAGGTCGTCCAATTGATGATAATGCGGGTCTCCCGTGTTCGTATTGAAGGCCTTCCGATGCAGTGCCTGATGATGCGAGGAAAGCTGGTCCCAGGATGCGCCCTTCGGCAAGTCCTTTTTCTGCTCCTTCAAAAACTCGATATGCCGCTTATGCAGCTGAATATTGTACTGCGCGAAGAACTCCAGCGGATTGTCCTGGAAGTTCGACAGCCAGGGGTCTTCCTCACCCTTGAAGCCCGTATCGATGCTCATCTCGTTCTGATAACACTTCCACGAAATCCCAAGCGCCTCCAGCCTTTCAGGGAACGTCGTCCACTTCAGCGTACCATAGTCCATATCGTCGTTCCACACGTGCGCACGCGATCCCTCGTGCTGCTGCTCCCGCACGGTCCCCGTCCAAAAATAAAGCCGGTTGGGATTGGTGCCCGTCAGCGACGAGCAGAAATTCTGATCGCAGACCGTAAAGGCATCGGCCAAAGAATAATAAAAGGGAAGATCTTCTCGCGTATGATAGCCCATGGTGAGCGGCATATGCGCATACTCCGGCGTGCTATTCTGCTTTACATTCAGCCACTGATCATGCTTCCCGTCATTACGCGCATTAACCTGGTTGGACCAGCTATGCGGCAGCGAATGCATCCAGGTCGCCTTCGTTTGGTTGATATCCAGCCGAAACGGCGCATAGGTTTCACCGGCAGCATTGGACTGCAGCCAAACCAGATTACGATTGGGCAGCCGGATCGCCCTGGGGTCGTTATAGCCCCGCACCCCGCGAAGCGTACCCAGCGCATGATCGAAGGAACGGTTTTCCTGCATGAGGATCACCACGTGCTCCGCATCCTGCCAGGTGCTACCCTTCGGAGGATCGATCGCCAACGCCCGTTGAATAGATTCGGGTAATAATTGGGCCAGTCCTGCTGCGCCCGTCAATAAAGCGGTTTTTTTGAGAAAATCCCTTCTGGTGTCAGACATGCATCAAATCTAACATTTCCCGCCAGCCGGGGTAAAAAATTAACGGTTAATAAAATATGAAGCCGCACAAAGCACGGCAAATACCAATACCGTATAGAGAAAGCTCTTATCGAAATTCTTCGACCTTTCGTTGAATACCGGGGAACAGGTTGCACAATTGTTGTTCATAACACTACCTTTTAATTAATTCATTTAAATCCATCAATATATCCTTCCTAAGAAAAGGGCTGTTCGCCCTTCAGAATACAAATATAGGGAAAATATCGAAACATTTCAATGAATTAATTTATTTTTTTCCCCAGCGCGGCCGCTCTATTTCTTCAGCCCCTGTAAAAAAACAATGTAATCGTCGATGACTTCATTGTTCATGGTATACTTGATATTGCGGCCCTCTTTCTCCGGTAAGATGATCGAAGTTTCTGTAAGCTGCTTGAGATGGTGACAGATGGAAGGCTGTGCCAGATTGATATTGTCATATAGATCGACGCAGTAAAGCCAATCGTTCTTCTTCTTGATTTCGCTGAGGATCTTCAGCCGCGTTGGGTCGGAAAGAGCCTTGGAGATCTTTTCCGCCTGTTTAGCATCCATCTGCGCCATATGACAATTTTGATGCAAGTTAAATAAAATCCCCGTTTTATTAATCCATATACCCTCACTATCTTGCAACTATGAATTTCCATCTTTCTCAGATGCCAGAACGGACAGCCCGGCCCCGTACCTACGGTCTGACCATGGTCAACGACAAAGGTCTCAGCGTAGCCGATGCCCGCAATCTCGTATCCGGCGCAGGCCCGCACGTAGACCTCGTCAAATTGGCCTTCGGTACCCCCCTGGTCACTGCCGGCCTCAAGGAGAAGATCCAGGTCTTCCAGGACGCCGGTATCCCCGTCTACTTCGGCGGCCTGCTGTTCGAAGCCTTCGTCATCCGTAACCAATTCAGCGACTATCTCGACCTCCTCAAGGAATATAATATCTCCTATATCGAAGTCTCTGACGGCAGCATCGACATTCCCCACGAGGAAAAATGCCGCTACATCGAGCAGCTGTCCAAATACGGCGTCGTGTTGAGCGAAGTTGGCTCCAAGGACAAAGACCGTGAGCACATCACGCCCCCCTACCAATGGATCAAGCTCATGCAGGCCGAGCTGGGAGCCGGAGCATCCTATATCGTCGCGGAAGCCCGCGAGACAGGGACCGTAGGCCTTTATCGTAACTCGGGTGAAGTCCGGGAGGGCCTGGTCCAGGAAATCCTGACCAAGGTTCCCGCCGAGAAGATTCTCTGGGAAGCGCCGCAAAAAGACCAGCAGCTATACTTCCTTACCCTGATCGGCGCCAACGCCAACCTGGGCAATATCAATCCCGTGGAAGTCATCGCCCTCGAAGCCATGCGCGTCGGCCTGCGGGGAGATACCTTTAATCTTTATCTGAAGAATCAATAACCTCATCCCCGACGATCTCCCGCAAGTACTGATATTTCAGGTGATCGTAAAAGGAGTGCTTGTCGATGATCATGGCCACCAGGCTCGAAATCATCCCGGCCAGCATAAGGTGAAAGATAACGTTGTGCCGGTCGGTCATTTCCAGCACCAGGATCGCTGAGGTAAACGGCGTCCGGGTCACCCCCGTCAGAAACGCCACCATCCCCGCAAGTACCAGTAAATTAGTGTCTGCTCCCCCAAGGTGCAGCCATCCGGCAATCGTCGCCCCCATACTGGCGCCCGCACTCAATGCTGGGGCAAAAACGCCGCCCGAAGCCCCCGTCGTAAAAGAAAACAATGGACCAGCCCATCGCAGAATAGGCATGTACCAGCTGTTGTATTTATCGGTCGAAAACAAAGAAGTCGTCATTAATTCCTTTCCGGATCCTAATACCCGCTCGTCTACGAAAAAGGCCAGACCGGCAACGATCAGAGCACAGCCGATGACATAGAAAACATGCTGCCGCTGCATCTTGAATCCCGCCTTCCACCGGAACAGCTTTAATATACACTGCGCCATGCCCGCACCTGCCAAACCAGCCGGCAGCGCGACAAGCGCCACACCAAAGAAAATCATCCCCGACAGATGCCCCACATCCGGATACCCCAGATAAAGGTAGGGCCCGAGCATAGCCTGGGCTGTCAACCCCGCAATGATGACAGCAGTAAAGAGCGCCGTCTTGAAGTAACTGATATGGGTACGCGTCAACTCCTCCACCGCAAAAACGATCCCCCCGAGCGGCGTATTAAAGGCAGCCGCAAGCCCCGCAGCAGCACCCGTCATGATCATATTCCTCTTGGATATCTTCGGCCACCAGGACGGCAGCCATTCGTTGATCTTCCGGAAGATGGACCCGGCAATCTGAATCGTGGGCCCCTCCCTGCCGACAATCCCGCCTCCCAGCGCCATAACCAGGCTCGAAGCGACCTTGACGATCAGGACACGCAAACTCAGCAGCTTGTTTACCCGGTCATTATACTTTGGCGTCGCCAGTTCGATAGACGCCATAACCTGGGGAATACCGCTCCCCCTGGCATAGGGAGCCCATCGCTTTACAAGCCACCAGGCGACCAAAAAACATACAGGCGTGACGATAAAAAAGAGCCACATATGCCAGTGGATGATATAGGCCGTACCCCGTTCGGCAAGACCAAAAAGCTTTGTATAAAATACCGCAACCAGCCCCGTCAGTAACGACCCAATCCAGAAAGGGATGGCCTGTAGTAGATTGTCTTTCAGCTTTTCATTGCGAATCCGGTCGAATCCTTTCTTCCCTCTTGAACGTAACCACCCGATAATTTTCATAATGAATGAATTATAAGCGAGACCGCAAAGGTAGTTCCTTCATCCCCAAAGCCGGTGGCAATCATTGACTTCTAATAATATTCTAATGCCCCCGACGTTATTAGCCCGGGATTCACTGACTTTTGCCCGCCGTCCTCTTGACGGTGTGGATTTTAATGGCTAATATTGAAACCCAACATGTCCCGATGACTCGAGCCCGCAGGGCGACAGCATCGGTCCATTAAAATATCATAAATGTCCCGATGAAATTCCTCTCTCATTCAAAATCTCTATCTCTCCAGGAGGATGCTAAACCGTTTAGCATGCCCGGCGATTGGCAAAACAAGATCAAAGCAACGGGACAGCTCTTCGAAAAGATCAAAGCCATCGGCTCCGATTCTACCCCCGGCGACTACGAAAAACGAAAGCTGAGCATCTTCAATCAATTAAATTTCTTCCAGCTTCTGGCAGGCCTCATCGTCCCCATCGCCGGCAGCCTCAGCAGCCGTCACTTCCCCCTCGCCGCCTGGATCGTCGCCTGCCTCCCCGCCCTGATCAGCGTCGCCGTCCTCATCCTTAACCAACGCGGACGCTACGACCTGGCCCGCATCATATACTTCATCTTCTACCCCCTGGTTACCGGCATCGTCTACCTCTGGGGAATCAATATGGGAGTCGAGCTCTCCTTCATTCTCTTCGGTATTCTTTCCGTATTCTTTATCCAGGAACTCGACCAGATGCTCTTTGCACTGGGCCTTTCGATGGTCAGCTACTTCGTGCTCGCCGTCCTCTGCAAAGATTACAAATACCAGCTCGCGCTCGCCAACGTCTGGTTCTACTTCTTCAACCAGCTGTTCGCCCTCGGCTTCATCTTCTACGGCCTCTTCCTCATCAAGAAAGAAAATACCGGCTACCAGCATAGCATCCTTCAGCAAAAAGAAGAGATCATTCAAAACGGCCTCTTGCTCCAGCAACAAACCGAAGAGCTGACCCGTCTCAATGCCTTCAAAAGCCGCCTATTCTCTATTATCGCCCACGACCTCAAATCCCCTATCTACGCCCTGCGCAACCTCTTCCGCAACATGCAGGCCTATGACCTTCCCGCCGAAGAGATCAAAGGCATGGTACCCGAAGTCGTCACCGAGCTGACCTATACCACCAGCCTCATGGAGAATCTCCTGCAGTGGGCGCGCAGCCAGATGCAAACCGACGCCGTCAAACCCCAGCCCATCGATATTTCCGGCCTGATGACCGAAGTAACCCGCCTCCTCCGCCTGCAGGCCGACGCAAAAAAAATAAGGGTCTCTCTCGACGTCGACCACACCCTGGTCGCCTTCGCAGACAAGGACATGGTAAATCTTATCCTGCGCAATCTTCTATCTAACGCCATCAAGTATACGCCGGAAAAAGGCGCCATCGAAGTCGGCGCCCGTAGAGCCAATGGTCATACCGAAATCTACGTCCGGGATACCGGCATGGGCATTCCGGCTGAAGCCCTCCAAAAAATCCAGCTCAACAATTTCTACACCACCAAAGGCACGGCCGGCGAATCCGGCACAGGGCTCGGTCTGATGCTCTGCAAAGAGTTTATCGCCCGAAACGACGGTAATTTATACATCGACAGCACCCCAGGCAAAGGCAGCACCTTTACCTTTACCTTACCCATCGCTGATTAATGCCTACCTTCACAGGATGAAAATACAGCTCTGGTCCATCGGCAAAGACCACGAACCCTACGTAAAACCCGGCATCGAAGACTTCACCAAACGCATCTCCCGCTACTACCCCGTAGAATGGAACCTCATCCCCGTCCCCAAAAACGCCGCCACCCTCTCGCAGCCTGACCTCAAAAAGAAAGAAGCCGAAATCATCCTCCAACAGCTGACCAAAGACGATTTCCTCGTCGCTCTCGACGAAAGAGCCAAACAAATGACCTCCGAAGGACTAGCCCAGTTTATTCAAACCCGGGGCAACGAAAGCGCCAAAAACCTCGTCTTCCTCATCGGCGGCGTTTATGGTCTGGACGAATCCATTCTAACCCGCGCCAACCACAAATGGTCGCTCTCCCTACTTACCTTACCCCACCAGCTGGTCCGTCTCCTGCTGGCGGAACAGCTCTATCGTGCCTGTACTATCCTGCGCAACGAAAAATACCATCACGCATAAACACAATAACATTAACACTCCACGCTATTCCTCTTTTTGCGCAAAATGATTACCTTTAAAAAAAATTCCGATTCCGATGTTGTCCTTTACGATGGTGATCATAATCCTTACCTGTCTTATATCTTTCGCCGCTTTCAACAGCTCCAAAATCATCGATGATCTCATCTTCTGGCCGCCCGCCGTCAGCATGCGCCGCCAATATTACCGTTTCATTACCTGCGGTTTTATCCACGCCGATTTTATCCATCTGCTGTTCAACATGGTCACCCTGTATTTCTTTGGAAGGAATGGCCTCGAATACCTCTACCGGGGAGAGCTGGGACTACAGAGCTACTATTATCCGATACTTTATTTCACCGCACTGATCGCATCGAATATCCCTTCTTACCTTAAACACAAGGACGACTACAACTACCGGAGCCTGGGCGCATCCGGCGCCGTTTGCGCCGTCATGTTCGCCGTCATCCTCATCCGCCCCTGGGAAGTGGTTCGTGTATACGGCATCCCGATGCCTGCGATTCTCTACGCAGGCCTCTTCCTGGCTTTTACCATCTATATGTCTAAAAAGGGAGGTGATAACGTCAATCACGACGCCCACCTTTGGGGAGCTGTCTATGGAATAGTCTTTACAATTGCCGTACATCCCGGAGTCGCCAGCACCTTCCTCAACGAGATGATGCACCCGCGTTAACCCATTCCATCCTCAACACTTCCCGGGTGCCCGCCTCCACGCGAAACCGGTCGTCGATTCGCATGCCGACGACCCAAACAATCTTTTTGTTCATTTCCAGGACCCAAACCTTTTCTTTGTCCAACAACGAAAGCTTATTATCGATAAAAAAACGCGAGAGTTTCTTCTTCTTCCGCATCCCCAAAGGATAGAAATAATCCCCCGTCCGCCATTTGCGCAGCAGCAAAGGGTACTTGATATCTTTCGCATCCACCAGCGCCACCATATTCCCAACCGAAACATCCTTCACCGGTCCCTTTACCCTTCGCAGCAACAGCTCCCCCCGCTCGAATTCCACCGATTCATCTCCTTCCTCCACCAAAATATTGGCCGCCGCCCCCTCCTGCAAAGGAGAAAGGATCAACCAATTTCTATTCCGCAACACCCGGTGCGTAGGAGAACAAACATACTTCCCCGAACCGCTGTCCAACAGCCCAACGACGGCCCCCGTCTGCTGTGCCGAAAAACCATACTCCTTAAGCCACTCGAACACCACCGTCGAAAGAAACTTCGATCGGCGCAGCTTCAGCACCGGCACAAAAACTTCACCGCCCCGATGCTCCAGCAGCTTCTTCAATTCCTGATCGATCGCCTGCCGATAGACCGTCTCGATCTCCCTGAAACGACCAAGATTGTCCGCCAGATTCTGCAAAGCCCCCGGATATACTTCCTCCACCAGCGGAATCACCTGGTGACGAAAATAATTACGGGTATATTTATCCGATCGATTCGAACTGTCCTCCACCCAGGCCAACCCCGCCTCCAACGCAAACTGATGCAAAGCGGCCTTCCCGGCGAATAAAAGCGGACGAGCGATCACACCATGCCGCGGTAAGATTCCCCGCAAACCCGCAATACCCGTTCCCTTGAAAAAGTTCATCAACAGCGTCTCGATATTATCATCCAGGTGATGCGCCGTAAGAAGAATCCCCCCGCCCCACTCCGCCACGATCGACTGAAACCAGTCATAACGCAGCTGCCTCGCCGACGCCTGGACCGAAACCTTCTCGACATCAAACCGACGCACCAAGACCTCCCGCCCATATATAACCGCCAGCTGCCGGACAAAGGCCTCGTCCCTCTCACTCTCCTCC
>JAFDYG010000406.1 GCA_018267545.1 Bacteroidota bacterium
GAAGGTCGCCGTGGCGGTCGAGGTGGTCGGGCGCCAGGTTGAGGAACACGGCGCCCTCGGGGCTGAAGAGCCTGGTGTCCCCGAGCTGGAACCTGGAGGCCCCGCAGACGACGGCCGCCCCCGGCGCCCTGCCTGCTTTTGCGGCCACCCCTGCACTTTTCTGCAACTTTTAATCCCCATTTGCGGTTTTTTGCAGTTTTTTAGCTTAGATTAGCATGCGCAACCAAAAACTAAATGCTCAAACAAGAGAGACAAGCTTTTATTCTCCACCAGGTCAACCTTCATAATCAGGTGCTTTCCACCAGCCTTAGCCAGGAGCTGGAAGTATCGGAAGACACCATTCGAAGAGACCTCCAGGAACTCGCCGACAACAAACGGCTCATCAAAGTACACGGGGGCGCCTTATCCCTTTCTTTCAACGAACCCCATCACCCTACCCACGTATACGCACACACCCAAAAGAAACTCATCGCACGCAAAGCCGCACCCCTCATTCAAAATGATATGTTCGTGCTCACCACAGGCGGTACCACCCTGATCGAGCTCGCACGGCATCTACCACCTACGCTGAAAGCCACCTTCATTTCCGGCAGCCTGCCCGTCGTCCTGGAGTATACCCAACACCCGCTCATCGACGTCATCCTCATCGGTGATAAAGTGTCCAAAAACTCCAAGATCACCGTCGGCGGCGAAGCCATCAGCAAAATCCGGCAGATCAAAGCCGACATCTGCTTCCTCGGCGTCAACGCCATCGATGCAGAGCTCGGCATCACCGACAACGACTGGGAAGTCGTCCAGGTCAAAAAAGCCATGATCGAATCCGCCCAGAAAGTGATCTGCCTGACCATCGCTGAAAAGATAAATTCTTCGCAGCCCTTTCACGTATGCCCGGTGGAAGACATCGATACCCTCATCACCGAGCTTCCGCCTGAAGACCCCAGACTCGAACCCTATCATAAAAAAGGTATTCATGTAATATAAACCGACTCCTATCGCTCCGAAACCTCCCTATCCCTCCGAACCCCCTCTGAAAAAAAAGCTACTACAATCCTCTCCCTCCATCCGCTAACGACCAATGCCTGGCGCAAGCCGAACCGTATAAGATTTTAAATAAAAAAACCAAAAAGTAAACGCAATGAGAAAATGGAAGCTTTTTAGTGTGATCATGCTTGTCATGATTACGAACAACCTGATCGCGCAAACGGTTCCCATCAGCGGTACCGTGCTTTCAGAGGATAGTATCCCACTGGCAGGCGTAACGATCAGAGCAAGCGGTACAAAAGTTGCCACCGCTACAGATAATAATGGACATTTCACCATCAAGGCACAGCCAGGCGCCACCCTGGAGTTTAGCTTCATCGGCTACGCGAACCAGAAGGTAAAAGCTGCATCCGGCATGGAAGTCCACCTGAACAAGGGTGACGCCAGCCAGATGACCGACGTCGTCGTTACCGCCATGGGTATTCCCAAACAACGCAAGGCCCTCGGCTATTCGGTCTCCGACCTCAGCGCCCAGGAGCTGATGAAAAACAAGAATACCAACGTCGTCAACTCCCTGGCCGGTAAAGTTCCCGGTGTAAATATTACTCAATCCAGCGGCGCAGCAGGCGCAGGCGCAACGATCACCATCCGCGGCGGCAACTCCACCTCGGACGGCCGGCAGAACCAGCCCCTGTTCGTCGTCGACGGAATTATCTATGACAACTCGACCACGGTTCCCGGCAACACGGGAACCGATGGTATGTCCCGCAGCAATACCAGCTACTCCAACCGCGTGATGGACATCAACCCCGAAGACATCGAAAACCTCTCGGTCCTGAAAGGCGCCGCAGCAGCCGCACTATACGGCTCACGCGCAGCCGACGGTGTCGTCATCATCACCACCAAGAAAGGAGCCGAAGGCGCGGCCAAGGTGAGCATCGCCAGCAAAGCCAGCACCTCCTGGGCTAACCGGCTCGCCGAAGCCCAAACTACCTTCGGAACCGGCCTCTACGCCAGCAACGGAGTTCTCAACAACATCACCTACAACTCCTGGGGTCCCAAGGTAGCCGCAACCGATACCGTCCACGACAACATCAACGACTTCTTCCAGCACGGTTTCATTGCCGATAATAACGTAAACGTCTCCGGCGGTTCGAAGAACGGTTCTTTCTTCCTATCCGGCTCTAACTTCAACCAAACAGGCCTGATCAGAAAGACCGGCTACGACAAGACTACGCTACGCTTCAACGGAGAACAACGGTATGGCCGCCTGACCCTGAACGCCAACGTAGCCTACTCCATCGCCAACAC
>JAFDYG010000407.1 GCA_018267545.1 Bacteroidota bacterium
CTGGAAGAATTCACCGTTGGCGGTTTCACAGGCAGAGAGTACGATGATGCGAGTGGAGGGCTTCTTTTCGGGAATCAGCTCGGAGAGCGCCAGGGCCGAGTCGGCAAAATAGATCAACGGTTCCTTGCCCGGGATGTTGCCGACAGCATGCGTATAGAGCTGGATCAGCCGGTAGCTCGAGAAGTTTTGCAGGAAGCTCGCCTTGGAGGCCTCGGTGGTGGTGAATTTATCCGGGCGGCCGAACCAGCTGGCGATCTGGTCGAGCGAACCATTGCTACCGGGCAGGTCCGGCAAGTGAAGGTAAGACGCGTATTGAACGGGAGCCATGCCCATGAATTGTTTCGCCTCCTTTGGACTGGTTTGGTCTGCGGTATCGAGGAGATAGCGGGCAGAATAGGTATAACAGACGGGATGGTCTTCAAGGAAATAGATGGGATGCTTCGGCGAGGTGTTGACGACTAACGCCTCGAAAGGGAAATAAGTGCCGGCCGGGGAAATCATAAAACGTCCGGGGGGAACGCTGTCGATAGGAAAGAGCAGGTGATAGAGCTGGTTGGATGTCCTGACGAAGCCGGGCATGTCCCGGTTGAGCCGCTCGGGGTCGGCGATATAGTTTCCATAGACAAGGGCAAGGGTATCGAAGGTGGTTATGTCGACGGCTTTGAAAAGGGCCGTTCGGGGTGTGACGAGCAGCGAATAGACGGCGCTATCTCCGGCGTATAGCTCGAGGAAGGACGAGCCGCTCCGACCGAGGTGCCGCTGGAGGTCTGACAGACTGACGAGGTCGGTTGCAATCGACGTGCCTGGTTTTCTGAGATGCTGATCGAAGCGATCCAGCTCTTGTCCGGCGGCAAATAGGTCGGTCTGTAGCTTTGCATATTCTTCGATGTCGGGGGACACGCCTTCCATCTCTTTTTCGAGCTTCCTGATCTTCTTTCGGAGAACGGCCCGGCTGGCCAGGGCATTATCATCGAGGGCTGCCTGCTGCTGCAGCTGATCGTCGAGGAGGATAGCCCGGGAGCGTTCGAAGAAATAAAAGGCTTCCCCTGCATCATTTTTGGCCAGGGCCGCACGAAGGGCGTGCTCATAGAGGGACCGGGCGTTTCGGCGGAAGACGAGCTGCGAGAGCCGTTCTGCTTGTTCGACCTTTATGCGTTCGAGAAAGAGATCGGCCATCTTGTAAACGCGGATGGCTTCGCTCAGGTGTTCGCGCCGGCCCGTTTGCCGATAGAGACGATAGTATACATCCCCTTTGTGTATGATCATATTGGGGATATAGTCGGCTCGCTTTTCGTCGTATCCCTGTGCCTGGGTGCTGTGGAGAAGAGTAGTTTCGTTCATTCCGGGCTGCAGCTGGTCGAAGGCTTTTTGGAAATAAAACAGCGCGGAGTCGAGCCGGCCCAGGGCCGTCTGCGCACAGGCGATATTGTCATAGTCGTTCAGCGCTTCGAGGGCCGCAAGAGAATCGGCCGACCTCCTTTCCGGAAGACAAGCCAGGGCGCGACGACAGTAGGCCAGCGCCTGGGGATAGTCCTTTACATGCCATAAATAAATGTAGCCGCTGTTGTTGAGGGCTTCGGAGCAGCCCAGCTGGTAGTTAATCTTCTTATAGAATGCATACGATTGCTTTAGACAGTCCAGGGCATCCTTGTACCTGTGCTTTTGCTGATAGACGAGCGAAAGCTGGTTCAGGAACATGCCCAGGCCCTCTTCGTTTTTGATTGCGGTAAATTCATCGATGCTTGTCTTGAGCAGCTGCTCTTCCTGCTCGTATTTACCCAGTTGGTGCAATGAGTTGTACATGTGGGTCAGACAGCCCAGGACGAGGTGGATGCTATCGTCGCCCGAGCCATACTTCCGGATAAGGGACTGGTTGAAAAGAGCGCTTTTGAAACAGCGATCGTAGTCGCCGATATCATAATAATAACCCGTCTTCTGCCAGTGATCGAAGACGACGTTGTAGCTGACGAGATCGTTTCTTAGCGCGATAGACAGGCTGCTGTCGATGGCGGACAGAAATTCTTTTTTTTCGTGGAGGGCGTTGAAAAAGATCACCAGGAAGTGATACCACTTGACAAGATAGGGCGGGGCCGTAGACGGACACTTCTCACCCAATAGCCGGATAGCTCTTTGCGTATAGCTTACTGCGTTAGTTACGTCGTTTTTCAGGTAATAGAGGGCTCCTATGCGCTGCAGCAGGAAGGCAAAGGTCGAGTCCTGGGGCTGGGGGCAGGCTTCGAGCTGGGGAATAAAGGGAAGCAGCTGCTGGAGCTGGCTGTCGGGAGCGGCCTTGGCGCTCTTCAGCCGGGCGATCGTCTCACGCAGCAAGGGCCTGTCCGGACAAGTTCCGCACAGGCCCCTGTTTCCTAACAGCAGGCTGACCAACAGCAGGAGTATTAGCTGTCGCATGGCTAGTTGACGACGATATATTTTCCTTTCTTGGTATACCAGCTGCCCGACGGCATCGTGCTCGTGGACAGTTTTCCGAGCCAGAAGCTATTGGGCTGGTTGTGTGGAACGCCTACCATATTATACAGGATCTGTCCGCTGATCACGGGTGTCGCAAAGGACGAGCCATCGAGGGCATAGCTATTATTGATAAAGGGCAGACGGAAGCCGCAGCAGATATCGGACGGGAAGGTGCTGACCGAGTTGAATCCGGGCAGCGGGTCTTGTGTCACCACGCCGATATCGACGAAAGTAGATGAATAGAATTGAAAGCGGCAGGGTTTCAGGTTGCTGTTCATCCCTGTCACGGTAATGACCGAGTAGCGGCTGTCGTTGCTCAGACAGGCGGGGTAGAACATGTAGCTGGGGTTTGAAACCAGCAAATTATTGGGAATTACAGCATCCGAACAAAGAGGCCCTTCGTGCCGGAGCGTGTCGTTGCCGGCCGCGGCGATGACGGGTATGCTGTGCTGCTTACAACGTTCGAGATAATAGCTCAGCACGCTGTCCTGCTTACCCCAGTAGCCGAGGCTGGCGTTGATGAGCGTAGCCTTGTTGCGGATGGCATAGCTGAGGCCGCAGCTGATCGAAAAGGTGCTGCCGTAGCCGTGATCGTCCAGCGCTTTGATCGCCATGACGCGGGGCAGCTGTTTGGTCGCACCGCATTGCTCATAAAAGGCGCGGAGGGCAATGGCCGTAACAGCCGAGCCATGACGAACTTCCTCACCGTCCTGGTATTTGGTGCTGTCGGCGTCGGGCATGACGTTGATGGCGCTGCCGCCGAAGGAAGTCAGCAGGGGACCGTAGACCTTTCCATCATAAAGAGTCGTATCGATTCCCGTATCGATAACGGCGAGGACTTCATCGGCTACCGTGTTGAAGGTTTGGGGAAAGGTGATCTTTCCGGCGAGGTCCAGGACGGGCTCGCGCATTGTCGACTTGCCGACGCGTCCGTTGTTGTCGAGCTGGTCGAAGGCGCCACCTTCTACCCCACCCTTGGCAACCGGTGAAGGGGAGGTTGGTGCGGACTGGCCAGAGCCGCCGATCTTGAGGTCTGCGGTCAGGTTCCAGAGCAGGCTATCCTTGCAGGAGCAGAAATGTTCCTTTGGGTTTTTGATTTTGAATTTGCGGCCTTTGAGCTGCTCGTTGAGATAAAGGCTGTAGAAATTGGTGACGAAGCTGGGTTGCTGGCTGTTGGGCCTGGAGGTATCGCGGACGTTGGCAAAGAGGGCAGCGCGAGTGGGCTTTACGCTGGAGCTGACCTGGCTGAACTGTCTTTTGATAGTGTCGATGATGGCTTTGCGGGCGGCGGAGTCGAGGCCCGGCTTGAAGACGTAGTTGATGTTAACCCAGTTCTTGTGCGTCGTGTAGCAGGCCGTCTGCGTCAATATTGCAGTCAGCATGAGCAATGAAAACAGGGTCTTTCCCCTGAGTCCTGACAGGATCTTTTTCATAACGAAAGAGGTGAATGGTCAATAATTTGTTACCAATGCTTCAGCAACAATTGCTGTGCATCTTCTTTTTTGTCGAGGTCGCGATCAACAACCAGCTGTAATAGCTGCCTGGCTTTTTGGCTGTCGCCGGGGTGATTGCGTTTCATCAGGGTGATGGACTGGTAGAACAGTGCGGGGTTGCTGTAGAGGGCGGTATCTGCTTCCAGCTGTTGAAAATAATCCAGGGCTTTGTCGTAATCCTGCAGGCGTAGGCAAACAATACCTGCGTAGGTTTTCGCCAAAACTTTTGCGGAGTCTTGCTGGAGCATCCGTTGAAAGAGGTTTAGGGCTTCCGGCAGCTGGCCATTGTTGTACAGGGTGATGCCTTTTTGCAGGCTATCCTGTACGCTGCTCATCTTGACGGGCAGGTTCCGGAGCTGGGTGTCTATGTAGCGGCCGGCAATCTTATCGGGTCCGGGCTGTGATCCGAAAATCAGCCAGGCTGCTACTACGATCGCCAGGATTGACGCTGCAATGGCAAAGGGCCGGAGCCTTCTGACGGGGGTGGGGTTCGCGGCGAGGGCGGGGTTGGCGGCGGACTTGTTCTGCCGGTAAAGGTCTTTGAACCGTTCTTTTTTCTCTGCGATAAGGTCGTCCTTGAGCAGGGCCTGGGCGTTTATATAGAAGGCCAGCTCTTCGGCAAAGGAAGGGTCCGACTGAACGCGACGTTCAAATTCTTCTTTTTGGGCGTCGGTAAGCAAGCCTTTAAAATAGTCGTCGATGTATTCCAGGCTATTCATATCAATGCTTTAGTAAGTTATAAGACTGCCGTAATTTTTCCAGGCAGCGAAGCCTGCTGGTCTTTACAACTTCTGCGGTTTTGTATTCCATAGCTACGGCAATTTCCTTGTCACTGTATCCATCAGCAAACAGACCGAGCATTTTCCTGCAGCTGTCCCCGAGCTCGCTCAGCCGTTCCTTCAACAACTGAAAATCCGCCTGTTCAACCAGGTGCTGAACGATGGATTTGGCCGAGTCCGAGAGATGGGACAGGAGGTCAGGGGATGCGGTGTTTCTGTGAATCTTGTTCTTATTGGTCGTCAATTGCCGGATACGGTCAACACATTTATTATGAAAAATCCGGAATAAGTACGTTTTTAAAGAGGATCGGCCTTCGAAAAGTCCGCCGGTAATCTTTTCTATGGCGGAAATAATGGTGTCAGAGTATACGTCCAGGGCTTCTTCTTCTTCGAGGGAATATTTTCGGATACCTTCTTTTACAAAATAGATGAATCCATTGAATAACTGGTCTTCCGCCTTCCTTCTATTGTGACCATCCCGGGTAAGGTTGTCGATGATTTCCGTGTCGGTCGGAAGGGAGAGCGTTTTTTCAGGCCGCATGTAAGTTCCGATTTGCAGAAAATTAAGCGAAAAAAAGATAAAAACAAAATATGGGGATTGTTTCCCTGCGGAAGGTTTGCACGACTAAAGATGTTAATAACCCCGGATGGCGCCGTCGAACGACAATACGGTGAAGCATAACCGTCCTTACACCTTGTATAGAACCCAGCCCGTAACAGAAAGGTTACCCGGTTGTCCCTGCTGTGTGCATGACAGCAGAAGAGCATGCCGGGGCCTTTTTGACTAAACAGCTAAAAAATGTTCGTGTATGTACATCCAATCTTTTCATCCAGTTACGCTGGAAAAGCTGATCCACTGTGGGTTTGCACCCGATCTTCGTCGACTGTCCGATGGTATTTTCAAGGCATTGGAGTCCGTATTTGTGAAAAAAAGGTGGTTCGAGGACGTCTGTGAGGAGAATGTCCTTTGTATGCCGGAGGGAAGGTTCGAGGTTCCTGCGGGAGCTGCTACGGTACCTTGTTCGGCGTTGCCGGAGACGGCGCGGTATGCAAGCAAGGAGTATTGGATGCCGGTGTTTTCCTACCTGATCGGCCGGGTCAGGCTGATGGAGCTGAAGCCGGGAGAGCTGCCGGGGATCCTATTCAACTATCTGGAAGCGGTGTTTATGTTGCTCAGGGTCCGTTTGGTCTTTATCGATCAGGAGGGCCATTATGGATCGGCGGGATTGTTCGATCAACTACCCATTATCCTGGATAAAATGATTCCCGAGTATCGGGTTTTGTTTACGCGGTTGTTGAGCAGGGTGGATAAGACGCCGGGGGCCGCAGATTTGGAGCAGATCAAGGCGTTGTTTCTGAGGAAGGTGGTGGAAGAGCCGGGGGCTTATAGTTTTGGGCTGGGTTATCCCAGCCTGAGTTTGGCCGGGAGTCAGGTTTAGTGCGGGACATTTTCGTAATTTTACGGCGGCGGCAGTTAGCTGCTTTTCAATATGAATGTCAGAAATATCTCCATTTCAGCATACCAGTACGATCTTCCGGACGCGAGCATTGCGTATTATCCTTTAGCAGAAAGAGACGCCAGCAAATTACTGGTCTACCGGGACGGTATTATCAGCGAGACTACGTATCGCCATATTGCGGCCGAGCTTCCTGCGGGTTCTCAGCTGGTATTTAACAACACCAAGGTTGTGGAAGCGCGGATCATTTTCCAGAAGGCAACGGGCGCGCAGATCGAAGTTTTTTGTCTGGAGCCGCCGGCGCAGTATGGGAATATCGCTGTCGCGATGGCGCAGACGGGAAAGGTTCGGTGGAAGTGTCTGATCGGCGGGGTATCGAAGTGGAAGCCGGGGCAGGTGCTTAGAAAGGAAGAGGGCGATATTGTACTCGAGGCAAGGTTTCTGGGTAAATATGAAGATGCATTTCTGATCGAGCTCTCCTGGTCTCCGGCGGAGATGAGCTTTGCAGAATTACTGCACCGGGCGGGGTTGATTCCTCTCCCACCCTATATACGCCGGACGGCGGAAGTTTCAGATGCCGAGCGTTACCAGACTATTTATGCCCGGCATGACGGGTCGGTGGCGGCGCCGACGGCGGGTCTGCACTTTACGGAAGCCGTATTTAATTCCCTGGCGGAGCGGAAGATCCGGCAAAGTTTCGTTACGTTGCATGTGGGTGCGGGGACCTTCATGCCCGTGAAGGCGGCTACGCTGGGAGATCATGCGATGCATATCGAGTTTATCGCCGTGAGCAGGGAAACGATTTCGGAATTGCGGGCGGCGCTGGAGGAAGGCCGGCCGGTGGTACCGGTTGGGACTACGTCGGCGCGGACCATCGAGAGCTTATACTGGCTGGGGTTGAAAGTGCAGCGTGAGCCTGGGATTGTTGCAGAAGATTTGGTCGTACGGCAATGGGATGCCTATGAGATGGGGGGTGAGGTGAAGGCGTTTGAAGCGTTGGCGTTTCTGTTGGAATGGATGGAGCGGCAGGGGTTTATGGAGCTGGTGACGACGACGCAGCTGCTGATCACGCCGGGTTATACATGGAGGGTTGCGGGGGGATTGGTGACGAACTTTCACCAGCCGGGCTCTACCCTATTGTTATTGATTGCATCCCTGGTGGGACCGGAGTGGAAGAAAATTTATGCCTATGCGCTGGAGCATGGGTTTCGCTTTCTGAGCTATGGGGATGGGTGTTTACTGTGGAATACCTCGCATTAATGATACGGAATTGGATTTTGGTGTACTGTCTTTTTGTAACGCTGCCTGTGTGGGCTGCGGTGCGGGATACTATTCCACGTCCAGTAGGTTATGTCAATGACTTCGAGCACCTGTTTACTTCCGAGCAGGTAGATACGCTGGATGAGCTGCTGCATGGTTTTAAGGAGCGGACTTCGATCGAGATTGCGGTGCTGACGGTCGATACTGCGCTCGCCCAGTCTGCTAATTTTGATTTTTTTACCATGAAGACCATGGACGCGTGGGGAGTTGGGAGGAAGGGGGTACTAATCGGAGTTTCGAAGATGTTCCGAAAGATAAGGATCCAGAATGGCGCAGAGATAGAGAAGGTGATGCCCAATGCAGAGACAAAGAAGGTGATCGATGAAGCCTTTATTCCCCTTTTTAAGAAAGGACAATATTTCGAAGGCGTCTACAATGGATTGAAGACGTTGA
This sequence comes from Bacteroidota bacterium, assembly GCA_018267545.1. Lineage (GTDB taxonomy): Bacteria > Bacteroidota > Bacteroidia > Chitinophagales > Chitinophagaceae > Puia. Next base: position 7,912 of record JAFDYG010000407.1, read on the forward strand.
TTCAGCGTTTGGAGTAAGGCGCTTGGCTACTCCAGCTTGAGCGGCAGCTCGAGGGTAAACGTGGTTCCCTTTCCTACCATGCTATCTACCTTTATTTTCCCCTGGTGGGCTTCGACGATGGTCTTGACGTAGCTCAGGCCGAGGCCAAATCCTTTTACATTGTGGAGGTTACCCGTATGGGCCCGGTAGAACTTTTCGAAGATGCGGCGTTGGGTTTCCTTGCTCATCCCGATGCCATTGTCTTCGATGCGGATGACCAGGCTCTTGGTGGTACTGTGCGTGGTGATCTTTATAAAGGGATTTTCCTTTGAGTATTTGACCGCGTTGTCGATCAGGTTGGTGATGATGTTCATGAAGTGGACCTCGTCGGCATCCAGGAGGTCGTTCTTTGCGTTTAGCTGGAGCTCGGACCGGCCGCCTTTTCCTTCCAGCTGAAGCTGAAAGTTTTCCATTGCTTCCTGGATGATGGTATGAGCATTGAGGGGTTTGAGGTTGAGCTGCTGTTCCTGGCGGTCGAGGAGGGACGCCTGCAGGATTGTTTCCACCTGTTTGTTCATGCGTCTGTTTTCCTCCTTGATGATCCCGGAGAAATACTCGGATTTCTCGCGATCCTGTATAACTTTCTCGTTGCGCAGGGCGTCCACGGCCAGCGAGATGGTGGCCAGGGGCGTCTTGAACTCGTGGGTCATGTTGTTGATGAAATCGTTCTTTATTTCGCTCAGCTTCTTTTGGCGCAGCAGGGCGTTGACGGTGACATAGAAGGCCGAGATAATAACGAGCGTAAAGAAGATAGCGCCGAAGATCATCGTACGCATCTGTCCCAGGACGAGGTTTTCCACCTGAGGAACGACCACGACCAAGAGCTCGTCGGGCAGGGTTCCGGTTCCATCATAATCTTCGGGAGCCTGCAGTGCATAGATAACGCGTTTATTGGTGGTATCTTCGAGGGCTTGCAGGAAGTTCCTGGATTGCAGCTCGGGGGGGCGGAAATTGAGGCCGGAAGGTCCGAGGTTGGAAGAAACGGAGAACTCGAAGTTCAGCTTCTTCATATCCAGGGAATTGAACTGTTTGCGGATTTTATCGTTGATCTCTTCCGGGGTAAACCTTTCCGCGATCGAAGGAGCCCTCATCAGCTCCATCCGAAAGGGATCGGAAGGGCGCCAGATCGTTCCGGGTCTGAGCCGGAGGATCTTACTCTGCGAGGTTCTTCTTTGTTCGACCAGTTCCTGCCCTACGTGGCCTACGGCGTCATTTATCTTATGGTACACATCCTCCCGCTTGTTCTCGACCATGGTCATAATCCAGTTGATCTGGATGTAGATGATCCCGATCAGGGAGAGGGTGATCAGTACAAAGATGATAGGGAAAATTTTTTTCAAACCCATACTTTTTGGTCCGGCTGCA
>JAFDYG010000408.1 GCA_018267545.1 Bacteroidota bacterium
ATTCTTCATACTTGGGATTGGCGAGAAAGGCCAGCTGACCGGCAACGGCTTCTTCGATCTTTCCAAAAGAACCCACGGACGCGGCCGGGTCTCCCTCGGTCTTACCATTGATCAGCATGGCTATTTGTGCGGCAGAAAATTGCATATTGTCTGGTTTTACAGGAAAAAGGTTACGAACCTGTGCTCAAATGGCAAATATAAAATTTTTTAACGGTGCTTGCCAGTGTTTGCTGGATTAATGCATTGTCAACCTGCGAAATATCTTTTATCGATCCGTCCCGGAACAGAATACGGATCTTTTCATCGGCCGGATTATACGTGGTATTGACCGCCTCACCGGTAAATACAAAATATCCCGCTTCCTCTTTCGTAATTCCCAGCTGACGGCTGGTCTTCTCTTTCAATCCCTCTACGTAAGCCATGTCGAAGGGAGTTGCCTGAAATTTGACTTTTAACAGTTTTCGGTCGATAAGTCCCCGCGATAGCTCCGACAGCACCATGTCCGGATGAAAGATCCAGTTCTTGATCGTCCCCATCACGTCGAAATCATCCAGCCGGCAGAATTTATCCAGATTTGACGAGTTTGACGAAATAGCACTGGCCGCTGTTACATCGTGCAAAAAGAAATCCAGTACGGGAGAACAGCAGCTAACCTCCATTCCCCGACCGATCAATTCTCTGGCCCGCTCCAGGATCCGCACCAGCATTTTTTCTGCGCTGACGACGGTCTTGTGCAGATAGACCTGCCAGTACATCAGCCGGCGCGCGACCAGGAACTTTTCGATCGAATAGATCGCCTTTTCCTCCACCATCAGCTCTCCGTCGACCACGGCTAGCATCTTCAGGATCCGGTCATAACCGATCACGCCTTCGCTTACGCCGGTGAAAAAACTATCCCGGGTCAGATAATCCAGCCGGTCCATATCGAGCTGACCGGATACCAGCTGGTGCAAAAAACGCTTGGGATAATCATTCGTAAAAATACGAATGCCCGTTTCCAGCTGCCCTCCGAATTCTTTATTCAGCTCCTTCATGATCAGCAGCGATAAAGTTTCGTGGTGCACCCCCCGGATAACTACATTCTCGAGCGCGTGCGAATAAGGACCATGACCGATATCGTGCAATAAGATGGCGACCTTTACACCCAATTCTTCCTCCTCGCTGATCTCGATGCCCTTACGCCGGAGATCCGTGACCGCATCCCCCATCAGGTGATAAGCGCCTAGGGAATGATGCAGACGAGTGTGAACCGCTCCCGGGTAGACCAGGTGTGCGAAAGCCATCTGGTTTATTCTCCGTAAACGTTGATAGTATGGATGCGCAACGATATTTAAAAGTAATGGGTGGTCCAGCGTGATAAATCCATACACCGGGTCATTGATAATCTTACGCGATAATAGGGCCATTCCTGTTTGGGTTTTGTTAAAACGGTCTAAAACAATTGTCAAATGTAATTAAAATTGGCCGGGAGTTTGTAGTTTGTGGGATATGCCACTAGCCAAAATACTCTGGGTAGACGACGAGATCGAAAGCCTTCATTCTCAGATACTCTTCCTGGAAAATAAAGGATATGAAGTAAAAGCCCTGACCAATGGTTTTGACGCCATCGACTTCGTAAAGGATAACCCTATCGACGTCGTCCTTATGGATGAGACCATGCCCGGCATTACCGGTCTCGAAACACTGGCCAAGATCAAGGAAGCCAACCAGCAGATCCCCGTCGTCCTGATTACCAAGAACGAAACCGAAAACCTGATGGACGACGCTATCGGCAGCCAGATCACCGACTACCTGATCAAACCCGTCAACCCCAATCAGGTATTATTAAGCCTCAAAAAGATCATCGACAATAAACGCCTCGTCGCCGAAAAGACGACCACGGCCTATCAGCAGCAGTTTCGCAATCTCTTCATGGCTCTCAACAGCAACCCCGACTACAACGAGTGGATGGACATCTACAAGAAGCTGGTCTACTGGGAGCTGGAAATGGAAAAGTCCGACAGCCCGGAGATGCGCGAAGTCCTGCAAACCCAGAAGCAGGAAGCGAATACCGAGTTCTTCAAATTCATCTCGAAGAACTATGCCAGCTGGGTCCACCCCAAGTCGGCAGAAGGACCGATCATGTCGCATAGCTTGTTTCAGTTTAAGGTTTTACCGCACGTCGAAAAGGGTACTTCTACCTTCTTCATCCTGCTGGATAACCTGCGTATCGACCAGTGGAAGGCCATCCAGCCCATCTTTGCCGAAAGCTTCCGAATCATGGAAGAGGATAGCTTCTACAGCATCCTGCCCACCGCCACGCAATATAGCCGCAACGCCATCTTCGCCGGTCTGATGCCCCTCGACATCGAGAAGCAGTTCCCTTCCCAGTGGAAGAACGACGATGAGGAAGGCGGAAAAAATTTGTTCGAAGAAGAATTCTTCCGCGCCCAGATGAAGCGGCTGAAGAAAGATAACCTCAAATTCTCCTATACCAAGGTGCTGAACTACCAGGCCGGACAAGACCTGGTCAACAATATTCACAATCTTCTGAACAACGACCTCAATATCATCGTCTACAACTTCGTGGACATGCTCAGCCACGCCCGTACCGAAATGGAGGTCCTCAAGGAGCTTGCCAGCGACGAAATCAGCTATCGAAGCATCACCGCGAGCTGGTTCGAACACTCGCCCCTCCACCAGGCCCTGAAGAAGATCGCCGACAAGAAGATCAACCTCATCCTGGCCACCGACCACGGCAGCGTCCGCGTCAAGACGCCCTACAAAGTGATCGGCGACAAGCAAACGACCACCAATCTCCGCTACAAGCACGGCCGCAACCTGAACTACGAACCCAAAGAAGTGCTCGCCTTCCGCGACCCCAAGGAAGCAGGCCTGCCGGTCCCCACCGTCAACTCCTCCTTTATCTTCGCCCGCGGCGACGGATTCCTTTGCTACCCCAATAACTACAACTATTACGTCAATTACTATCGCAATACCTTCCAGCACGGTGGCGTCAGTCTTGAAGAAATGATCATTCCGGTCATTCGAATGACCAGTAAGAATCTATAGTTTTTCTCCACATTCAGTGGAAAAAACGGGACCCCCATTCTCCCGGAACCGCCTTATTATGTAGTAATTTTGATAACCATGATGAAGATCACTCAATCCACTCTCGACAAGATCGAGCGAATCCTGGACGAGGCCGAATACATCGTACGCTACGAAAGAGGCAACTTCCAAAGCGGCTATTGCATTCTCGAACAGAAGAAAGTCGTGGTGCTGAATAAATTCCTCCAGCTGGAAGGCCGTATCAACACCCTCATCGATATAGTTCCCCAGCTTAGGATCGTCCCCGAAGCGCTTAGCCCTGAAGTAAAAAAGATCTACGACGACGTCGTAGCCGCTGCCCACCAGCTAAACGAAGAACAATAAGGCCCATAAGTTTTCCGTAACTTTACAGCGTGAGCACGCCACCATTAAAGATCACTTTCCTGGGTACCGGAACCAGCACGGGAGTTCCGATGGTCGCCTGCCCTTGCGCGGTATGCGCTTCCACAGATAAGAAAGACAAACGGCTCCGCTCCAGCATTCTCGTTCAATCTCCCACCACCACTATCGTTGTCGACACCACGCCCGACTTCCGCTATCAGATGCTGCGCGAAAACGTCCGCCGTCTCGACGCCGTCATCTTCACCCATCCGCACAAAGACCACCTCGCAGGCCTCGACGATGTTCGCGCCTTCAACTTCTTTCAGCAAAAGGCCATGCCCCTCTACGCCAACGCAATGACCCAGGAGACCATCGTAAGAGAATTCCCCTACGCCTTCGCCGACACAAAATATCCCGGCATCCCCGACCTGCGCCTCAACGACATCGACCACGACGCCCCCTTCACCATCGGCGACATCACCATCACACCCATCCAGGTCTGGCACATGAAAATGCCCGTCCTGGGCTTCCGCTTCGGCAATTTTACCTATATCACCGACGCCAATCGCATCGATGACGCCGAGCGTGAAAAGATCAAGGGCAGCGAACAGATCGTCCTCAATGCCCTTCGCCACGAAAAACACCTCTCACACTTCTCCCTCAACGAAGCCATTGACGAGGTCCGCCAGCTCGGCGTCCCCCAGGCCTGGTTCACCCACATCAGCCACCAGCTGGGCAAATACGCCGACGTCGCCCCAACCCTTCCCCCGGGCACACAGCTAGCCTACGATGGATTGGTAATCAATGCATAACATCCGATTAACAACCCGCATTAAACCTTCCCCCCGCCCGGCCGTCTATTATGTTGTAAAAAAAACTAGAAAGTATGAGAAAGAAGCTCATCCTATTGCCCGTCGCCTTATTCCTGGCCGTCGCCTCCTTTGCACAAACGGCCGTCGAATTCATCCCCCAGGGTGGTTACACCTTCGCCAGCCGTACCGACTATCCCGACCTCTTCGGCCGCGTAAACGGCAACGGTAACCTCGGCGCCGCACTCAAATTCAACGTCAATCGCAGCTTCGGCATCGAAGTCCTCTATAGCCATATGAGCACCACCTCCGGCCTCTACTACTACGACGACCACAGCCCCTATTCGCAGGGCGACGTCAAGCTCGACTATATCATGATCGGACCCGTACAATCCTTTACCATTCCCGGTTCTACCGTCCGCCCCTTTATCGGCGCCATGCTCGGAGCCGCCGTTATCAGCCCGGACCTCAATTCCAGCTTTACAAAATTTGCCGCCGGCTTCCAGCTCGGCACCAACATCTATGTATCTCCCCGCGTCGGCCTCCAGCTGAAGGCCCAGCTCCTCTCACCGGTTGACGCCGCAGGAGGCAGCCTGTTCTTCAGCAACTACGGCTCCGGCGGAGGCATCAGCACCTATTCTTCCATGTATCAGTTCAGCCTGAACGCCGGCCTCATCATCGGTCTTGGCCCCATCTTACCCGAGCAGGTCTTTCACCGCCCGGCCCGTCGCCCCGGCCCCCGCTACCACCGTTACTACTATTAGGTTGATCCATACCCCCACATACAACCCCGCCTTGCGCGGGGTTTTTTATTAGTCTTTTAAGTTATTCACCGCCAGAGCCAGCGCAACCAGCACCCCAATCGCAATCACGCCCCCAATCAACGCAAGCGTCTTACCGGTAGAAGGCTTTCGCACCGAATAATCCACCGACTGATACTCGTGCCCAGTCACATTATTACCTCACGCTTCGTCTTCAACGTCGATAAATACTGGTCAGTGGAATACACCAAGCGTGTACAGCCGAAGCAAATGCCCATGAGGACAAAAGCCGTCAATAGCCTGAAAACGTGTTGCATAAAAAATGGGGATGTTCCTAAATTTAAGAAATAAGTGAACTAACGTTTGTTAGTTTTAGTAAAAAGGCCTATCTTTACGATGAATCTGACCACAAAAGACGCGTTTTTTACTTTTTTTGCCGAAATTCAACTTTATAACGATTGTTTGCCAGTGTTTCAGGCAATAGCCCATCGGTTGTTGCCTGTTTTTTTAATGACCAATTGGCCAAACACTAAAGTCTAGCTCATGGAATTCGCTTTGGATGAACTCACTCAACAGGTGGGCCGCACAGCCCGCGATTTTGCCAATCAGTACATCAAACCCTATGTCATGGAATGGGACGAGTCACAGCACTTCCCCCATGAAGTCTTTACTGGTCTTGGTCAGCTCGGCCTGATGGGCGTCGTAGTCCCCGAAGAATACGGTGGTTCCGGCCTGTCCTACATCGAATACGTCACTGTCATCCAGGAGATTGCAAAAGTGTGCGGTGCTATCGGCCTCAGCCTGGCCGCACACAACTCGCTGTGCACGGGACATATTCTTGCCTTTGGCAATGAAACACAAAAGAAAAAATACCTTCCCCGCCTCGCCTCAGGCCAGTCCATCGGCGCCTGGGGTCTGACCGAAGCCAACACCGGCAGCGACGCAGGCAACATGCGCTGCACCGCCGTCAAAGAAGGGGAGGAGTGGGTGCTGAACGGCACCAAAAACTGGATTACCCACGGCATCAGCGGCCAGATCGCAGTCGTCATCGCCCGCACCGGCGAGCCCCGCACCAAGGGCAACGCCACCGCCTTTATCGTCGAAAGAGGCACACCCGGCTTCACCGGCGGTAAAAAGGAAAACAAGCTTGGCATGCGCGCCAGCGAAACCGCCGAAATGATCTTCGACAACTGCCGCATCCCCGACGCCAACCGCCTCGGCGAAGTCGGCGACGGCTTCCACCAGGCCCTGACCGTCCTCGACGGCGGCCGCATCTCGATCGCAGCCCTCTCCATCGGCATCGCCCAGGGCGCCCTCGAAGCCGCCCTTCAATACTCGAAGGAACGCCATCAGTTCGACCAGCCCATCTGCAACTTCCAGGGTATCTCCTTCAAGCTCGCCGATATGGCCACCGAAATCG
>JAFDYG010000409.1 GCA_018267545.1 Bacteroidota bacterium
CAGCGGCCGGACATGTGGCTTGTCATCCACTATCGTGTCGGTCTCTGCGGTAAATTTTATATCGCGGCAGCAGCCCGTCCCGCTGCGGTTCGCCGGTTCGTTGACAAAGAAGGCGTTGCCGCAGGTATGAAGAACATAAAAATAGCAGCCGCTGGGGCCGGTGATTTTCCAGGCCGCGATGCCGTCTTCGCCTTCACCCGCAGGATTCAGCTTTACATAGATATAATTGCTTTCCTTATTGAAGAAACCCAGGTTGCCGATGGTTCCAGGATTGATAAAAAGATTTTCGACACTCGAAAGTTTCAGCCCCTTATAGCCATTGGCAAACCCGATGTCCTGTAACAATTGATCGAAGGTCTTGAACTCCTTCGCATATTTCTGTCGACTTTCTGGATTTTTTGCAGCTTCCAAGAATAAGGCGCGCGTAGTGATGCCTTTTTCGTGTTGAAGAAACGGGAATTGAGGATGATTGCCCAGCTTTTCGGTAAAATTTCTCGGGCTTCTATGCGAATCGAATTGGAATAAGGTAGATGATCTTTTGCAAAGAGTCTGCGACCATGCCCCGCCACAAAGCAGGACCAGGAGCAGGGATAAGAGGGAACGCATTCGGGCTCAGGGTTTAAAGGGCAACAATGGGTTAGGGATCACGCTGAACAAATCCAGCTCACATCTATAGTAACGTAAAAATGAGCTATTTCTTATATGATAAAAAAAGTAATAATATTTTTTCTCATCCGTTAAACCATCCATCCAACCGTCTGTCCTAATGAAAACATTTAACTAAGTTTTAAAAAACCACCTAAAACAAAATTATGAAAACGAAGATCCTTTATCGCCTTGTGATCGTGTCGGCCCTTACGAGTATGATGTTTGCGTGTAAGAAAAGCGCGACGGATACGTCCGCCAATATGTCGGACGCCGATCTGCAAACGCAATCCGACGACCAAACCCGTGTTTCGAATGAAACCGATGCAGCATTTGATGATGTCAACCTGGCGATGAACGATCAGGCGACCGTTACCGGAAGCAGCGATGCGCCTGCCGTTCGTTATGGCGTTGCCGTAACGGGTGTTGATACGGTGAAAAAATCCCCTGTTTGTGAGGCCATCGTTACGATCGATACCACCAATGCTATTCATAAATTGCAAATCATCTATAATGGCAAGGGCGGCTGCGGCATCAACCGTAAGCGTACCGGTACCATTACCGTCACCATCCCTGCTGGTGTACGCTGGAAGGACAAGGGCGCACAGATTACCGTTGCCTTTGACCTGACCATCACGCGCAACAGCGACAACAAGACGATTAAGCTGACGGGTACGCACGTATACACCAACGTCACCGGTGGCAACGTCTTCGCGCTCAATGCCAACAGCACTACCCCGATCATCCATACCGTCACCAGCGACAACATGGCGATCACTTTCGACAACGGTACGCAGAGAACCTGGCACATCGCCCGCCAGCGCAGCTATTCATATAGCAGCGGCCTGGTCGTAGCGCTGAGCGGTACCCATACCGAAGGCACTACTTCCAACATTTCCGAGTGGGGCACCAACCGTTTCGGCAACAGCTTTACCACGACGATCGACCAACCGCTTACGGTTAAGCAGAGCTGCGGCTTTCAGCTGACTTCGGGTATGTCGACCCTCACCAACTCGGTCGGAAAGACTTCGATCACCTTTGGTCTGGACGCTACGGGTAATGCTACGAGCTGTCCCATCAATGGCGCTGTCTACTACTTCAAGCTAGTTTTCACCGGTAATGCCGGCAGGTCCTATACCTTTATCTTACCCTACTAATTAGATGAATAAAAAAAGCCCCCGCTGAGCGGGGGCTTTTTTTATTCACTTCGCAATGACTTCACCGGATTGGCCGTCGCGGCCCGTATCGCCTGAAAACTCACCGTCAGCAGCGCAATCAGCACCGCTAGTGCTCCCGCCAGCGCAAACATCCACCACGACAGCGTAATTCTATAGGCAAAGCCTTCCAGCCATCGCTGCATCATCCACCAGCCGATCGGTATGGCGATAAGCAGCGCAATAGCTACCAGCTTTAGAAATTCTTTCGACAGGAGCCCCGCCAGCCCGCCGATGCTCGCCCCCAGCACCTTTCGGATGGCAACTTCCTTGCTTCGCTGCTCGGCGCTAAAGGCAGCCAGGCCGAAGAGGCCCAAACAAGAAATGACGATGGCCATGAGGGTAAAGGAGTTGATGATCCGCGACATAATTTGTTCGGTCGCGTACTGCCGCTGAACGATATCGTCCATAAACGTATATTCGAAGGGCGTTCCGGGAAAGTGGCGGCCCCACAGCGTTTGCATTTGTCCCAGCAGTGTCTTATAGTCGCCGGTCGACGCATTCACGGTCAGGTCCGAGCGTATGTCCGTCCACTGCCGTACGGTCGAATCGGCAAAGCGCAGCATAAAAGATCCCATCTCTTCGTGCAGGCTGCTGAAGTTGAAATCTTTTATAACACCCGCGACTTCGAGCCAGGCCGGTTTTTCTCCGGGGTCCTGTTGCGAGAAGATTCTCGTTCCCACCGCACTTTCCATGTTCAGCCCCAGCTTTCGTACGGCCGTTTCATTGAGCAGCACTTTTGCGCTGTCAGAGGGCGCAAAGTCGCGGCCCTTGAGAAGCCTGATCCCATTAGCCTTTGCAAAATTTTCGTCGCAATAGATCTGCTTGATGTCCTGTCCGCTGGATGGGTCGTGTCCGTTTGCATAATAGACCCAGCTGTTGGGTACCGACCAGCCCAGGTGGTTGTTGGCCATCGACGCGGTCTTTACACCCGCCAGTCCTCTCAGCTCGCTGGCAAAAGCGGGAACCTGCTTTCTGACGTCATTGGTAGAAAAGGTAAAGATGAGCTTCTGGTCCTGCTCGAATCCGAGGTCTTTATTTTTGATATAGTTGAGCTGGCTATAGATAACGATGATGGCTGCTATGAGGGTGATGGAAAGGACAAATTGAAATACGACCAGTCCGCGTCTCACCCCCGACGCCGAAACGCGGCTCGTGAAGTTTCCTTTGATGACCCGGATCGCCTGGAAGGCGGAGAGATAAAAGGCGGGATAGCTGCCGGCGACGAAGCCCGTCACAAGAACGAGTCCAAGCAATAAAAGCCCAATCCGATAATCCAGCAACAATTGCGGCCGGATATCCGACGCCGTGATCTGGTTGAGCCAGGGCAGCGCCAGCAGCAATAACGGCAGGGCAATAATTACTGCCAGCAGGCAAAGCAGGAACGATTCGCCCAGGAATTGCCGGATAAGGTTGCCCCTGCCCGCACCGATGACCTTCCGCACACCTACTTCCTTGGCGCGTCTTGCGGCCCGGGCCGTGCTCAGGTTCATGAAGTTGATGCAAGCGATCACCTGGATCAGCGCGGCGATGGCCATCAGCAGCCAAAGAAAGCTGCTGCTCACCGTATGGTCGTCGTGGTTGTATCCGGCCGAGGTGTGGATGGACCGGACGGGCTGAAGCAGCAGCTGTTTGGTCATGCCGTAGCGCTTCAGCTGCTCTGCGCCATACTTATCCATAAAAGCCGGCAGCTGCTTTTGCAGTGCCGCCGCATCGGCTCCCGGTGTCAGCCGAACGTAGGAAGAAGTCATCGAATTGGTAGCCCAGGCTTCGCTGCTGCGGATAAAGTCTCCCATACCGCCGCTGTTCATTGAGATGAGAATATTGTACTGCAGGTGAGACTTGCCCAGGCTCTCGTCGAATACGCCGGCGACAGTGAAGTCGTGCTTTCCGAATGCGTTGTCGATGCTGATGATCTTGCCGACGGGATCTTCGCGGCCAAACAATTTTTCCGCCACCGGCCGGAGCAACGCGACCGTATAGGGTTCGTAAAGGGCGGTCTTGGGGTTCCCCGCGACAAAATGAAAACGGAACACATCGAAGAAGGTGGAGTCGGCGTAGGCGGCCTGTGTTTCGTAGAAATAGGAGTCTTTATATCGAAGCAGGTGCTGCTTGGCTCCAAAACCGTTCATGTCCAATACCCGGGTAAACTGCTGTACCGCCGCAAAATCCTTCTTCATCGTAGGCGCTATCGGAGGCGAGCAATAAGCCGTGAGGAAGGGGGAGCCCCCCGAAACGGTACCCCTGGTCGTTACCCGGTAGATCTCGTCCACCCTGTCGTGCTGCTTGTCGTAACTGAATTGGTCGGTCACGAACAGAACTATATATAAGCAGCACAGAGTTCCCGCCGCCAAACCCAGGATATTGATAAGGCTAAACGTCCTGTTTCGAAGCAAAAAACGCAACGCCGTCTTCAAATAATTAGAAAGCATAATGTCTTGGTTTTCCGTTTCGGTGCTAATTCAATGCCGGGTTTGTAAAAAATTATAATACAAATAATTATGTACAAATCGCGGTATTAATTGTACGTTTTCGATACAGCCGCCGTCCATTTTTGTCAACTCGTGCTAAAGCGGTACATTGGGCCCATGCAAACGACCATTACTGCGGATGCCACGTGGCTTCAATCTATAGAGGTGCTGAAAGACGTGCCGCTGCCTCAGCTGCAGTGGCTCGTCGAAAATAGTCAGCATTATACCCTGCCGGAAGGCGATTATCTGTTTCAAAGCGGAGACCTCGTCGCGGGCACCCATATCCTGCGGGCGGGAAAGATCCGCATCTACATGATGCAGGGACGAGAGATGAGAGAAATTTCTACTATGATGCCAAAGGATATCAGCGGCGCCCTACCCTTTTCCCGTGGCGCTACGGCCAGCGTCAATGCGAGGGTGCTGGAAGCCGCGGATGTGATGACCCTGCCGGTGGAGAAATTCCGGGAAATGACGGGCCACCACTACGAGCTGACCGAGGCGCTGGTCCACGTCATGACCAATCGGGTGCGGAGCTTTACCTCTATGCAGCAGCAGAACGAGAAGATGATGGCGCTGGGTAAGCTGTCTGCGGGATTGGCGCACGAGCTCAACAACCCCGCAGCGGCAATCGTCCGCGGCTCGGAGTCTTTGTGGAAACATCTGCAGCTGCAGCCCGACCTTTTTAAAGAGGTGATGGAAATTCAAATGGAGTCGAAAGAGGTGGATGTGATAAAGACCAAACTCTTCGAGGTGCTCGAGCGGACCGAAAAGCCCAAGCTGACCCTGATGCAGAAGACCGAGCTCGAAGACGAGCTGCGCGACTGGTTCGACGAGAACAACGTCGCCAATAGCGACGAAATCGCCGAAAACTTTCTCGAATATGGATTCAACTGCGAAGACCTGGAACACTTCGACCAGCACATCCCTCGCAAGAGTCTTTCGGCCGTCCTCAACTGGATCAACCAGAACCTCGTCACCGAGCGGATGGTCCAGGATATCCAGGAGGCGTCCAAACGCATCTTCTACCTTGTGCAGTCGATCAAGAATTTCACCCACATGGACCAGGGCAAAGGCAAAGAGCGCATCGACGTCCACAGCGGCATCGACAATACGCTTACCATGCTCCAGTACAAGCTGAAAAAAGGCAATATCGAGGTGGTCCGGGAGTTCGATCATCAGCTGCCAAAGATCATGGCGGCCGTGGGAGAATTGAACCAGGTATGGACCAATCTTATCGATAACGCCCTCGACGCACTGGAGTCCGTCGGCCGCGGCCGGCTGGTTATCCGGACCGAGAAAGACCACGAGTTTGTGAAAGTATCGATCATCGACAATGGACCGGGTATACCGGAGGAGATAAAATCGCGCGTATTCGACCCCTTCTTTACGACAAAGGATATCGGCAAGGGTACGGGCATGGGATTGGATGTAGTGTCGCGGATTATCAATCAGCACCACGGCTCCATAAAAGTGAATTCGGAGCCGGGGAATACGGTTTTTATTGTATGTTTTCCGATTGCCGAATAATCGGCAACAGAATCCATTAAATCGACAAAGCGGCCCTCGACACAAAAGGTGTAACTTGCAACATTAGACAACCTATGAGTTTACCGATCATTTTTTCTATAGACGACGACCCACAGGTATTACGGGCAATTACCCGGGACCTGAAGGCTCATTATCGCAACGATTATCGCATCCTGAGCACCACCTCCGTTCGTGAAGCGCTCGACAGCCTTCTTGAATTGAAGAACAAGTCGGAGACGGTAGCGCTTTTTATTTCCGACCAGCGGATGCCCGAGATGGAGGGTGTAGACTTTCTCCAGCAGGCACGGGAATTCTATCCCGACGCACGGCGCGTATTGCTGACGGCTTATTCCGATACGGATGCCGCTATCCGGGCGATCAACGACGTACAGCTCGACTATTATCTAATGAAGCCCTGGGATCCGCCGGAGGACAAGCTCTTCCCGACCATAACGGAGCTGCTCGACGACTGGCAGCAGTCTTACAGGCCTCCTTTCAAGGGACTCAAGATAATCGGCTATCAATTTTCCCCGCACTCGCACGAGATAAAGGAGTTTCTCTCCGGCAACCTCGTCCCCTATCAGTGGCAGGACGTGGAGCTGAGCACGGAGGCGCAGGATCTGTTGAAGCTGAATAATATTTTATTGAAAGACCTGCCCGCGCTCTTCCTCGAAGACGGCAGCGTCCTCAAATGTCCTTCGATCACGGCCGTTGCCGAAAAGGTGGGGCTCAACCCCAGCGTCAAGAACAGCATCTATGACGTGGTGATCATCGGCGCCGGTCCCGCGGGTCTGGCGGCCTCGGTCTATGGCGCCTCCGAAGGGCTGAAGACCCTGCTGGTAGAAAGAAGAAGCCCGGGTGGACAGGCGGGTACTAGCTCCCGGATCGAAAACTACCTGGGTTTCCCCAATGGATTGAGCGGCTCCGAGCTGACCCGCCGCGCCATCGCACAGGCGACTCGTCTGGGGGCGGAAGTATTGCTCCCGCGTTCGGTCATGGAGATTACGCAAAAAGACGGCTATAAGAAGATCGTCCTCGACAATGGGGACTGTGTCAACACGCATGCCGTGGTCATCACCACGGGTGTGGACTATAGAAAGCTGGAGACCCAGGGCATCCCCGACTTTACGGGCGCAGGCGTATACTATGGCGCGGCCATGACAGAGGCGGCGGCCTTCAAGGGCTGTGAGGTCTTTGTCGTCGGCGGGGGAAATTCAGCCGGACAGGCGGCGATGCACCTGTCTAAGTTCGCCAGCAACGTAACGATCATCATCCGCAAGAAGGACCTGACCAGCACGATGTCGGCGTACCTGATCGACCAGCTGGCTACGCGGAGCAATATCCGCATCATGCCTTGCAGCGAGATCACCTGTGCGTCGGGCAATGAAGGGAAGCTGGAACAGCTAAAAATCCAAAGTCTTGACTCCGGCGAGGAAAAGACTCACCACGCCAATGCGCTTTTTATCTTTATCGGCGCAAAACCATTCACCGACTGGATCGGGCTGGACATCATCAAAGACGACAAGGGTTTCCTCGAGACGGGACGGGAGCTGAAGACCTATGACCAGTTCGGCAAGGTCTGGAAACAGGACAGGGACCCTTTCCTGCTGGAGACGAGCTGCCCGGGGATTTTTGCCGCGGGAGACGTCCGCGCAGGCGCCATGAACCGGGTGGCCTCCGCCGTTGGCGAGGGTTCGATGGCAATCAGCTTTGTACATAAATATTTGGCAGAAGTATAATTTCGGGCCCCGCCCGATAAACCACAACGACCTATGGCAGATGAAATTTGTTCCCACATGGAGGCCCTCGGCGGGCAGCTCAAACACCCCAAGGAGCTGGTTTGCGAAGAATGTATAAAGACCGGCGGCGACTGGGTACACCTGCGTACCTGCCAGACCTGCGGCGCTACCCTGTGCTGCGATAACTCCCGGGCCAAACATATGACCAAACATTTCCACCAAACGGGGCATCCGGTCATCATTTCGGCCGAACCGGGCGAGCAATGGCTATGGTGTTACAAGGATAATTTGTTTGCCGAATATTCCTGAACATAAGGTATCTTCGCGCAATTCTTTGGAAATGACGATTCTAATTCAGAAGGCGCAAATAATTGACTCAAAGTCCCTTCACAACGGGCAAATCAGAGATATCTTAATAGAAAATGGCCATATAAAGGCCATTGGGAGCGAGCTTCCCGCACAAGCGGACAAGATCGTCCATCAGCCAGGCCTGGTCGTTTCGCCGGGCTGGGTAGATATTTTCTCCCATTTCAACGACCCCGGTTACGAATACAAAGAGACGCTGACCACGGGGGCAGCGGCAGCGGCGGCCGGCGGCTACACCGACGTCTTTGTCCTTCCCAATACCAAGCCGGTTGTCGATTCCAAGTCGCAGGTAGAATATATCCGCGGAGGCTCGTCGTCTCTACCGGTTAACGTTTGGCCGCTTGGAGCCGTAACGCGCGGTCTCGAAGGAAAAGACCTGGCCGAGATGTACGACATGCGGAACAGCGGCGCCGTCGCCTTTAGCGATGGCACCAGCCCGGTACAATCGGCAGGATTATTGTTAAAGGGACTGCAGTATGTCAAGGCCTTTGGCGGCACGATCATCCAGATTCCCGACGATAAGACGGTAGGCGCTAATGGCCTGATGAACGAAGGCATCGTCTCGACCCGGCTGGGATTGCCCGGCAAGCCCATGATGGCCGAGGAACTGATGGTAGCCCGGGATATCAAGCTGGTACGCTATACCGAATCGCGGTTACATTTTACCGGTATCAGCTCGCCCAAGAGCCTGGAGTATGTCCGGCGAGCGAAGGAATCGGGACTGGCGGTAAGCTGTTCGGTAACGCCCTACCACTTGTTTTTTACCGACGCCGAGCTGGTGAACTACGATACTAACCTGAAGGTATATCCGCCGCTTCGCGATGCTTCATCGATGGAAGCGCTGCGAAAAGCCGTGAAGGATGGATTGGTAGACTGTATCGCGTCGCACCACCTCCCGCACGAGTTCGACAGTAAAGTACTGGAGTTCGAATACGCCAGGTCTGGGATGATTGGATTGGAAACGGCCTATGCTGTGGTCCGGACGGCGATTCCGGAATTGACGAGCGAGCAGACGGTGTCGCTGTTTAGCACAAAGCCCCGGGAATTGTTCGGTCTTGAGCAGCCGCTGATCGGCGAAGGAGCAAAGGCGGTTCTAACCCTTTTCCAGCCCGATGGAACGACCCGGCTCGAAGAGAAGGGCACGAAGTCCAAGTCGAAAAATAGCGCCTTCTTCGGTACGGAGCTGAAAGGAAGAGTGCTGGGGATCGTAAACGGAACGGCTATTCAACTAAACGAATCCGCCAGCTAAGCCATGACATCGACCAATACGTCTAAAATAAGCACCGCTGTTTTGTTTGGCCTGATTGCGGGAGCCGCGATGATGCTGTTCGATCTGGGGACCTACCTCTCAGGGCCGGCGACCTTTGTTGGTCCGGTTGTTTACCTGGTCTATCTGGTCCTGGTAGGAATAGCAGTAGCCGCCGCGATGCGAAAAAAGAGACAAAACGGAGGTTTTCTAAGCTTCCAGGAAGGGCTCAAGTGCTGCTTTACCGTGTTTGTGATGGGACTTGCGCTGCACGTGTTTTTTATCTGGCTGCTGACGAATGTCATCGATACGAATTTCAAAGCGAAACTGCCCGGTGTGATCGCGGCCAATGCAGAGGAAGCCTTTCGTAGGTTTGGAATGCCGGAAGACCAGATCAGGCAGACCCTGGAAGCACAGAAGAAAGAAGACCCTTTTTCGCTGGGTAGTCTCGTAAAGGGCCTGGCTTATTATTACATCGTGTTTTTCCTTATCTCCCTGCTCATCGCAGCTGTCGTCAAAAGGAAGAAAGCGTAGCCGATG
The DNA here is from genome assembly GCA_018267545.1 of Bacteroidota bacterium. Classification (GTDB taxonomy): domain Bacteria; phylum Bacteroidota; class Bacteroidia; order Chitinophagales; family Chitinophagaceae; genus Puia. The sequence continues at coordinate 9,749 of JAFDYG010000409.1, forward strand.
AATAGGATGATAAATGGACTCCGTCCAATTACGGGGAATATAAAATAGCCGAATGGATATTTCAATCGTCATACCTGTCTATAACGAAGACGAGTCCCTGCCGGAACTCTGTAGCTGGATCGAACGCGTGGTCCAGGCCAATGGGCTTTCCTACGAAGTGGTCCTGGTCGACGACGGCAGCACAGATCGTTCCTGGGAAGTCATCGAGGAGCTGCGGGCCGCCAATCCGAATATCAAGGGCATCAAGTTCCAGCGAAACTATGGCAAGTCAGCTGCCCTGAACGAAGGCTTCAAGGCGGCGCGCGGAGCAGTGGTCATTACCATGGATGCCGATATGCAGGATAGCCCCGACGAAATCCCCGAGCTGCGCCGGATGATTCTCGAAGAAAAGTATGACATGGTCAGCGGATGGAAAAAGGTCCGTCACGACCCTATTTCCAAGACCCTGCCGTCTAAATTTTTCAATGGAATTACGGCCAAGGTCAGCAAGATCCCGCTGCACGACTTCAACTGCGGACTAAAGGCCTATCGCAACAAGGTCGTCAAGAGCATCGAGGTATATGGAGAAATGCACCGCTATATCCCCGTCATCGCCAAGTGGTCCGGTTTCAGGCGGATCGGTGAAAAAGTGGTGGAGCATCGGGCCCGGAAATACGGATATACCAAGTTCGGCGGTCTGGGCCGGGGACTGAAGGGACTGCTGGACCTGGCGTCGATCACCTTTGTCGGTAAATATGGCAAGCGGCCCATGCACTTCTTCGGACCGGTAGGAGTCCTCTGCGGCTTGATTGGTTTTGTCGAAGCGATCTACCTGCTTGTGTCGAAGTTCAACAATATGTCGACTTTTACGCTGACCAACAAACCGTCCTTCTATATCGCTCTTACCTGCATGGTGCTGGGAACACAGCTGTTCCTGACAGGATTTGTCGCGGAGCTGATCTCCCGTAACTCACCGGGCCGCAACTCCTATTTGATCGAACAAAAACTGGGCATCGAATAATGAAAGGTTCCGTCGTCATCCTGGGACCGGGTCATCCATTGCGGGGCGGTCTTGCGACCTTTAACCAGCGGCTGGCAAGGGAATTTATCGCCGAAGGCTATGATTGTTCCATCTATTCGTTTTCCTTGCAGTATCCTGACTTTATGTTTCCGGGTACTACACAATACTCCACCGAGCCCGCGCCGGAGGGGCTGACCATTCTTTCAAAGGTCAATTCCATCAACCCGTTCAACTG
>JAFDYG010000040.1 GCA_018267545.1 Bacteroidota bacterium
CAGCAAAGAATACACCATATGCGATATTCCCGTACCGAACTTTGTATCGAATTTTGCAGGGTTTCCCTGTAATGTTACGTTTGTTGGCGTCAGATTGACAGACAGCCAAAGCGGGTTGTCCGTTTTTGTCTGGTCGACGGTTTGCTGCGTGGTGGAAACAAGCAGATTGTATTCGGGAAATGTTTTATTGAGCGGTTTCCCGTTTATAATGGCTTCGGGGTTGAGCAGGTAGTGGCCGTTGTCGTCGTTGATGGCGCTGCTATAATTATAGTTTGCGTTTAATTTTACCACTTCCTCGTAATAGGGCTTTAATCTTTCCAGGGCTTTTTTTACGGGCTCCGCCGAGTAAGGATTTTTTTGTAGAATGCCCGGATAAGCCGCCAGTTGCTGTTGAATATAGGCTACAGCGTCTTTTACCAGCACCGGTTTAAATGGCCATTCCCCATTTTTAGGAACCACGACGTTGATTTTGAAAATTTGCTGGCCATTGTCGTGATAATGATCCAGGTAGGTGCGAAAGCCGTATAGGCTGGGCTGGACTTTTTTGTCGATTCCTTCTTTGGACAGCAGCGATTCATCGTCGCCGCTTGTAAATGGGGCCTGCTCGGCAAAAAAATAAACGCCCCCCGGATTAAAGCCTTTGATAGATACACCCGGAAAATCATTGAACCCTGCCTGCAGCCTTTCCCCCTGTTCACAGCAGCGGAGGTCTATTTTCCCATGTGAAAACGATGCCGAATAACCTAGAAAGTTTACGCCATAGCTATGCAATGGCCCATTGTTATCTACATACCAGCGTTCATCGTTTTTGGCAATGGTACGCATCACCAACCCACGGGGCAGATAAGATTGCTGTATCCAGCCGATCAGGATGTCCGAAGCCTGTTGCTGCCATACGGAATAAACAGCCCCATCGGCATACTGGCTTTTGATGGGTTTATAAACCGGCTTTGGGTTTAGGGGATTGCTTACATACTGCCAGCCTATGACGGAATCTCTGTTGAGCTCTACATCGCTCTGCGCTTTACAGGGTACAAAATATAGGGCCAGGGGGATAAAGACGATGAGCCTTATTTTTCTCATGAACCGGTTTTTAAATTAAAAGCTTGTCCATGTCGTATTGGTCCCGGTATCCCAGCCCGATTTCGTGGAGCTGCTATTCCCATTTTTATCATAAGAATAATAGATCCACCCGATACGGCTCCCCTTTAGTCTTATTTTGCTTTTGCCGGTTGCTGCATCGTCCGTACAGCTCTCTACCGTTACGTCCTCCAGCAGGATCGTCTTTACCAGCTGATTTTTGGGGTACTGGGCCGGATCGGTCTTTGCGATGGTGATTTCCGCCCTTGTTATTTTGATGGCCGGAGCCGACTTTTGTATCGTCTGTGTCACCCGGTCTCCGATATTTGCTTTTGTAGCAGGAACAGCAACTTTTTGGGGTAATGCAGTTATTGTTTTGGCCGGGCTAGCGGTATTCATCATATTTCGAAACTCTCCCACGTTGGTATTGGTCGGCGTTTCGATTTCAATGGTAGCGGTGTTGTCGGAACCGCCCGTCAGATTGGTGATGAGCACCTGGTCGGAAAAGATTATCATGGGAAAAGTGTTGGGCGTTGCCGGTTTCATAGCGTTTCCATCGCTTTTTTTGAAGCGGCCGCCGATTCCCGTGGTTTGTGCAAAAGCGCCTGCAGCGAGTAGGGTGGCTGCAAAAAGAAGGATTGATTTCATCTTTTACGATTGATTATGTGTATCGTAAAAGTAGAAGGCTTGCCAGGCCTGGTCAATCGTTAAAAAAGATGATTTTGCCTGCGCTAAATGGCCATCTCGATCATAACCGAAGTTCCCCCGCCGGAAGAAGACTGAATATCGACCTTCCCCTTTAAAAACTCGACCCGGTTTTGAATATTCTGCCAGCCGATGCCCTCGGCCTGCTTCAGCACCGCGGCGTTGAACCCGATTCCGTCATCTTCCACGGTAACGGCCAATAAGTTGTCCTGCCCCGCAGCATGCACCTGCACCAGGACGTTTTGCGCAGCCGCGTGCTTCATGGCGTTGTTCACCAGCTCCTGCACGATCCGGTAAATGGTAAGCGCCATCGTTTGCTCTATCGCTGTATTTCGCATGCCTACCGACTGGTAGCTGACATGCACCGCGCCGCTGTGGGTCATCTCGTTGCAAAATTCTTTTAACGCAACATCCAGCCCGTATTTTAATAGTATTTCCGGCATCATGTTGTGCGCCACGCGGCGCATTTCCTGTATGGAGCTGTCCAGCATATCCATGCTGCGCTCGAAAGCCAGAGCATTGTCCGGCGTTAAAATCGCATTTCCTTTTATATTGCTCAGCGAAAACTTTATACCGCTCAGCATGCCGCCCAACCCGTCGTGCAGATCTTTGGCAAGACGGGTACGCTCCTGCTCCTCACCCTTGAGCACGGCCTCGGTGGCGGTAAGCTGCTTTTCGGTCTCGAGCTCGGTAATCCTTGCCTGCTGCAATTTCTGCCGGTGCCGGTAGTTGCGGTATCCAAGGAGGATGATGCATAGCAGGGCAATGGCCCCGCCGATGAGAAAATAGTTCTGGATGGTCTTTTGCTGGAGCTGCTGCCGCTGAAGCTGTATCTGGGCTTCCTTTTTTTCGGTTTCATATTTGACCTCCATATCGCCGATATAAAAATTCAGCTCCTTCAGATTCGCGGCATCCTTTAAAGAATCGTATTTGTAAGCATAGTCTTCCGCTTCCCTGATCTTGTTTTGAGTAAAGTATAGCTTTGAATAAGTATTGTATAGATTGCCTAAGGCGTCCGTAGCATCCTCTTTGATGGCAAGAGCTATGCCGCTGTCCAATCGGGCCTTTGCGGGTGCGTATTCTTTCCTTAGAATGAGCGGGAGCTACTTTGCCTTATATATATCGGCGATGATCTGTTTGTCCGGCATTTGGTCGTCCGTTTTGTCGAGCAGGGCCAGGTATTTTTCTACCTCGGATAAATTGCCGTTTTGAAAGCAGTTGAAACAAAGATTGAGCAGGGCATAGGTAGTAAGAACGACGTCTTCC
>JAFDYG010000410.1 GCA_018267545.1 Bacteroidota bacterium
GCTCCATTGGACAAACCTATATCACCCGCTTTCAAAACCGCTTCTACCAGCTGCCGGTCTCCTATTTTACCCCCGCAAAAAAATGGGCCAATAGCCCCCAATACCCAGCTCATCAGGCAGTCTTCAACCGCCCCATTACCTCCCGATGCTTCGAATGCCATACCACTTTCGCCCAAAAGATTTCTGCTTTAAACCGCGAACCGGAAGAGTTTGACCCGACCAAATTCATCTACGGCGTCGACTGCGAAAAATGCCACGGCCCCGGCGCTAAACACGTCGACTTTCAAACGCAAAACCCAGGCGTCAAAACCGCTAAATATATCATTAACCCCAGCGCTTTTACCCGCCAGCAGAGCCTGGACCTTTGCATCCTCTGCCACGGGGGACGATTGAGAAAAACAGCGCCCTCCTTCTCCTATGTGCCCGGCGGCAAGCTGGAAGACTATTTCGCCATCGACATTACTCCGCCCGCTCCCGGCAGCATCGACGTTCACGGAAATCAATACGGCATGCTGAGCGAGAGCAAATGTTTTCAGCAAAGCCAAACCATGACCTGCCTCACCTGTCACAACACGCACGTCAACGAAAGAAAAAATATAACCGTCTTCTCCCAGCGCTGCATGACCTGCCATAGCAATGGTCATGGCAACGAATGCCCGCAAATAAAAAAAATAGGTCCCTCCATAAAAAACAACTGTATCGACTGTCACATGCCTCGCCAGGAATCGCAGGCGATCACCGAGCTGCTCCCTGGCCAGACTAATCCCACTGCCGCCCTTATCCGAAGTCACCTGATCAAGATCTACCCCCAAAATAAACCCCAATGACCAGGATAGCTGCCATATTGTTAACCGCACTGCTCTTCTCCTGTAATCACTCCGACCGGCTCCTGGCCCCCTTGTCTTCGGGCAAGACTCATATCGAGTTTGAAAACCGTCTTGAAAAAAGAAAGATGCTCAGTATCCTCTATTATCTCTACTATTACAATGGCGGCGGAGTCTCCGTCGGAGACATCAACAATGACGGTCTGCCCGATATCTATTTTGCGGCCAATAGCAAAGGACACAACAAGCTCTATCTCAACAAAGGCAGCTTCGAATTCGAAGACATCACCGAAAAGGCTGGCGTAGAAGGAACATCCGACTGGTGCACCGGCGTCACAATGGCCGATATCAACGGCGATGGTCTGCTCGATATCTATGTCTGCGCTGTTGCAAATATCCACGGCCTCGAAGGCCGCAATGAACTTTATATAAATAAAGGCAACGGGACCTTTACCGAAAGCGCAAAGAACTATGGCCTCGACTTCTCCGGCTTCTCCACTCAGGCCGCCTTCTTCGACTACGACCACGACGGAGACCTCGACTGCTACCTGCTCAATCAATCCCATAGCCCCAATCAGAATATCGTCGATACGGCAAACAGACGCCGCATTGATCACAACGCGGGTGATCGGCTGTATAGAAACGACGGCGACCATTTCACCGACGTCTCCCAGACCGCCGGCATCTATCAAAGCAACCTGGGCTATGGCCTGGGCCTATCCATCGCCGACTTCAATAACGACGGCTGGGACGATATCTATGTGGGCAACGACTTTCACGAGAACGATTATTACTACCTCAACAACGGCAACGGCAGCTTCACCGAAAGCGGAGCCAAGCATTTTAACCACTATAGCCGCTTCAGCATGGGTAACGACGCGGCCGACTTCAACAACGACGGCCAGCTGGACATCGTAACGGTCGACATGCTCCCGCCGGATGAAAAAACGCTAAAGACTTATGGCAGCGACGAACACTATGACATCTATAACCTGAAGATCGTCCGTAACGGCTACCAAAACCAATACTCCCGCAATTGCCTCCAACGCAACAACGGAGACGGCGCCAGCTTTAGCGACGAGGCTTTAATGGCCGGGATTCCCGCAACCGACTGGAGCTGGAGTCCCCTCTTTGCCGACTTCGATAACGACGGGAACAAAGACCTGTTTATCTCCAGCGGTATCGTCAAACGGCCCGTAGACCTCGACTACGTCCGGTTTATATCCGACGATCACAACCATAAGGTGCTGAACACCTCGGACCGCATGGACGACGAAGCCCTGTCTAAGATACCCGATGGCGCTTCTCATCCCTTCCTCTTCCAGGGCGACGGCAAGTCACATTTCAAAGACGTCAGCAATGCCTGGGGAACCGGCGAAATGAAAGGCTATTTCAACGGAGCCGCCTACGCCGACCTGGACAACGACGGCCGTCTCGACCTCGTGGTCAATTGCCTCGACGCACCGGCCCTGATACTAAAAAACACAGCCCCGCAAAAAAATCAGCTATCTGTAGCCCTGAAAGGCGCAAACAAAAATACTTCCGGTATCGGCGCCAAAGTATGGCTGTTTGCAAACGGCACCATGCAATATCAGCAGCTTATGCTCACCCGGGGTTTCATGTCCTCCAGCGATACCCGACTCCATTTCGGCCTCGACAGTATAAAAAGTATCGACAGCCTCCTCATCGTCTGGCCGGACCAGTCATACGAAGTAAAACACAACGTACCCGTCAATCAATCGCTCACCCTGAAACAAACCGACGCCAAACCAGGTTACAGCCAATCCCAATTCTTCCCCCAGCCAAAACCCGCGTTCGAAGCCGTTCACCCCGGCATAAACTGGAAACACCAGGAAGACCCCTTTACCGACTTCAACGTACAATACCTCATCCCGCATATGCAATCCACCCGCGGCCCCAAGCTCGCCGTCGCCGACGTCAACAACGACGGCCTGGATGATTTCTTTGTCTGCGGCGCCAAGGGACAATCCGGCAGTCTATTCGTTCAAACAAAAGAAGGGCGCTTCCTTCCCTCTGACACGACCCTTTTCAACAAAAACAAAGAAAGCGAAGGCGTCGACGCCCTCTTCTTCGACGCCAATAAAGACGGTTTCCCCGATCTTTACGTCGTCAGCGGCGGCAACGAATACGAAGACGGCAACCAGGGACTTGCCGACCACTTGTACCTAAATGACGGTAAAGGACACTTCAAAGAACAACCTCTTCCTTCGATCTTAACCAATAAGACTTGCGTCACGGCAGCAGATATCAACAAAGACGGAAACGTAGACCTTTTTGTCGGCGGCTTTGCAAGCGCCCGCGCCTATGGCATCGCCCAACCGTCCTACTTGCTGCTCAATGACGGAAAAGGAAATTTCACCATCGCTCCCGAATTTAAGGCCGCAGGCCTCGTCACCTCCGCCGCCTTCGGAGACCTCGACAACGACGGCTGGCCCGACCTCGTCCTCGCCGGAGAATGGATGCCCATCAAAGTCTATCACAACAACAAAGGGACATTCACACCCAGCGACATTCCCCAATCGACCGGCCTCTGGCAAACCCTCACTATCACCGATCTCAACAACGACGGCAAACCCGATATCCTCGCCGGCAACTGGGGACATAACTCGAAACTCTGGTGCGATAAGACCGGCCCCCTCAAATTATACGTCAAAGATTTCGACCACAACGGCACCACCGAACAGGTGGAAGCCTATACGATCGATGGCAAGGAATATACCTTTCTCGCCAAGGACCAGCTGGAACGAGCCCTCCCCGTCCTGAAAAAAGCATATCTCACCTATAGTGAAGTAGCAGGCAAGACGGTGGACTATATGTTCTATGACCTGTTTAAAGACTACACCGCCCTGCAGGCAGAAGTTCTGGGCTCATCGAGCTTCACGGGCGACGGCAAGGGCGGCTTCACCCGCCAGGATCTCGCAAAAGACCTCCAGCTGTCCCCCATCTTCGTCTTTCAGCCTCTCGACAGTAGTAATTCCTTCCTGGCAGGCGGCAATTTCTTCGGCGTCATGCCCTACGAAGGACAGTACGACGCCGCATCCCTACAGTTCTTTACAAAGAATCAAACCCGCTTGCTCGATATAAAAGGGCAAGTGCGGGATATAAAATGGCTGCGAACCGCCAAATACGGTAAAATTTTAATCGAAGCGCGGAACAACGATAGTCTGCAATTCTTTCGACCAAACCCATGAGAAAATCATACACGATATTATTTCTGATCATACTGACAATAGCCTGCTCAAAAAAGCAGCCGGGCACACCCGTCACTCCGCCGCCCACACCACCACCTACCGCCCCCGACACGGCCGATAAATTCCCGTGCATTTCCGATAGCGCCCTGCTCGACCTCATACAAAAACAAACCCTAACCTATTTCTACGATTTCGGCCACCCCGTCTCCGGCCTCTCAAGAGAGCGAACTTCCTCCGGCGACCTCGTCACCAGCGGCGGAAGCGGCTTCGGCATTATGAGCCTGCTAGTTGGCGCCAACCGAAGCTTCATCACCAGAACACAGGCGCTGAGCCGCGTCCAAACCATGGTTCAGTTCCTATCCGACACCAACAAAGTACACCGCTACCACGGCGCCTTCCCACACTGGCTCAACGGAGCTACCGGTGCGACCATCCCCTTCAGCGCCAAAGACAACGGAGGCGATATCGTCGAAACGGCGTATCTCCTGCAAGGCCTGCTCTGCGCCCGTCAATACTTTACCGAAGCGACAGGCCTTCGCGACTCGATCAACAAGATCTGGCAGACCGTAGACTGGAACTGGTACCGGCAGAATAATCAAAATACACTCTACTGGAACTGGAGTCCCGACCAGGCCTGGGTCGTCAACGTCCAGGTCAATGGCTGGAACGAAGCTCTGATTACCTACGTGCTGGCAGCTTCCTCTCCCAACCCGATTCCTAAGATCGTCTATGACAACGGCTGGGCGCGAAACGGAGGGATCATCAGCGGTACAACGTTCTACGGAACCCGCCTTCCGCTCGGACCCACCTACGGCGGCCCGCTCTTTTTCGCACACTACTCCTTCCTGGGCATCGACCCGCGAAACCTCTCCGACGCCTATGCGAATTACTGGACCCAGGACACGGCTCATACCCGGATCAATTATCAATACTGCGTCGCCAATCCCGGCAAATACACCGGCTATTCCAGCAATTGCTGGGGGCTCACCGCCAGCGACGAGCAAGGCGGCTACTCTGCACACTCCCCTACAAACGACAACGGGACCATTTCCCCCACGGCGGCAGTCTCGTCCATACCCTATACCCCAACAGAATCAATGAACGCCATCCGCTATTTTTATTATAAGATCGGTGACAAGACCTGGGGCCAATATGGTTTTACCGACGCCTTTCACCTCGGCAACCAATGGTTCGATAACGACCGCCTCGCCATCGACCAGGGGCCGCAAATTATCATGATCGAGAATTATCGCTCCGGCCTCTTATGGAACTTATTCATGAGCTGCCCCGAAATAAAAACTGGATTGAAGAACCTGGGCTTCCAAGCCCCCGGACTATAAATGGAATTGAATATGAAATACACGTTGATCTTCGGCCTCTGCCTATTAAACTTTTGCACCATGGCGCAAAAACGAGCGCCCCTCTCGGATTCTGCCCTGCTCGACCTCACCGAACACCAGACCTTTAAATATTTCTGGAACTTCGCCCACCCCGTCAGCCACATGGCCCGCGAACGAAGCAACACCAGCTTCGACTACGGCGACGAAGTCGTCACCACCGGCGGCACCGGCTTTGGCGTCATGTCCGTCATCGCCGCCACGGACCGCAAATGGATCACACGTGATACCGCCGCCAAATTCCTCCTGCAAATGGTCAACTTCCTCCTCAAAGCCAACTCCTATCATGGCGCGTTCCCCCACTGGATGAATGGCGAGACGGGCAAGACTATTCCCTTCGGCCGCAAAGACGACGGCGCCGACCTCGTCGAAACATCCTATCTCCTACAAGGCCTCCTCTGCGCCCGTCAATACTTCGATGGCGACAACCACATAGAACGCGAGCTGAGAAACCGTATCGGCTGGATCTGGAGCGAAGTCGAATGGAGTTGGTTTACCCGTGACGGACAGGAAGTCCTCTACTGGCACTGGAGCCCGAATAACGGCTGGGCGATGAACTTCGCCGTTCGTGGCTTCAACGAATGCCTGATCATGTACGTCCTGGCAGCCTCCGGCGAAAGATACCCCGTCAGCGCCGCCGTCTACCACAACGGCTGGGCCCAGAGCAACTTCTTTAAGAACGGTAAATCCTTTTACGGCTACACCCTTCCCCTTGGCTTTGATTACGGCGGCCCGCTTTTCTTCTCTCAATATTCTTTCCTCGGTCTCGACCCTCGAGGATTGAAAGACCAATACGCCGACTACTGGGAACAGAATAAAAACCACACCCTGATCAATCATGCCTACTGTCTCGACAATCCCAAAAAATTCAAGGGCTACGGCCCAAACTGCTGGGGACTGACGGCCAGCGATACCTACGACGGCTATAACGCACATTCTCCAACGAACGACTTCGGGACCATTTCTCCTACGGCCGCACTCGCCGCTTTCCCCTATACACCGGAGTATAGCATGCTGGCGCTAAAACATTTCTATAACGATCTCGGCGACAAGATTTGGGGCCCTTATGGATTCAAAGACGCCTTCAACGAAACACAGAACTGGTATGCCGATTCTTATCTGGCCATCGACCAGGGACCCATCGTCGCCATGATCGAAAACTACCGGAGCGGTCTTCTCTGGAAATTATTCATGAGCTGTCCCGAAATTCAAAAAGGATTAAAAAAGCTCAATTTCCAAAGCCCCTGGATAAACAAATGAGAAAACTACTGATCATATTAATCGCGGCTAACATAGCCACCACGGCAAAAGCACAAAACGCCATCCAGCCCGTTGGCGTCATCCGCGGCCTCTCCGATTCCGCCCTTCTCGACGTTGTCCAACGCCAGACCTTCCGTTTCTTCTGGCACTATGCCCACCCCATCAGCGGCCTGGCCCGTGAACGAGACAACACCGTAAAGGCAGAATACTATTGGGACTTTATCAACGAAGCCGAAGGCGAACCCAATTTCAGCCGCCATACCTTCGGCCCCGAAGCCTGCGCTATCGGGGGTACCGGCTTCGGTATCCTCTCGACCGTCGTCGCAGTACATCGCGGGTGGATCGCAAGAGACACCGCCCTGAGCCGTCTCATAAAAATCGCCGACTTCCTGATAAAGGCAGACTGCTACCACGGTATCTATCCCCACTTCATGAACGGCGCCACCGGCAAGACTATCCCCTTCGGCAGACTCGACGACGGCGCCGATATCGTCGAGACGTCTTATCTCTTTATGGGACTTCTTACCGCAAAGGAATTTTTCAACAGGGATACGCCAAGGGAGAAATACTTCCGGAAACGCGTGACAGAGATGTGGACAGTCGCCAACTGGAACTGGCATACCAACAACACCGATAAAACCCTCTACTGGCACTGGAGCCCCTACAACGACTTCGACATGAACTTCCCGGTCTTCGGCTGGGACGAAGCCCTGATCACTTATATCATGTCCGCGGCTTCACCAACCCATCCCATATCCAAAGAACTCTACGAGAACTCCTGGGTGAAAAGCAGTTCCTGGAAAAACGGTAAATCTTACTACGACATCAACCTCCCTCTCGGCAACTTCGACTACGGCGGCCCGCTGTTTTTCGAACAGTATACCTTTATGGGTATCGACCCGAACAGGCTGAACGACGATCACAACATCGACTACGCCGAACAGACGCGCAATCACACCCTCATCAACCGGGCCTACTGTATCGCCAACCCCAAAAAATTCAAGGGCTATGGATCTAACTGCTGGGGACTTACCGCCGGAGACAGCTACAAAGGATACGTCGCACACTGCCCGCAGGACGACCGCGGCGTCATCCAGCCCACCGCAGCTTTATCCTCCTTTCCCTATACACCCGAGTATAGCATGCAGGCGCTAAAGCATTTTTATTATGACCTGGGTGACAAGATCTGGGGACCCTTTGGCTTTGCCGACGGCTTTAGCGAGTCACACAACTGGTACGCCAAAACCCACCTGGCCATTGACCAGGGCCCTATCGTGGTTATGATCGAAAATTATCGCAGCGGCTTTATCTGGAATTTATTCATGAATATCCCCGACGTGCAGAGCGGCTTGAAGAGACTGGGATTTACCACACCTTATATAAAGAACTGACATGAAAAATTTTCAATTAACCCAGCAGCAGCTAGCCGCCTACAAAAAAGACGGCTATATCATCGTCCGGAATTTCCTGACACAAGGAGAGATTGAAAAGCTCTATGGTATTGCAACCGGCGACGACACGCTGCGAAAACACGCCTTCGACCTGAACGATCAGACGGGAAAAAAGACCCGGCTCACCCTCTGGTACAACCCCGGCGATGACGCCTACGGCCTGCTGACCCGCAGCCGCCGCATGGTCGAATCCGCCAATCAGCTCCTCGACGGAGACTCCCCGGTCTGTCATTTTCACAGCAAGCTGATGCAGAAAGAGCCAAGGGTAGGAGGGGCCTGGGAATGGCACCAGGACTATGGCTATTGGTATAAGAACGAATTTCTTTTTCCCGACGAGATGATCTCCGTCATGGTGGCGATCACCAGGGCCAATAAAGAAAACGGCTGTCTGCAGGTCATCCCCGGCTCCCACAAGATGGGAAGAATCGAGCACGGCTTCAGCGGCGAACAGGTAGGGGCCGCACAGCATTATGTCGACCTGATCCTAAAGACCAATCCCCTGCTCTACGTAGAGCTGGAACCAGGCGACGCCCTCTTCTTCCACAGCAACCTCCTCCACCGCTCGGAAGCCAATCTTTCCGACCGGCCGAGATGGTCCCTGATCTCTTGCTATAACCGGCAGACGAACATTGGATACAACGAACCCAACGGCTCACACACCACCCCGGTCCAAATAGTCCCCGACGAAGCCCTCATGGAATGGGAAAGCAAGGGCGTGGACGAATCGGCCGCGTTCCTGGAGAAAGACAAAGACGAAGCATTAAAATAAATAGCGATGAGAAAAGCACTATGTCTGATAACAACCTTATTTATACTGAGCGCAACGAACGCACAACAAAAAACCTATTGCAACCCCATTAATATCGACTACGGCTATACCCCCATTCCCAATTTCAGCGAATCGGGTCGTCACCGCGCCACCGCCGACCCCGTGATCGTAACCTATAAGGGCGACTACTACCTCTTTTCTACCAACCAATGGGGCTACTGGTGGAGTCACGACATGCTAAACTGGAAGTTTCAATCGAAAAAATTCCTACGCCCCTGGAACGAAGGCTATGACGAGCTCTGCGCCCCGGCCGTAGGAATCGTCGGTGATACGATGCTGGTCTTCGGCTCCACCTATACCAGGAAGTTTACGCTTTGGATGTCCACCGACCCGAAAAACAACGTATGGAAACCCCTTGTAGACTCCTTCGACATCGGCGGCTGGGACCCGGCCTTCTTTACCGACGACGACGGCCGGTTCTACATGTACAACGGCAGCAGCAACAATTTCCCGCTCTACAGCATCGAGCTGGACCGCAAGACCTTCAAGCCGATCGGCACCCGCGAAGAGACCTACAGGCTGCAGGACTGGCGCTATGGCTGGCAGCGTTTTGGCGAATATTATGACAACACCTTCCTCGACCCCTTTATTGAAGGCTCCTGGATGACTAAGCACAATGGAAAATATTATCTGCAATACGGCGCACCCGGAACCGAGTTTAGCGGCTATGCGGATGGGGTAGTGGTCGGGGACCATCCCCTCGGCAACAACTGGACGCCCCAGTCCGACCCGCTTTCGTTCAAGCCCGGCGGCTTTGCACGCGGCGCAGGACACGGCGCCACCTTCCAGGACCTGAAAGGCAATTACTGGCACGTCAGCACCATGACCATCGCCGTCAAGAATAACTTCGAGCGGCGTATCGGCATCTGGCCCGCCGGCTTCGACAAGGACGACGTCATGTACTGCAATACCAGCTTCGGCGACTATCCCCACTACCTGCCCACTGACGCTACTGCCGCCTACAACGCGCCTAACGGCAACGGCGGCTTCACCAACTGGATGTTGTTAAACTATAACAAACCCGTCACCGTCTCCTCCACGCTTGGCGGCTATGAAGCAAACCTCGCCGTAGACGAAAATATAAAAACCTACTGGAGCGCCGCCACCGGCAACGCCGGCGAATGGCTCCAAACCGATCTCGGCAAGCTCTCTACCGTCAATGCCATCCAGATCAACTACGCCGACCAGGATGCGACATTCTTAGGGAAACAGACCGATATCTATCATCAGTATAAGCTCTACTGCTCTATCGATGGCAAAAAATGGACAGTCCTGATCGACAAGTCCAAAAATCAAACCGACGTCCCCCATGACTACATAGAACTGGAAAAACCCGTCCAAACACGTTACATAAAACTAGAAAACGTACACATGCCATCGGGAAAGTTCGCCATCAGCGGACTACGGGTCTTCGGGAACGGCAACGGCGAAAAGCCCGAACAGGTGAAAAACTTTATCGTCTTGAGAACGGAGAAAGACAAACGCAACGCCTGGCTCAAATGGCAGACGGTCGACAACGCCTATGCCTATAATATCTATTTTGGCACCGCACCCGATAAATTGTATAATAGCGTCCTCGTATACACGGCCAATGAATATTGGTTTAAAGTAATGGATAAAGAAAAGCCCTATTATTTCTCTATCGAGGCGCTGAACGAAAACGGAACATCAACCAAAACACAAGTGATAAAAGTCGACTAAACGCATAAACAATGAAAACAGCAAAAGCACTTCTAGTCCTGTTCTTCCTCGCAGCAAAACTACAGGCACAGGATAAAATGACCACCTTCGTCAACTCCCTGATGAGCAAGATGACGCTCGAAGAGAAGCTCGGCCAGCTTAACCTGCCCGGCGCAGGTGACATCGTCACAGGTCAGGCCGGCAATTCCGATATCGCCAAAAAGATCGAAGAAGGAAAGGTCGGCGGTCTCTTCAATATAAAGAGCGTCGCCAAGATCCGCGAAGTACAACGTATCGCCGTCGAAAAGAGCCGGCTGAAGATCCCCCTGATCTTTGGCATGGACGTCATTCACGGCTATGAGACGGTATTTCCCATTCCCCTGGGTCTTAGCTGCAGCTGGGATATGCAGGAGGTCGAAAAGAGTGCCCGCGTCGCTGCCGTCGAAGCGAGCGCCGACGGCATCTGCTGGACCTTCTCCCCGATGGTGGACATCGCCCGCGACCCTCGCTGGGGCCGCATCGCAGAAGGCAATGGCGAAGACCCCTACCTGGGTTCGCAAATCGCCAAGGCGATGGTAAAGGGTTACCAGCGCGACCTGTCTAGCAATACCGATATTATGGCCTGCGTAAAGCACTTTGCCCTTTATGGCGCCGCCGAAGCCGGCCGCGACTACAACACGACGGACATGAGCTACGTAAGAATGTTCAACGAATACCTCCCTCCCTATAAGGCCGCCGTCGACGCGGGTGTCGGAAGTATCATGGCTTCTTTCAACGATGTCAATGGCGTTCCGGCTACCGCGAACAAATTCCTACAGACCGACGTCCTTCGCAAACGCTGGGGCTTCAAGGGCTTTGACGTGACTGATTACACAGGCATCAACGAAATGGTGGCGCACGGCCTCGGCGACCTGCAAACAGTTTCCTCCCTGGCGCTGAAAGCAGGTGTCGACATGGACATGGTCGGAGAAGGCTTTCTGACCACGCTAAAGAAATCCCTGCAAGAAGGAAAAGTAACCCAGGTCCAGATCGACCAGGCCTGCCGGAGAGTGCTCGAAGCAAAATACAAACTGGGCCTGTTTGCAAATCCTTATAAATACTGCGACGAGAAAAGAGCTGCCGCCGAAATCTTTACCGCAGAAAACCGGGAAACCGCGAGAAAAATTGCCGCGGATTGTTTTGTCCTGCTAAAGAACCAGGGAAACGTCCTGCCCCTGAAAAAGTCCGGCACAATCGCCCTGGTCGGCCCCCTCGCCGATAACAAGGAGAACATGCCCGGCACCTGGAGTGTCGCGGCCAATTTTTCCAAGTCCATCTCCGTACTCCAGGGCATCAAGGACGTAGTAGGGGACCAGGCAAAGATTATCTATACCATGGGTTCCAACCTGGACTCTGACAGCTTATTCGAAGAAAGAGCGGGTATGTTCGGAAAGAGCCTGAACCGCGATCACCGTCCGGCAGAAGCAGGCATCGCAGAAGCGGTCAGTGCCGCCAGTCAGGCCGACGTCATCGTCGCTGCCCTGGGCGAATCCGCCGAGATGACCGGGGAATCCAGCAGCCGCAGCAATATCGAGATCCCGCAGGTACAGCAAGACCTGCTAAAAGCCTTGCTGAAGACCGGCAAGCCCGTCGTATTGGTGCTGTT
Source organism: Bacteroidota bacterium (assembly GCA_018267545.1). GTDB lineage: Bacteria > Bacteroidota > Bacteroidia > Chitinophagales > Chitinophagaceae > Puia. Next base: position 12,299 of record JAFDYG010000410.1, read on the forward strand.
TACGGGGCGTCCGCTGGCGATTAAATGGGAAAACGACCAGGTGCCCGCCATCCTCAACGTATGGTTCGGCGGCAGCGAAGCCGGCCACGCCATTGCCGATGTACTCTTCGGCAACGTCAACCCCTCCGGCAAGCTCAGCACCACCTGGCCGCAGAATGTCGGACAGGTTCCCCTTTATTACAATCACAAAAATACCGGCCGTCCCCTGGAAGGAGCCTGGTTCCAGAAATTCCGCTCCAACTACCTCGACGTATCCAACGAACCGGTGTATCCCTTTGGCTACGGACTAAGCTATACCCACTTCAGCTACAGCAACCTTTCATTGAGCGCAGCCAGCCTGAAGGGCAATCAGCAGCTGACCGCAACCGTTTCCGTAACTAATGACGGCCCGATCACGGGAAAAGAGGTAGTACAACTTTATATTCGCGATCTTGTTGGCAGCGAGACCCGTCCGGTAAAGGAGCTGAAGGGCTTCCAAAAGATCGAGCTTAAGGCCGGCGAGTCGAGAAAAGTCAGCTTTACCATAACGCCCGAAGACCTGAAATTCTATAACA
>JAFDYG010000411.1 GCA_018267545.1 Bacteroidota bacterium
AGTTCGAATCCCTGCTCGACGGGAAAGGCGGTTTTGTGCTGGCCCATTGGGACGGTACGCCTGCCACCGAGGAGGCGATTAAGGACCGGACCAAGGCGACCATTCGCTGCATACCCCTGGACAACCCTGCGGAGGAAGGAAAATGTATCCTGACGGGGCAGCCCAGCAAGCAGCGGGTACTCTTTGCCAGGGCATATTAATAGATTTTTGTACTTTCAGGTCATGGAAAAGACTCCGTCTTCCGGTCTGTTCGAGCTTTCGATAGACGCCGCGGCCTACGACCATCTGAAAGAAGCGGCCCGATGGGCGAAATTCCTGGCGCTCGTAGGATTCATCTTTTGCGCGTTCTTCCTGCTATTCGCAGTAGTGGCGGGATCGCTTTTGCCCGGTCTATTCAATACCATGGGAACCCAGGGACTTAGCGGCAGCTCGTTCAGCGTAGTGATTATCGTCATCTATTCCGGTCTGGCAGTCATCAACTTCTTCCCCTGCCTGTATCTTTTCAAATTCGCTTCGAAAATGCAGGTCGCCCTGCGCGACAACGACCAGGAACAGCTCGACCGCTCCTTTCGGAATATGCGGGCCTTCTTCCGCTTCGTCGGAATGCTCATGATCATCGCCCTTTGCTTCTGGGCGATCGGCCTGTTGGGGATAGTGCTGCAGGCGAAGCTGATGCATGCCAGCGCGGGCACGGGAGTGTAGTCCTAGCGGGTAGAATAATAATTGTAATCCTTTAAGAGAGTCTGCAGAAATTCCAGGGAGTCCTGGTCGCTGGGAATATCCAGCTTGGTACGAATCCTATCGGCAATGCGCATGGAGAGATCGTAGTCTCCGCTCTTGCTCACCGTATTGATAATCCCCTTCAGCGTATTGATGTCCTTGTCGGTCAGCTGCATCACCTTCGGATAACGGGGGTGGTAGTCTTCTTCCACTTCTGTAAACACCGTATCCTCCCACGAGGTCCGGTTGCGCGTATCGATGAGGATGGTTCCGGCTACCAGGTCGCCTAAACGCTGGGAATAGGGGGTGATGATAATGCAGGCCAGGCCGCTGAAAAAAAGAATGGAGCTCCACCAGGGCAGGCCGGCAATGCTGATGGCGGCGAAAATCCATATTGGCCAGTCGGCAAGCCGGAATAGCCAGCGGATCAAAAACTGACTAAAGGTCGGCTGCCCTCCATCTTCGGCGATGACCTTGATGCGAAGCGCCTTTTTCCCGATGCTTTGGCCGTTGAGAAAGGTTTCGCAAAGCAGGTGATAGAGAAAGGGAGGCAGGCCGATCAGGACAGTAAGCCAGCCCATCGAAAACCAGAAGAACGACCCCAAAATCATATTCCATAGCAGATAATAGGCGACTATGATAGCGATGTCGATGATCCAGGCCAGCAAGCGTTTGCCGAAAGGCGCCAGCAGGAAATCGATTTCGATATTAAAACCAGTGTCTAATTTGACGTGAAGCATAAGGGTAGCGTTGTAATTACAGCAAGTTATAAATATTCGCTTTTACTCACTATATTTAGAGTGCCGAGCGTTAAGATAACTAGATATAACTATAATGCTAAATTTTTCCTGTGAGAGAAGGTCTCTTTATTAAAAAAAATATTGATAAGTGGAAGGACTATCAATATGAGCCCGCAACCAATCCTGATGAAATGGCCGATCAGTTCACCGAGCTGGTGAATGACCTGGGATACGCCAAAACATTCTATCCGCACAGTAAAGTCACCCAATATCTCAATGGGCTGGCTTCCCGCATATACCTGGGAATCTATCGGAACAAAAAAGAAGCGGCATCACGCATCACCGGCTTTTGGAAGACGGAGCTGCCCCTGGTTGTTCGCCGTCATCACCGGCAGATCCTCTATGCCTTTATCATCTTCACCTTGTTTGCCATTCTCGCCGCCTTCTCCGCCGCCCATGACGAGACCTTTGTCAGGGGCGTTCTGGGAGATCAGTACGTAGACATGACCGAGGACAATATTGCCCACGGCGATCCTTTCGGCGTCTATAAAAACGGAGACCAGGCGAGCATGTTCCTGGGCATCGCCCTGAACAACATAAAAGTGTCTTTCGTCGTCTTTGTCTCCGGTATGGCGATTTCGCTGGGAACCATCATCTTTTTATTCAGTAACGGAGTCATGCTCGGTGCCTTTCAGTATTACTTTTTCGCTCGTGGCCTGGGTTGGAAATCGATCCTGGTCATCTGGATCCACGGTACGCTGGAAATCTCCTCGATTATCATTGCCGGCGCCGCCGGCCTGGTCCTGGGGAACAGCATCCTGTTCCCGGGAACGAATAAGCGGCTTTACTCTCTGAAGCAAGGCGGTAAGGATGGCGTCAAGATGATGATCGGCCTGGTGCCCGTATTTATAGTGGCGGCCTTTTTGGAAGGCTTTATCACCCGTTATTCTTCGATGCCGGTCTGGCTAAGTGTCTTCATCCTCGCGGCATCCTTATCTTTTATCGTCTGGTATTTCGTCATCTATCCCATCCGGCTGGAGAAAAAAATGAATTCATGAGGTGGATCTTTCTATTATCCATTGGCCTTCTGTCGGTGTGCCCTGCTTTTAGCCAGGACCAGGTGATCGATAGCGTCGTTACTGTCGATACCCTCGGAACCAATGCTCCGGTGGTGTACCCGCAAAAGGAAAAAGAAGCGGATAGTACGACCGAACAGGAGAAACCAGCCCCCTATATCGTACGGCAGCTGCCTGATACCATGGTGCAACGCTGGATGAAAGACCCCGCCATGGACTACGCCAACGACCCCGACTACTGGCGTAGAAAGGCAGAAGAAGAAGAACAGCACAAGCCCGGTCGATTTTGGCTCGGAGTCGCCAGGCTGCTGGCGAGCGCGGGTTTTCGATACTTTATGTATACCCTCCTCGGAGGGCTGCTGATCTATGCGATCATCCGCATCATGATGGAGAACAACGTCCAGCTGTTCTATC
>JAFDYG010000412.1 GCA_018267545.1 Bacteroidota bacterium
GTTTACGACAGCGGGTCGATGGGGACATTGATCAATGCCTGTAAATAGTTGGACATGATCATATCACCAATGAGGACGACGATGTCGACCAGGTTTTCGGTGGTGTAACCTGCTGCGTAAAAACTGTCGAGTAAAGTTTCTTCCACGTGTCCCCGGTTTTCGACGATGCTTTTAACCAGTTTAGCCAGTACATCCAGCCGGAAGTCGAAACTGGCGGCTCCTGCTTTTATTTCGGTGATTTGATCGTCGGTAAAATCATTCATCCGGGCAATCGTGGTATGTGCGGAGAGGCAATAGGCACAACCATTGACACCACTGACGACCAGGTGGACGACCTCGCGTTGCCGGGCGCTGAGTGAATGTTTGCTCTGCTGCAGATTCATATACGTGTTCAGGGCATTTGCGGACCAGGCGAAGCCGGCGTAGAGGTTGGGCACTTTTCCGATGAAAGAAATCAGTCTATCGAAAAGGGCCTGGTTGCTGGCGGTTACCTCTTGCCGTTGTAAGATGGGAAGCACTTTCATCTAAATCTCTTTATGTTTTGTTAAAACTCAAAATTGCAACAGGAAGGGCCTAGAAGGAATATCTATACTTCCCGAATACTTGATTGAATTTCCCGCCGGGTGATATAGACAAGCCTTCGGGAATATCAGGCATTGATGGGGCGCTGTTCCGCGGATAGTTTTGCCCCATCAAAATAGATAATTATGAATCCTTTTACTAACATTAAACTTTGGCCGGCCATTGCCCTTCTGCCGGTTGCATTGGGCGCTTGTAAGAAAGACCATGGCGGTGGCGGGGCTGCCAACCAGGTGGAGACCATCAGCATCGAAAATGTATTGAACTCGAAACCGCTTGTCGAGTCGGGTACTTTTCAGGGTACGGGCTCTCCCGCGCTGATCCTGCCAGGGCAGTCCACGACGATTACTTTCTCTGCAGCAAAGGGCGAAGCGCTTAGCTTTGCCACCATGTATGGCTGGTCGAACGACTTATTTTTTGCACCTGCCAATCCGGGCATCGTGGTTTATGATAATAGCGGCAATCCGATCGAAGGGGATGTTTCTTCCCAGATCAAGCTTTGGGACAATGGGACCCGGATCAACCAGGTCCCGGGCGCCAATGTCAATCACCCGGGTACGGCCGATAGCAAGAATATTACGGAGGTCAGCGGTACGGATGCCCAGGGCAATGCTTACCTGGCTGCATCGAAGCTTGTAAAGGCTACGTTGAAGTATAATGGTAACTCATCCTTTACGCTTACTCTGCAAAATATATCGGGTGGTACGGCAAATGAGACTCCGCTGAGTCCGGGCGTATGGTCTGTATCTTATATTGTAGGTGGA
>JAFDYG010000413.1 GCA_018267545.1 Bacteroidota bacterium
GTCTGCGGTTATTCTCAGGAAGTGGTTGTCGCCAGCCCGGACAGGCTTCTCAGGGTGAGTATAAGTGTTGTAAACGACCGGGCCTGGTATTCGGTAACCTATAGGGATAAAACCATGCTGGAAAGATCGCCGCTCGGCTTTGTATCGAACGAGGGTGATTTCTCCGCGGGGGTCCGATTGGTGGGTAAGCAGGAGGATGCCGTGGACAAGAGCTATACGCAGGATAAGATAAAGCGGTCGCAGGTGCATTATGCCGCGGCTAAGCTCACCTGTACGTTCGAGAATGCGCAGAAGAGAAGATTCGATGTCGTTTTTCAGGTCAGCAATCACGATATAGCTTTCCGGTATGAGCTGCCGGAGTGGGGGCCGCGTTTATCCTGTGTGGTAGAAAAGGAGGCCACGGGGTTTACCTTCCCGGCGGGTACGACGACATTTCTGTCGCCGATGATGAATCCAATGACGGGTTTTGCGCGGACGGCTCCAAGCTATGAGAATATGTATAAGGCGGATGAGCCGATGGATACGGCCAATTTCAGGTCCGGGGGATTTGTATTTCCGGGTTTGTTCAAGGTGGGGAAGGACGGATGGGTGCTGCTGTCGGAGACAGGGGTCAACAGTGGGTACTGTGCCTCGCACCTGGGCGATTGTTCCAAAGAAAGGACGTATACGGTCGACTACCCGGATGTGCGGCAGAATAATGGTTTCGGCAGCTCAGGGGCTTCTATTGCGCTGCCGGGGGTGACGCCGTGGCGGACCGTTACGGTGGGGGAGACGTTGAAGCCGATTGTAGAGACGACTGTTCCGTTCGATGTGGTCGAGCCGCTTTACGAGGCTTCTCAGCCGTATCGGTATGGGCGGTCCACGTGGAGCTGGATTGTGTGGCAGGACCAGAGCATGAATTATGAGGACCAGGTAAAGTATATCGACCTGGCTTCGGCGATGGGGTATGAATATATTTTGATGGATGCCTTGTGGGACAAGAATTTGGGGAAGGAGCGGGTAGTGGAGCTGATCAAATATGCGGAGTCGAAGAAGGTCGGGGTGTTTTTATGGTATAACTCGAACGGACCGGAGAATGACGCTCCGCAGGGGCCGCGGAACAAGATGTATACGGCTATCGAACGGAAAAAAGAGATGAAATGGCTTCGAAGCGTGGGGGTGAAGGGGCTCAAGGTGGATTTTTTCGGAGGGGACAAGCAGGAGACGATGCGGTTATATGAGGATATACTATCCGATGCGAATGATTATGGCTTGATGATCGATTTTCACGGGGCGACCTTGCCGAGGGGCTGGGAGCGGATGTATCCGAATTATGTGGGCAGTGAAGCGGTGGTTGCTTCGGAAATGCTGATTTTTTCGCAGGGGGTAAGGGAGCAGGAAGCTTATAATGCTTCGCTGCACCCCTTCATCCGGAATGCCGTCGGAAGCATGGAGTTTGGCGGGGTATTGCTGAATAAGTATCTGGTGAAGAGCAATGAGGGACGCAATAAGCGTCTGACTACGGATGCGTTCCAGCTGGCGACGGCGGTGCTGTTTCAGAATCCGGTGCAGATGTTTGGGTTGACGCCGAATAATCTGAAGGATGTGCCGGGGTTCGAGATCGATTTTATGAAGGGGGTTCCGACGACCTGGGACGAAACGGTTTTTATCGACGGGTATCCGGGTAAGTATAGCGTCATTGCGCGCCGGCATGGGGATCGCTGGTATGTGGCGGGGGTGAATGCGATGAAAGAGGGGTTGAAGCTAAAGCTAAGTTTGCCTATGCTTGCGGGGAAGAAGGTGCAGGTGTATGGGGACGATGCGGACGGGGCTGCCTATCGCAAGGAGATGGAGATAGGGCGGTCCGGGGATGTCGGGATAGAGATGCATACGGGAGGAGGGTTTATTGTTTTTTAGCGGCGGCCTGATTGTGGCGGGAAGTTTTTTCATTTATTTTAATTTTTAAAGAGCAGTGGGGCCAGTTCTTTCAGGCTGCGGCGCCAGGTTTGAAATTCGTGGGCGGTGTTCTCGGAAACGTAGGATACGGAATTGATGCCTGCGGCTTTCAGGGCGGTGGCTGCGTTTCTGACGCCGTCGGGTCTTTCTTTGCTTCCGCAGCTGAGGAAAATGAGCTTCACTTTCGTTTTGTCCTTGATTTCCTCGGGCGTGTAGGTGCCGCCGCTGAGCAGCGCGTAATAAGAAAATAGTTCCGGTTTATTCAGCGTGATCATGTGTGTTTCCATGCCGCCCATCGAGAGTCCGGCCATGGCGCGGTGGGATTGTTTGGCGATGGTGCGGAAGTGCGCGTCGACGTAGGGGATGAGCTCGTCTGCGAGGACGGTTTGGAAGGTGTCGACCTTGAAGTTTCTGATTCCGCCGAATTTCATTTCGTTGGTCATACCGTAGGTCATGACGATGATAAAGGGCTGGATGGTTCCTGCTGCGATCAGGTTGTCCATTATCAGATTTGCGTGTCCCTGGTTGGACCAGGCGGTTTCATCCTCGCCCCAGCCGTGCTGGAGGTAAAGGACGGGGTACTGCTTTTTGGGCTGGCTCTCGTAGCCGGGCGGGGTGTAGACAAATGCCCGGCGGGAGGTTTTGGTGCTGGGTGAAGGGAAGAGGATCTGCTGCACGTTGCCGTGAGGAACGTCTTTGAGGGCATAGAAGTCCTGGTCGTGAGCGGGTATTTCGATGCCGCTTTCCCAGCGGACGGAACCGTAGTAGTTTAAAGTTCCGGGGTCGTTGAATTTCCCGCCGTCGATTCGGACGTTATAATAATGAAATCCTTCGTCCATGGGGCCTTCGGTCGTACCTGTCCAGGAGCTGTCTGCTGCTCTTTTGAGCAGGGTGCCGCCTCTTCCGCCCAGGCCGAGGCTGACTCTTACGCTGTCTGCGGTTGGTGCGACGATGCGGAACCTGGCGTATCCCTGGGAATTTACCTGGGGATATTCCTGTCCGGGCTGGTTGAGGACGGATGGTTTGAAGTCTTCTTTGATGTCCGATTGAGCGGAGCATACGTGTGCTGTTAAAACCAATGCAAGAATAGGCGTTGAATATTTCATATTTCTGGTTTGTTTATAGGTTTGCCAATGCTTCGAAGTCGCTTGCCAGCTTGCCGGTCAGGTTTTCAAAAACAGAATAATACCTTGTATAGATATTATTGTTGTGGGTATTGGGCTTGCAGGTCTCTGTCAGCGTGACCGATCTGGATGCTTCTTCTATATTTTTATACATTCCGATTTCGGTAGCGGTCAGCAGGTAGGCGCCCATGCTTACACTGCTTGCATTCGTACCGACGCTGACGGGGAGATGGAAGATGTCAGCGATGAGCTGGGTGCAGAAGGGAAGGGAGGCAAAGCTGCCGTTGATCGAGAGTTCTTTGATGTCGCGGTGTTCCTGCAGCATTTTTCCGATACTGTACATTTCGTATAAGATCCCTTCGATAACCGCCCTGGCAAAATGTTTTCTTTCGTGATTTATATTGACGCCAAAAAAAACTCCCCTGGCCTGAGCGTCCCAGATTGGCGCCCGTTCTCCGAGCAGGTAGGGTAAGAAAAGCAGCTTTTCTGCGCCGGGCTGGGCCCCGGATGCCTCTCTTATAAGATCGTCCATGCATGTTTCCAGGTCATAGGCGTTCCTGAAGTCCCCGAATTGTTTGGCGAACCATTCGAAGACGATCCCCCCGCTATTGGAGGGGCCGCCGGATACATAGTGGGTGTCGTCCAGCACATAATTGAATAACCTGCGTTTCTTGTCGCATAGAACACTGTTTCCGATAACGCGGACGGCGGCGCTGTCCTCGATGGTGATCGTGGCTTTGTGGCGGTCCCATACGCCGGCGCCCAGTGTGGCGAAGCACCCGTCGCTGGAGCCTGCCAGTATTTTCGTCGAGGCCGAAACTCCCAGGGAAACCCGGTATTGATTCAAGAGCTTTCCGGGGCAATGGTTGATGGGAACGGCTTCGGGGAGCTGACTTGCGCTGATGCCTGCGTATTGGAGGGCGGCCGGCTCCCACTGCTTTTTATAGATGTTCAGCAGGCCGGTGGCCGAGGCCAGGCTGTGGTCCAGAATGACGCGACCGGTAAGCTGTTGAATGATGTAGCTTTTAAGGGACATGAACTTATCGGTTTTCTGAAACAGGTCGGGTCTTTGATTTTTCAGCCAGACGATTTTGACGAGGGGCGACATGGGATGGATGGGGGTACCGGTTGCTTTGTAGATTTCGTCCGACTCGGGGGAGGTTTGCAAAGTGCCGGCTTCCTTCTTTCCCCTGTTGTCGGCCCAGGTAATGAGATTTGTCAGGGGGGCGCCGCTTTTGTCGACGGCAAGGAGGCTGTGCATGGAAGCGCTGAAGCATATATATAGAACCTTGTAGTTCTTTGAATGAACTTTTTCGTTGAGCAAATTTTTTAACACATACAGCATGGTTATAAAAATCTGCTCGGGGTCCTGCTCGCTATAGTCGGGAGAGGGGTGGAAGGTGGGATAGGAGCCTTTGGCGAATCCGATGGTGCCACCCTGAAGATCGAAAGCATACACGCGAACCGCATTGGTCCCGAGTTCGATACTGATAATACAATCCATGGTATATTTTTTAGCTGTCACCGGTATTTTTTTTTCTGAATTCACGCGGCGTATGGCCGGTAAGCTTTTTAAAAGTGGTCGAGAAGTGCTGGGATGAACAAAACCCAGTGTCGAGGGCGATGTCGGTCAGGTTCAAGTCCGGCTTTCTCAAAAGCTTGATCGATTCTGCAATTCGTAAATTGATAAGATAGTTGATAGGGCTGAATCCGGTGTAGGATTTTACCCTGACGTTGAAAAGGGTAGTGCCCATGCCTACGGTCGCGGCCATTTCTTCCACGGACCATTGCCGGGCCAGGTTATCGCGCAGCTTCTGTTCGAGCTGTAGAAAAATCTTTGAAAAATCCCTGCCGGGGTTTCCTTCCTTTGCGAGCTGGCGCGACAGGGTGGCCAAAAATTCATCCAGCAGCTGGTTCACCCTTGTATAAAAAGCTATTTCCTGGTTCAGCAGCTCGTTTTGCAGGGAGGCTAAAACCCGGCCGGCGTCGCAGGTTTTTGACGGAACCAGGGGTCTGTTCAACAGAAGTATATTTCCGATGGTGCCGCACTCGCTTTCGGAGAGGCTGCTCCATTTACCGGGTATGAACTTATTATGTTCGAGGACCTCTATTTTAAAATGAATCCAGGCTAGTGTGCCGATCTCGAGAAATCCCTTCTCGCTGCTGAGCTTCCGTCCCGGGAGGATGAGTACTGTGTCACCGGGGTATAGATGAAAGTTTTCATCGTCTATGCGCCATTCGTGCTTGCCGTCGATAATATAGTAGATACGAATAAATTCGCTCATCGATTCCCTAAAGGATTCGAGCTGAATGGCCTGGTTCTTTTTACACCCGGTACTTACAATGTGCGGAAACATTTGCAATTCCCGGGAACTTCCCTGCTGAAGTTCGAATAGATTCATATGGCGCCCCCGGCGTTTTTCATCGTCCTCCTAAAGGAATATATTTTATTTGAATAATTCGTATAAAAATCAACAATGTTATATAATGGAAGTTTTCCGTATAGTATATCCCTACATTGCCGATTGATTTGCGCTATATGGATACAAATGAAAAGAAATTGAGGAGCCAGGAATGGTTCGGAGGTAAGGACAAAATGGGTTTTGTCCATCGGTCCTGGTTTCGGACCCAGGGTTATCCCGACGATTATTTCAGGGGAAGGCCGGTAATCGGTATATGCAATACCTGGAGCGAGCTGACGCCTTGCAACGGCCATCTGAGGGAATTTGCGGACGTCGTAAAGCGGGGGGTGCTGGATGCGGGGGGATTTCCCCTGGAGTTTCCTGTTTCGTCGCTGGGAGAGACCGTGATGCGGCCGACGACTATGCTGTTCAGGAATCTGGCGAGTATGGACGTGGAGGAGAATATCCGGGCTAATCCATTGGATGGGATAGTTTTGCTGACGGGCTGCGATAAGACCACGCCTTCGACCGTCATGGGGGCGTGCAGCGTGGACCTTCCGACCATTGTCGTGCCGGGTGGTCCGATGCTGAACGGGCGTTTCAGGGGAGAATGCCTGGGCAGCGGGTCGTTCAACTGGATGGTGAAGGAGAAGATGCTGGTTGAGCAATACACCGAAGAAGACATCCTGGAGGCGGAAATAGGGGTGGCGAGGAGTGCGGGGCATTGTATGACCATGGGAACCGCGTCTACGATGGCCTGTATGGTGGAGGCGTTGGGGCTGACGCTGCCGGGCGCCGCGGCGATTCCGGCGGTGGATGCCAGGAAAAAGGTAATGGCGCAGCTGAGCGGGAGGAGGATTGTCGAGATGGTGAAGGAAAACCAGAAGCTGTCGACCATACTTACGCGGCAGGCGTTCGAGAACGCCATCGTGGTAAATGCGGCGGTAGGCGGATCGACCAATTTCATCCTTCATCTGCTTGCTATTGCGGGCAGGATTGGGGTTCCGCTGCAGCTGGAAGATTTCGATGCTATCGGGTCCAGGATACCGTTGCTGGTGAACCTGAAGCCATCGGGTAAATACCTGATGGAAGATTTTTACTATGCAGGCGGTCTGCCCGTCGTCATTAAAGAGCTAAACAAGTATTTACATAATGATGTCATTACGGTAAATGGAAAGACGCTTGGAGAGAACAATAAGAATCCGGTGTGCTACAATAAGGACGTTATTGCATCGATAGGGGAGCCTTTGCAGGAGGAGGCGGGGATTGTGGTGTTGAAAGGAAACCTGTGTGAAAATGGAGCTATTATAAAGCCATCTGCGGCGACTAAGGGGCTGATGAAACACCGGGGAAAGGCGGTGGTGTTCGAAACCATCGAGGACTATCATGCGCGGATCGACGATGAAAATCTGGAGATCGATGAAAATTCCGTCATCGTGCTGAAGGGCGCGGGGCCGGTGGGTTATCCGGGGATGCCGGAGGTGGGAAATGTCGATCTGCCGGAGAAATTATTGCGCAAAGGCGTTAAGGATATGGTGCGTATTTCCGACGGCCGGATGAGCGGGACTGCTGCGGGGACTGTCATTCTGCATGTGTCGCCGGAGTCTGCGATCGGGGGTATGCTGGCGCTGGTGGAAAATGGCGACATGATAGAATTGGATGTCGAGAACAGGAGACTGCATTTGGATATCAGCGATGAGGAAGCGGCGCGTAGAAAAGCGGCGTGGGTAAGACCCGAGCCGATGGCGGACAGGGGGTATGTCCGGTTTTATATCGAGCACGTGCAGCAGGCGAACCTCGGGGCTGACCTGGACCTGCTGCGCGGCGGTTCGGGCAGCGTGATAAAGCGGAATTTACATTGATCATTCGAAGAAGGGGATATTGGGTGTCGCGTATTTTTTCAATCCTTCCATATTCAGTTCGACGCCGATGCCGGGTTTATCGGACAGGACGAGGAATCCCTTTTCGATAAAGGGTTTGTCGTAGGTAATGATCTCCTTCCATTTCGGTTCGGTGTCGCTCAGGGTCTGCCATTCGAGGATATGGAAATTGGGGACGGTGGCGCAGACGTGGGCGGAGGCCATGGCGCCGAGGAAGGACCCTACCATATGCGGTGAAAAGGGTGTATAGTATAAATTGGCGAGGTTGGCGATTCTCTGTCCTTCGCCGAGCCCTCCGCATTTCTGGAGGTCGGGCATGATGATATCGATGGCGGCTTGTTCGAGCAGGCGGGTGTAGCCGTAGGCGAGGTAGAAGTTTTCTCCGCCGCAGATGGGGGTGCTGGTTTCCTGCGTGATCGTTTTATAGACGTCGATATTGTCGGCGGGGACGGGTTCTTCCAGCCACATGAGGTTGAGGGGTTCCATCATCTTTGCGACCTTCCTGCCGGTCGGGGCGTCGTAGCGGCCGTGCATGTCGACGCAGATGTCGATGTGCGGGCCGACGGCTTTGCGGACGGCGGCGATGGACTCGTACATGCGTTCGAGCTCGGCGTTGCTGGCGGTCCAGTTGTAGCGGTCGAATTTATTGGGGTCGGTGGCGGAGTCGATATCGAATTTGACCGCGGTATATCCGTTGGCGACGGCCTGGAGGGCGGCCTTTGCATAGTCTTCCGGTTTGGGGTTGCGGACGGCGTATAGTTCGGTGTCGCAGTAGACCCGGACCTTGTCGCGAAATTTTCCTCCTAGTAATTGGTGGACGGGCAGGCCCAGGGCTTTTCCGCAGAGGTCCCATAGAGCGGCGTCGAAGGCGCTGAGGACGGCTACGTACATACCGGATTGTCCGCCGCCGAAGAAGGCGCCTTTGCGGAACTCTTCGAAAATGCGGTTGGGGGTCAGGGGACTTCGGCCTTTGAGGAGCCGGCCGAGCCGTTGAACGAGGTAGTAGGTGCCTCCGACGGCGTCGACCGCTTCACCGCTGCCCCAGATATCCTGGTTGGTGAAGATCTTTACGAATAATCCTCCGCCGGAGTATCCGCATTTTACGTCGGTGATTTTCAGGTCGGAGGGACTGGAATGGCGGGGTGTTTTGTCGAGGGCGTTGGTAAGGCCCTGGCCGAAGGTATTGGTTACTGCGGCAAATGGGGTCATGGCGGCGGCCAGGGCCGCTTTCGACAGGAAAGATCTTCTTGTGGCTGGCATCGTTGTTTATTTTTTTGTGTTAGGATAATCGATTCGTTGAACCTGGAGCCCGGGGGCGATTACCAGGTTCGGTCTTTTAGAAATTCTTGTATTTGCTGCTTGCCGACGGGTAATTCGTTGATGTGGTCGTTTAGCCATTTTGAGAAATCCTTTTCAATATCGTCCGTCCAGCGGGCGTCGATCTGGCCGGCTGTGTACTTGCCTTCTCTTAGGCGGAGGTGACCGAACTGGTCGCGCAGGCGGACGATCTCCGATGTTTTGACGACGAGCTCCGCCATTTGGGGAGGGATGAAAATGACGACGCCGGTTTTGCCGAGGACGACGTCGCCGGGCATGACGGTTACGGTTCGTATGCGTGTGGGGTGGTTGATCCCTGCGATCATGGTTGTCAGGTCTTGATTTTTGCCTGCTCCGGGGTTGTGATAGGAGGGGTCGTAGCTGGTATAAAAAGACGTGAAGCTTCCGATTTCCTTCAAGCCTTCGAGGTCTCTTATGGCGCCGTCGTAGACGATTCCATTTCCGGTTTTTGCGTAGATCGCGTTACCGACGTTGTCTCCGATGGTGGGTCCGTTTCTTTTGGCCCCGAACTGGTCTGCGACGTAGACGTCGCCTTTGACCAGGAGCTCTACGGCCCAGACGTTCTGGGCTCTTCGTCCCTGCTTTTTGCCGAGTGAATCGATGGCTTTCCAGACGTCGGGGCGGCCGGGCATGAAGGTGGCGGTTACGGCGCGGCCGACCAGCACGCTGTCGGGATTTATGATCTGCCAGTCTTCGGCCACCTGGTAACTGTAGCCGGCGTTTTTCAGGGTGGCCCAGGCTTCTTCGATGCTGACTGATTTCATTCTGCGGATAATGTCGTCGCTGACCCGGGGTCTTCCGTCGGGGAATCGCTCTCCTTTCCACTCCGGTGTGAGGGCGATGAGTTCTTCTTTACTGATTTGTACCTGCTGTCCTTTGGAGGAAATACAGGTCAAAAAGACAATTATAAGAGGCAAGGCATATTTGGCCATGGTATTGATATTAATGTCGTTATCAGGATTTGTCGTTGAAGTGACGGACGTGTATAAAGGAAGGAAATTTATTTTAGAAATATTTACACTATTCAACAAAGTTCTATAGTGGAAGTTTTTTTAAAAAAGTGCGGCTACTTTGCATTACTCAAACGACTTGCATATGAAAAAAGATTGCCACGCTATCTCCAAGCGTTATCTAATCAGCTATCTATTGTCCTTTCTTCTTATCGCCCTCGTTGGCAGGGCGCAGGGGCAGACGGTTACGGGAACGGTACTGGATGATGAAAAGAAGCCGGTTGCGGGTGCGACGGTGACGGTAAAAGGTACGTCCAGGTCAGCAGTTACCAATAATGCAGGTCGTTTCAGCATCGCAGGTACTGCGAACGATGTACTGGTCGTCAGCCATATCGGGTTTATGACGTTGGAATCGGCGCTTGGAGGGAAAACCGATATCGTGATTGGTCTTGTAAAGGGTAGTCGTAAGGACCTCGATGTGATCATCGTAACGGCGCTTGGTATCAAGAAGGAGGAGAGGAAATTGGGTTATGCGGCGACCTCGGTGAAAACGGATGAGCTGGTCACCAACCGGACGACCAATATCGGGGAGTCTCTGGAAGGCAGGGTTGCGGGTTTGAATATCACGCCTCCTGCTGCCGGAGCCGGCGCCAGCACGCAGATTCGTTTGCGCGGACAGGTCGGGTTCTCAGGTTCGACCAACTCGCCGCTGATCGTCGTCAACGGTCTTCCGATGGACCAGGGTGCGAGGGGTGTCGAGGGAGGCGGAAACCTGCGTGACCAGGGTGATAACCTGCAGGTCGTCAATCCCGATGATATTGAAAGCATGACCGTATTGAAAGGATCCACTGCGTCGGCATTGTATGGTTCGAGGGCGGCTGCGGGCGCGATCATCATCACCACCAAGTCCGGTTCGAAAAATTCGGGGATAGGCGTCGAGTACACGTCGAGCTATACGGCGTTGAGGGCATTGAATTATATGGATCAGTTTCAGACCGTTTATGGGTCAGGGATAGGGGGAAAGAAACCGACGTCGCAGGCAGATGCGGCGGGGAACGGTCAGTTCGGCTGGGGGGCTAAGCTGGATGGGGCGCCGACACCGATCTTCGATGGTTCGCTTCAGCCTTACTCCGCGTATCAAAACAGGCTTTTCGATTATTTGCAGACCGGGGCCAACTTCACCAACACGGTGGCGCTGTCGGGAGGCGGGCCGAAAGGCAGCTTCCGGGCCTCCTTTTCCAATACGGATGCGAAGGGTATCGAGCCGAGGGACGAATACAAAAGAAAAGTATTCAATTTAGGATTCAATCAAAACATCACGGAAAAACTCAAGCTGGCGGTCAATATCAACTGGGCGAACGAGATCCAAAGCAATCCGCCGCAGGTGGGCGTACAGGGCGCGGGTTCGGTCAACTTCTTTACAAGGCTGGCGCTTTCGTTTCCTACGTCGGCTCTTAAAAATAGTGCGGTGAATCCTTCTAATGGAACGGAAATGCAGACTTCGGGATTTCAGGGGACTGTGCTCAATCCTTACTACGCCAATCAGGCCGGTCAGAACTGGGTGAACAACAGGGACAGGATACTGGGTACGGCTACGCTGCGGTATGACTTCACCGACTGGCTGTTTCTCCAGGGAAGGTATAATTACAATTATTCGATCAACAAAAATGAAAATCATGTGCCTTACGGTATCGGCACCAGCGTACCGACGAATGCGGATGGGACCTATAAGGGTTCTTACAGCATTGCGCAGGGAAAAAGCACGGAGGTCAATGCGGATTTTTTGCTGGGTGCCAGTAAAACATTCGGGAAGTTCTCGTTCGATGTGAGCGCGGGCGGCAACACCTACACGTCGGAAGGCGATAACCTGAACGGCACCTCGGGCAACTTTGTGGTTAAGGATCTGTATTCGATAGCCAACGGGAATGTCAAGACCCAGACATATACCTATGGCAAGAGCCGGGTCAATTCGCTGTATGGATTGGCCGAAATAGGCTTCAACCGCTTCCTGTACATAAACGTTACGGGCAGGGAAGACTGGTTCTCGGTTTATAATCCGCGTAACAATCACGTCTTTTATCCATCGATCTCCGGTAGTTTTATCTTCTCTCAGCTGCTGCCCAATGTGTCGTGGCTGAATTTCGGTAAGTTGAGACTTGCGGGTTCGAAGACGGGCAGCGCGAATGGCGTCAGCACGTATGAGGGTTTGCTGGGCTATACGATCTCGCCGAACCCTTTCAATGGGCAGGTTACGGCGACGATCAACGGGGGGAATGCGCCGAATGCGTCGCTGACTCCGTTCAAGGCCGATGAAAAAGAAATCGGTTTGGATGTGCGGATGTTCAATAACCGGCTGCACGTCGATGTGTCGGCCTTTAGAAAGGTGACGACCGACCAGGTGCTTCCGGTCACGCTTTCGAATACGTCGGGTTATACGAACTCCAAGGCCAATCTGGCCTCGTTGAGGAATAGTGGTTTCGAGTCTTTGATCGAGTATACGCCGATAAGGACGACTCGTTTTAGCTGGACGACA
Source organism: Bacteroidota bacterium (assembly GCA_018267545.1). Classification (GTDB taxonomy): domain Bacteria; phylum Bacteroidota; class Bacteroidia; order Chitinophagales; family Chitinophagaceae; genus Puia. Next base: position 12,163 of record JAFDYG010000413.1, read on the forward strand.
TCGTGGAACAACTCTTATCTCTCTACAAAGGTGCTGGCTATTTCACCGGGTGTCAATGACTTCCTTCTGCTTTATTTCAATGGCACGGGCAATGAGTTCCTGGGACAGATTCACTATACGGTGGGGCTGCCGATGAATCAGTTGTATACGAGGACCTATTTGAGAGACGACAAGGGTAATATCCTGGTTAGCTCCACCGGCCGTTTGCTGGCGACACCCGATTATAAGCCGGTTGGCAGCTCTATTCCTAAATTCACCGGGGGATGGACGAACTATTTTACGTATAGAAATCTTTCTTTGGGGGTTTTCATCGACTACAAATTCGGCGGAAAGGTGATGTCTTCCACTGCTTTGAATACGTTGAGGCAGGGGCTCTCCAAGGCTTCGCTGGTCGGCCGCCGGGATGGGGAAAATGGAATCGTATTCCCGGGCATCAACCAGGGTACGGGGCAGGCGAATACAGTTGCGGTTACGGACCTGCAGGGGTTCTATGCGGACTATCGGAACCTTCAGATCGGGGACCCGTTTGTATTCAAATCGGATTTTGTCAAGTTGAGAAGTATTTCGTTGTCTTATAATTTTACCGATCTGATGAAGAGGGCGGGGTACTTTAAGTTTTTCAAGGGACTTAGTCTGTCGGGTGCGGTTCGTAACGTGGCGATACTGCATAAAGATCTGCCGGGGCTCGATCCTGAAGCCATTCAGTCTTCGGGGGATATACGGACGGGTTATGAGAATTCTTCCCTGCCGACAGCACGCAGCTTCAATCTTAGCTTAAACGTAAAGTTTTAATTCTATGACAAAGATATTCAACCTACTTATACTGACTTGTTTTGTTATCGTTTTCTCCGGATGTTCCAAGAATTTTGTGAAGATAAATACGGACCCTTATGGGGTGTATACGATCGATCCGGCTCTGTTGTTTGCCGGAGCGGAACGCACTTTTACGAGTGTGGGCTGGGAAACGGAAAATACGATCGTCCAGCAATTCGTCAATCCGTTCAACTCGGGCGCGACGCAGGGACCGAACTTCAATGCGGACATCGACAATTTCAATAATGGCAGGTGGGATGCTTCCTATCCTGGTTCTGCGCCGCTGAACAATCCGGTGACGGGGGGGATCAAAAGTCTCATTCAGGCCATGTCGTTATTGAAGGGGACTACCGGTTCGACTAACTTGCTGAGCATGATCCGGATTTGGAAGGCGCAGGCATTTATGGGGCTGGTCGACACCTATGGGAATGTGCCCTACTTCGATGCGGGGAAGGCGTATACCGATGGGATTTTCTATCCGAAGTATGATGATGCCGCGGCTATTTATGCCGATCTGGAGAAGGAGATCCGGGAGGCTACAGCTGCATTGAATGCTTCGGGGGATTATGTCTCGGCCGACTTGTTTTTTGGGAAAAATGCTGCAGTGCCTATTACGACGGCTTCGGCTCAGGTCGCGAAATGGAAGAAGGTGGGCTTTTCTTTGTTGCTGAGGCTGGGAATGCGGTATTCGAAGATCAATGCGGCAAAGGCGCAGGCGCTGGCGGCGGAAGCTTTTAATGGAGGGGTTATGACGTCGAATGCGGATAACGTGTATGTGAAGTATGATGGTACGATCGCGACCAATGTGTTGAACGTTAATTTGGTCAATAACAATCCGCGGTTTTATTATGCCGCCGAGCCTTTCGTCAATCAGATCAAGGCGACTAGTGATCCGCGGAGTCCTTTTATGATTGCGAAGTTTGCTGATCCTAATAATCCGTTGAACGACCCTAATCCGGATTATACGATTGCGAATCAATACGGGGTACCTGTTGGGGTGCTCAGCGATGCGCTTGGGAGTGCGCCGTACCGGGGCACGAGGGGTGGGGGGTATAATTATTCACAGATCAACGTAAAGTGTGTCGGGTCTCAGACGGCTCCGACGTTTTGGGTTACTTATGCGCAGACTTCGCTGTTGTTGGCGGAGGCGGCTAAAAGGGGATGGATTGCGGGAGGGGATGCTGCGGCGCAGAGTTATTATGAAAATGGGATTACGGCGGATATGGATACGTATGCGATCTATCCGGGGGGCGGGACGGTTTCTGCGTCTGCCAAGACTGCGTATCTTACTGGTCCCGGGGTGGCTTATAATGCTACGGATGCGTTGAAGCTGATTGGAATCCAGTATTGGATAGCTAATTTGACGAATGGTACGGAGGCGTGGTGTAATTTCAGGAGGACGGGGTTTCCGGCGCTGAGTCCGAATCTTTATAATAATAATCTTAATGGCGGGTTTATCAGGAGGTTGTCGTACCCGGATTATGAGTTGGCGAATAATAAGGCGAATTATGTTGCGGCGGTGCAGGCGATGGGGGGGAAGGATGATTTGGTTACGAGGGTGTTTTGGGATAAATAGTGTTATTCTATTTGGTGATTCTTTTTTTGCTTTCGGCTGCTGAAAGCATTTTGCTCTTACCTGATTTGTGAGAATTGTAACGATCATCGAGTTCCTTCTTCAGGTCATGGGTATATTCAATACCTGATTCTTCGATATCTGATTTCATCAGAGTATAAAATGCTTTTATTTTTTTATCGTCTGCTACTTCCAGGTAACTATGAAGTTGCTGGCGGATGGCGGTTGTGTTCATATAATCCGATATTATCGTAAAGATACAATTTTCAGGAAGACAAGGTTATTAAATATTGAATTATAGTAGTTTGGTTATCAGATGTTTAATGGCCGGTCGGCGGCGATGTCTTTTGTGTTTGGGAACGGGTAGCTGGGTGTGTGGTTTGGGTTAGTTGGCGTTTTTGTATTCTGGGGGGACATTCCGGTTTGGGCTTTGAAGATTCGGGCAAAGTAGTGGGGGTAGTTGAATCCGAGTTTGTAGGCGATGCCGCTGATGGAGTCTTCTTCGCTCAGGAGGAGGGTCTTGGCGAGGTCGATGATGAAGTTGTTGATGTGTTCTTTTGCGGTGTAGCCGGTTTCTTTTTTCAGGAGGTCGCTGAGGTATCCGGGGGACAGGAAGAGGCGTTTGGCGAAGTATTCGATGGGGGGAATTCCTGTTTCGGTGAGTTTTCCTTCTTTATAGTATTCTTTTAACAGGGCGTCGAATCGGGACAAGACGTCTTTGTTTTGGGCGCTGCGGGTATTGAATTGCCGCTCGTAGTAGCGGAGGCTGTAGTTGAGCAGGAGCTCGAGGAGGGATACGACTACGCGCTGGCTGTGATTGTCGATGCGCTGGCGGATTTCGGACTGGATGGAAGATACGCATTCGGTTATGGAGGATTGTTCGGCGTCGGACAGGTGCAGGGCTTCGTAAACGTCATAGGAGAAGAAGCGGTAGTCGTCGATGTGGCTGCCGAGGGAAGTGCTGCGGATGAGGTCGGGGTGGAAGAAGAGCATCCAGCCGGTGACTTCGCCGATCGATTGGCCGCGGGTCGTCTGCATGACTTGTCCCGGGGCGGTGAACATCATTACGCCTTCGTCGAAATCATAGGTGTTTCTTCCATATTCGAGGCCGCAGCTTTTATCCTTTAATGCGATTACGTAGAGGTCAAGTGTGGATTTGACGCCTACCCATTGTTCTCCGATTTCCCATTTAGAAAGGTCTATTATACTGATGAGGGGGTGGGTTGGTTTTTCGAAGCCCAGCAGGTTGTGTAATTGCGCGATCGATTTTATCCTTATGACGTCTTCCATGGGAGGGTGATTTTCCTGGTGCGACAAAGGTAAAGCTTATTTTATCTGGCTTAGGATTACCCGGTCGAACAGGCGGTCGCCGAAATATAGCCTGAGCCAGACGAGCATTTTTGCAAATTTGCCGACCCTGTAACGGGTTTTTGGTTTTTTGCTTTTGATGATTTTCAGGATGGTGCTGGTGATGACGGCGGTTGTCGAGTATTGAGAGGGGTTTTGATAGGTTTTTTTTGTGGCTTCTGCGATCTGGTTAGCTATGTTTTTGTAGAAGCCTTTTCCGGAATGTTTTAGCATGGGATCGGTTAGTATTGTTCCGAATTCGGTTTTGATAATGCCGGGTTCGAGGATGACTACGTGGATGTTTGCGTCTTTAAGTTCCAGGCGGAGGCAGTCGCTCCAGCCTTCGAGTGCGTGCTTGGATGCGTGGTACCAGGCGCCGAGGGGGGTATAGATCTTGCCGCCCATCGAGGAGGTGTTGATGATGAGGCCGCTGTCGGCGTTTCTCATGTAGGGGATGACGAGCTGGGTAAGCCGGGCGAGACCAAACAGGTTCACTTCGAATTGTCTTTTGGCTTCTTCGATGGGGATGTCTTCTACGGCTCCGTAGAGGCCGTAGCCGGCGTTGTTCCATAATATGTCGATTCGACCTTCGCGCCGCATGATGGCTTGGATTACATTTTGGAGATCGGCTTCTTTGGTGATGTCGGCGGCCAGGGGGATGCCGCCGGCCTCAAGGATGTCATTCATTTCTTCGATGCGTCTGGCGGCGGCGTAAACTTTGTATCCACTTTTCGCGAGGGTGATTGCGGTATCTTTTCCCATACCGGAGCTTGCGCCGGTTATCAGTATTACTTTATTCATAGAACAAAATTAGTCCGGGGGGGTGGGCGGGGGGAGCATAAATTCAGGAAAAGGGAACACTTTTTCGGGATTGGGGGGATTGGGCGTTTTTGCTGGGGTCTCGTTTTTGGCTACAACAACCCTGCTTTTGGCTAGAGTTCGGCCGGGAATTTGTCGAAAATTTGCTCCATCAAATTTATGATTTATGAATATTGTACTTACGGGTTCTTTAGGGAATATTGGAAAGCCGCTTGCACAGAAGCTGGTGCAAAGAGGGCATATGGTGACGGTTATCAGCAGCAATCCTGAGAGGGTAGCGGAGATCAAAGCGTTGGGTGCGCGGCCGGCTGTCGGGAAGATGCAGGATGTCGATTTTTTGACGGATGTTTTTGCCGGAGCGGATATCGTCTATTTGATGGAGACGCTGGATGCGGTTGGCGATATGTTCGATGAAAGCGTGGATTTTATGGGTTCGATCAGCGAGGTTGGGAAGAACTATAAAATGGCGATCGGGCGGAACGGCGTGAAAAGAGTGGTGCATCTGAGCAGTGTAGGAGCCGATATGGAGAAGGATAACGGCATTTTGCTATTTCATCATAATGTAGAGGGGATCCTCAAACAGCTGCCTGAGGATGTGGCGATCAAGTTTATCCGGCCGGTGGGTTTTTACACCAACTTATTTTCTTATATCCGCGAGATCAAATCCAGGGGGGTGATTACTTGTAATTATGGCGGCGGCCGGAAGCACCCCTGGGTAGCTCCTTCCGATATTGCGGATGTGGTGGGCGAGGAGATGGAAAAGCCGTTTGACGGGCGAATGGTGCGGTATGTGGCTAGTGATGAAGCTTCGGCAAATGAGGTTGCTGCTGCGTTGGGTAAGGCTATCGGCAAGCCGGATTTGAAATGGATGGTTGTTTCGGATGAGGAGCTGCTCAGTGGCTGGCTGGGTATTGGGTTTAATTCTAGGCTTGCCCGTGGTTTTGTGGAAATGCAGGCTAGTCAGGGGAATGGGATACTTTATGAGGACTATTACCGGAATAAGCCTTTATTGGGGAAGGTAAAGCTGGCGGATTTCGCCAGGGAATTTGCCGCTGCTTATAATCAGGAGTAGATATGAAGCATCCACAGCAAAGAAGTCTCGAGCTCGACCGGATGTTGTTTTTTAGCGATGCGGTTGTCGCCATTGCCATTACATTGTTGGCGCTGGGTTTGAGATTGGACGTTCCGGAAGGGCATCGTATCAGGTTTGGCGATTTGGTGAGCCCCTGGAGGAAGTATCTGGCTTTTATTCTTTCGTTTGTCAATATTGCGGGATTCTGGCAGACTCACCATACTATTTTTTCCTACGTGAATAAGATGGACCGGCGGATGCTGGTGTTGAATCTGTGCTGGCTCTTTTTTATAATAATAGTACCGTTTAGTACGTCGATTATCAGCGATCATTTTGCCGATGGGCCGGCCATTTTTTTATATTGTATGAATGTGTTGTTCATTTCGCTGTTGCAGAAGTTTATCTGGGATTATGGCGACGAGGAGATTGCAGCAACTGCGAGTCGGGAGACGGTGAAGTATATAGACGTTATGTTTACGGTACACCTGGCGAATGGGGTTATTGCGGTGGTCTTTTCGTTTTTTATGCCGCTGGTTGGGTTTGTGCTGCTCTACTTAAAGATACCTATATTCATTTTTGGATGGCTGTATTCTAAGCGTAAGTAGTGTTACTGGTTGAAGCTTGACCGGAATTCCAAGGGAGACTGGTTGGTTTTAGCCTTGAAGAGTTTGTTGAAGGATTGGGAGTGCTCAAAACCCAGCTCGTAGGCGATTTCGCTTACCGAGAGATTGGTCAGGGTCAGCTTTTCCTTGGCTTTGGCGATGAGTTTCTCGTGGATGTGCTGTTGGGTGTTGAGGCCGGTGGTTATTTTCAGAAGGGAGCTCAGGTAGTCGGGAGACAGGTTGAGCTGTTCGGCCAGGCTGTTTACTGTCGGTAAACCCTTTTGGCTTGTTTCGTGATTGAAATAGTTTTCCAGCAGAGCGTCCAGTTTTTCGAGGACCTGGTGGTTGGAGATTTTGCGGGTTATGAACTGGCGGTTATAGAAGCGGTCTGCGTAGTTCAGTAGTACCTCCATTTGGGAGAGGATAATCTGCTGGCTGAATTTGTCGATATTGGTTTGATATTCCCTTTTTATGTTCTGAACTATTTCCTGGATGATGGCTTCTTCCTGTTCGGATAAGAAGAGTGCTTCGCGGGCCGAGTAACCAAAGAATTCGTAGTTTTTTATGTTTTTGGCAAGGGGGGAGCCCCAAATAAAATCGGGGTGGACGAGGAGCATCCATCCTGATCTGTCAGGGGAATCCTGGTTGACCTCGATTCTGAAGACCTGGCCGGGCGCGATGAAGAACATGGTGCCTTCGTCGAAGTCGTAGGTTTGCTGGCCGTATTTCATTAAGCCGTCGATATTTTTCTTTATGGCTATCAGGTAGAAGTCATAAACCCAGGTGATGGCGTTGGTTTCGGGGGAATGAGTGATCGTGCGGTAGTCGATCAGGCTGATCAGGGGGTGAGCGGGTTTGAGGAGGCCACGTACCGAGTGGTACTGGCTGATGGTTTTTATGCGTTGAGGCTGGGTATTCATGAATGCCTTTTGGGTATGATTTTTTCCTGAAAATTTACGTTTCTTTTGGGGTTCTACCATTCGACCTCACCGCCTTCTTTAAAGAATTTTCCCGTGATGGTTCTGTCTTCGAGCGTAGCTAGCGCTACGATGGCTTTTGCGCCTTGCTCGGCTGTTTTCAGGCCCTGGAATTGGTTCAGGTCTGTGGCGGTGTAGCCGGGGGTTACGCTGTTGACACAGATGTGGTCGTCGCGGAGCTCGTTGGCCAGCATGACGGTAAAGGCGTTTAGGGCTGTTTTGGATGCTCCGTAGAGATGGAATCTGCTTCGGTTTGGGTTTCGGTTGGTTGGTGAGTGCATGGTTAGGGAGCCTACTTCGCTGGAGACGTTGATGATGGATGCTGCGGGGGATTGTCTGAGGAGGGGGAGGAAGTGCTGGGTTGTTTGGATGGCGCCGAAAAAGTTGGTTTCGAAGGTATCACGGAGGTCCTTGGGGTTGCTGTTTGCGAAGCTTTGGGGCTGGGGGCCGGCGATGGCTGCGTTGTTGATGAGGATGTCGAGTGTGTTGGTCTTGGCTGCGAGTTCGGCTGCGGCCTTTTGGATGGAGGCAGGGTTTGTGACGTCTATTTCGAGGGCGGCGGTGTTGGGGAGGTTTTGGTCGTGTAATTGTTGGACTGCGGCGAGGCCGTTGTTTAGATTGCGGCTGCCGATGTAGATGAAGTGGCCGAGTGCGGCGAGCTGTTTTGCGGTTTCGAAGCCGATGCCTTTGTTGGCGCCGGTGATCAGGATAGTTTTCATTTTTTGATGTTGTATATGCAAATGTCGGGCGCGCGAGGGAAAAGGTTGTAGGCGGAACCGGGGATGTTGTAGGCGATTCCGGGGAGGGTAGCTGTGCTCGCGTTAGTTTGCGGGGGAGACGCCTTGTTTGGTTTGGATGATTTTTTGGATGGAGCCGTCGGGGTTGTAGTGGAGGTAGTCGATGCAGACGGAGCGGCGGTAGGAGGAGCCGGTGGGGAGGGCGCCGTTGTGGTAGAAGAAATAGGATTTATTGTGGTAGTCGATGATGCCCGGGTGGGTGGTGGTGCTGTTGGGGACGGTGTCCTGGATGGTGCCTCGGTAGGTCCAGGGGCCGGTTGGGGAGGAGGCGGTGCAGTAGTCGATGGTTTCGGGGAAGTTAGCGGCGTAGATTAGGTAGTAGAGGTTGTTGCGTTTGTAGATCCAGGGGGCTTCGGTGTAGTGGGGCGGGGTGAAGGCGGTGATGGGGCCGTCGAGTTCGGTCATGTTTGGTTTGAGCCGGACGTATTTGCAGCTGCCGTTGCCCCAGAAGAGCCAGGCCTGGTTGTCGTCGTCGATAAAGACGGTTGGGTCGAGGTCGTCCCAGGAGTGGGGTTTGTCGGTGGTCATGTCGTTTGTGACGAGGGCTTTGCCGAGGGCGTCGACGAAGGGGCCGGTGGGAGAGGAGGAGACGGCTACGCCGATGGCGATGCCGCCTTTACTGTTTTGATCTTTTTTGTGGGTGATGGCGACGTAGTAATAGAATTTGCCGTTGCGCTCGATGCATTGGGCGGCGCAGGCGTCGCCGGAGGCCCAGGAGAATGTTTTTGTGGAGAGGCAGGCGCCGCGGGGTGTCCAGTGGGTCATGTCGGTGGAGGAGAAGACGAGCCAGTCGGGCATTTTATAGTTTTTCGCGTCGGTGGCGGCGGTATCGTGGCCGGTGTAGAGGAAGACGGTGTCTTTGTAGATCATGGGCGCGGGGTCGGCGGTGAAGACATTGGTGATAATGGGGTTTTGGGCCTGGATGCTTACAGTTATGGATAGTGTCAGGTAGATGGACAGAAGTTTTTTCATTTTTCGATTTTTAGTACGTATGCGTGCTGGCAGGGTGGTTCGTTGGGAAGGGTTATATGCAGTCCTTCGTTGGATTGATTAAATGTGAGCGGGGACGGTGCGCCGAGCAGAGTGATGCGGGTGGGCCGGCCGGTATTTTCGGGTAATGATTTTATATGGGCGATCTTGTCTTCGGGCCAGCCGAGGAGCGTGGCGTAGAGGATATCGCCTTTGGCGGTGAAGCGGATGTCGCGGGCGGTGAAGGGGGCGCCTTTGCCTTCGTTGAAGCCTTGCGCGCGGAGGGGTGCTGCGTTTTCGGCGGCGGGACCTTCGCCGAAGGTTTTCCAGGGGCGGGTGTCGTAGATGGCTTCGCTGTTGAAGCGCATCCAGGCGGTGATGCCTTCGAGGACGGCTGCTTCTTTTTCGTCGAAGGTTCCGTCGCCTCTCAGGGGTATGTTGAGCAGGAGGTTTCCGTTTTTGCTGACGACGTCGATGAGGGTATGGATGACCGTGGCGGGGGACTTGTAGCGGTTGTTGTCGTAGACGCGGCGGTCGTAGTGCCACTGGCCGATGCAGGTGTCTGTCTGCCAGGGGAGGGGTTCTATCTGATTGCTTTGTCCGCGCTCGATGTCCCAGACCATGCATTTGCGCTGCTGTTCGTCGAGGATTTTGCCGAAGATCGCGGCTTGGAGGGTTCCGTGTTTTTTTATGCTCCGGTTATAGAGGTGGGCCGCGATGCGGAGGCCGGCGTCGCTGACAGGCCAGAGGGGCAGGGCGGTGTCGTCGAAGTAGAGCATATCGGGGTCGTATTGGTCGATGAGGTCGATGACGCGGTTGTAGAAATTTTCACAATATTCTTTCGAGGGCGGGTATACGCCGTTTCCCCAGTTCCACTGGCGGTGGATGGCGTTGTTGTCATCGCTGTGCTCGCTGAGGGGGTGGTTTTGGGCGTAGAGTTCCTGGGGGTCGAGGCCTTGCCACCATGCGGAGGCTGGGTTGGGGGAGGTCTGCGCGCCGGCGGGGTTGGCGGCTATGCGGTGGGCGTCGGCGGCGGTGAGCTTGCCGTCGTAGGGGATGCCGGCTTTGGAGCCGGATTTGTCGGAGCGCTGGGATGTTTCGTACCAGCTCCAGGCGTGAGAGGCGTGGACGCTGGCGCCGAAGGGGAGGCCGTGTTTTTTTGCGGCTTTGGCCCAGCCGCCGATGAGGTCTTTGCGGGGGCCGATGGCGGTGGAGTTCCAGCGGTGGTGTCGGCTCTTATAGAGGTCGAAGTTATCGTGATGGTTGGCGAGGGCCATGAAATAGCGGGCGCCTGCTTGTTTGTAAAGGGATACGATGGATTCGGGGTCCCATCGTTCGGCTTTCCATTCGTTGATGACGTCTTTGAAGCCGAAGGTGGAGGGGTGACCGTATTTTTTGCAGTGGTAGTTGTATTGGTCGCTGCCTTCCTGGTACATGCCGCGGGCGTACCAGTCGCCGCGTTCGGGCTGGCATTGCGGGCCCCAGTGGGCCCATATGCCGAATTTGGCGTTGCGGAACCAGTCGGGTACTTTGTATTGTGCGAGGGAGGGCCAGGTTGGAAGGAAAGGTTCGGAGGCTACGGGGTGTATGGTCCGGCCGAAGGCGGAGCGGAGCATGACCGAAGCAATTGTTGTAATACCTGTTTGGATGACAGTTCTTCTTTTCATATTTTTACAATCGGTTGCTTACGTATAAAAATAGGGTAAAATGCAATTTTCAAGACTGTTTTTACGAAATCGGTTGAAATTTATTTTTGTTCTTTTATTTTGGATGGGTATGGCGGCTGTTGGGAGGGGGCAGGCGGTCTTTTCTTATACGAATCCTGTAACGAGCGATACTTCGATCGCAATGCGCGATCATTTCATCATCAAGGTAGGCAATAAATGGTATTGTACGGGTACTTCGCTGCCGGTGTGGAGCGGGCATAATCCAGGGGTGCGGCTGCTGGTGTCGGATGATTGTTTGCACTGGCGGCAGCAGGGATGGTTGATCGACGCGTCGAAGCTTCCGGAAGACTGTCCGTACAACGGACGGTTTTGGGCACCGGAGATACATTTTATCAAAAACAAATATTGGTTGACCGTCAATAGCGGCCGCGTAACGGCTAGCGATCCGAAGGGGATGAAGACGCATAGTGTATGGCTGTTTGCGGCCGATGAGGTAACGGGGCCGTATAAGCTGGTGAATGGGCCGTTGACGCCGGACTATCACAATGATGCGACATTGTTTGAAGATGAGGATGGGCAGACGTATCTGTATTGCAGCGGGAATGGGTTGTTCGAGGCGAGGATAGACCTGTCGACGGGAAAGTTAGCCGAGCCGCTTCAGAAGATACGTGGGGCGAAGGATGCGGGCAATCCGGGTTGGATGGTGGGGGGGATCGAGGGACCGTTTGTGTTGAAACGGGATGGAAGTTATTTTATGTTTTTTTCGACATGGACGAGGGGATACGAGGTGGGGTTGTTGAGGGCTTCGTCACCGATGGGGCCGTGGGAGCTGGCGTCGCCGGAGCCTATTTTTGGGACGAGGAAAAAGGGGTATCGGGAGAGGATGGCGTGTGCGGGTGGATACGATACGTTGTCTTTTGCCGATACGAAGGACCCTTATTGTGAGACGGGACATAATGCGATTTTTGAGGGGCCGGATGGGAGGTTGTGGTCCAGTTGTCATTATATGGTTGATGATGGGAAGCCTTCGAGCTCGGATGATTTGCATGGGCCGGTGCCGCAGATGGGGATTGAGCCGCTGCATTTTCGGAATGGGATTTTTGCCATAGATGGGCCGACGTGGACGAGGCAGGATGTGAGGTATCCGGCGGGTGATGGTGCGCTCAGACTTTGGTATAGTCAGCCGGCGGGGAAGGTGTGGGAGAATGCGCTGCCGATCGGGAATGGGAGGTTGGGTGCGATGGTGTATGGGAATGTGGACAGGGAGGTGATTGCGCTTAATGAGCATACGTTGTGGAGCGGAGGGCCGAATCGAAATGATAATGCTGCGGCGCTGGCGGCTCTGCCGGAGCTGAGGCGACTGATTTTTGCGGGGAAGCAGAAGGAGGCGGAGAAGCTGGCAAATCAGACGATCGTGAGCAAGGGGTCGCAGGGGCAGATGTTCGAGCCGGCGGGAAGTTTGCAACTGGCGTTCGAGGGGCAGGGGGGATATACGGGTTATTATAGAGAGCTTGATATTTCAAAAGCGGTGCAGAAGACGGTGTTTACGGTAGGAGATGTTACGTATACGCGGGAGGCGCTGGCTTCGCTTTCGGATAGGGTTGTTGTCATGCGGATTACGGCTAGCCGGCCGGGGAGTGTTTCGTTTACGGCGACTTTTGCAAAGCCGGAGCCGAAGGCGGTGGTCGGAGTGACGCCGGAGGGGGAGCTGACGATTGGGGGTACGACTATCGATCACGAGAGGGTAGGCGGGAGGGTGCGGTATAAGGGGATTGTGCGGTTCAAGACTGAGGGGGGGCTCCGGTCGGTTGGGGATACGTCGGTGGTGGTGAAGGGGGCGGATGCGGTTACCGTTTATATTTCCATCGCGACGAATTTCAACAATTATAATGATTTGGGGGGTGATGAGAATGCGCGTGCGGCGGCGTGGATGGATAGTGCGTATGGGAAGAGCTTCGATGCGATAAAGGGGGCGCATGTGGCGGCATATAAAAAGTATTTCGATCGGGTAAAGCTGGACTTGGGTAAGAGTGCGGCGGCGGAAAAGCTGCCGACGGACGAAAGGCTTGCGAGGTTTGCGCAGGAGGTGGACCCGGCGTTTGCGGCGCTTTATTTTCAATATGGCAGGTATCTGCTGATCTCGTCTTCGCAGCCGGGGGGACAGCCGGCCAATTTGCAGGGGATTTGGAATAATAAGCTGTATCCGCCGTGGGATAGCAAGTATACGATCAATATCAATGCCGAGATGAATTACTGGCCGGCGGAGAAAACGAATTTGCCGGAATTGCACGAGCCGTTTTTGCAGATGGTGAAGGAGATGTCGGTGATGGGGAGCCAGACGGCGAAGGAGATGTATGGGACGGAGGGCTGGATGGCGCATCACAATACGGATATCTGGCGTTCGACCGGGGCGGTGGATGGCGCGTTCTGGGGGTTATGGAGCAATGGGGGCGGATGGACGAGCCAGCATCTTTTCGAACATTACCTATATAACGGGGATAGGGCTTATCTGGCTTCGGTGTATCCGGTGCTGAAGGGCGCGGCGCAATTTTACGCCGGGTACCTGGTGGAGCATCCGACGCTGCATTGGCTGGTGGTGTGTCCGGACGAGTCTCCGGAGAATGCGCCTGCTGCGCATCAGGGGTCTTCGCTGGATGCGGGGACGACGATGACCAACCAGATCGTGTTCGATGTGTTCAGCACGGTGATACGGGCGGCGGAAATCTTGAAGCAGGATGGGGCTTTTGCCGATACGTTGAAGCGGCTGCGGAGCCGGCTGCCGCCGATGCACATTGGTCAGTATGGGCAGCTGCAGGAGTGGCTGGAAGATATCGATAATCCGAAGGATCATCACCGGCACATTTCGCATTTGTATGGGCTATTCCCTTCTAATCAGATTTCGGCTTATCGTACGCCTTCGCTTTATGAAGCGGCTAGGAATACGCTGGAGCAGCGGGGGGATGTGTCGACGGGTTGGAGTATGGGTTGGAAGATCAACTGGTGGGCCCGGATGCTGGATGGGGATCATGCGTATCAGCTGATTCGAAATCAGCTGTCGCCGGTGGGTGTCAATAAAGAGGGAGGCGGGACGTACAATAATCTTTTCGATGCGCATCCTCCGTTTCAGATCGATGGGAATTTTGGGTGTACGTCGGGGATGGCGGAGATGCTGGTGCAGAATGCGGATGGCGCGGTGCATCTGCTGCCGGCGCTGCCGGATGTATGGAAGGAGGGGAGCGTAGAGGGGCTGCGTGCCAGGGGTGGCTTCGAGGTGGTGAGGATGGAATGGAAGGAGGGCAAGGTAGTGCGGGTGGTGGTACGGTCGATGCTGGGGGGGAATTTACGGGTGCGGGCGCCGAATGAGCTGGTGGGGGGAAGCGCTGGGGGTAGGCTCAAGGGGGCAAAGGGGGAGAATCCGAATGGTTTCTATCGGGTGGAGGTGACGCCGGCGCCGGTGGTTTCGGGGAAGGCGAGTTTGGTGAAGCCGAAGATGAGGGAAACCTTTTTGTATGATATTTCGACCGAGGCGGGGAAGGAGTATGTGCTGAAGGGGCGGTTTTGAACATTTGTGCTAGTATTATTATCAAATGTGCGGCTGGGGGATGGGGTGGGCGGATAGATTTGTCTTTTCGTATGAACTGTCGGTTAGACATTTTTAAAACAATTGCTATGCCTGGACTTCTTTTTGGCCGACGGTGGCCTGCCGCTTTCTCTTTTTTTATTTTATTGTCTTTTATGGGTAAGGCTCAGCCGGTTGTCACGTTGAGAATGGATGGGACGGGGCATGCTGTTGCGCCGAAGCTGTATGGTTTGATGACGGAGGAGATCAATTATTCGTATGATGGGGGGCTGTATGGGGAGCTGATTCGGAATCGGGCGTTTAGGAATAATGCTATGACGGCGGATAACTGGTCGTTGATCGAGGACGGGGGCGCGAGGGGTAAGATGTCGTTGGACCGGCAGGAGCCGGTTGGGGAGGCGTTGCCTGTAAGCTTGAAGATGGAGGTGGCTGAGCCGGGGATGCGGACGGGGGTGGCTAATGAGGGATATTGGGGAATTCCGGTGAGGCCAAGGACAACTTATAGCGTTTCATTTTATGCGAAGGCGAGCAAGGCTGCTGCTTTGACGGTTTCGATAGAGAGTAGGGATGGGAAGAAGGTTTATGCGAAGGCGGAGAGTCCGGCAATCGGGGAGGGGTGGCAGCGGTACCGGATGACGCTGACTACGGCGGATGCAGGGGCAGTGAGTGCAGGAGGGATTGTGCCGACGGCGGATGCGAGGTTTGTGATTTCGGCGAAGGAGGCGGGGACGTATTGGTTTAGCCTGGTTTCATTGTTTCCTCCTACCTATAACAATACAAAGAATGGCAACCGGCAGGATATCATGCAGATGCTGGCGGAGATGAAGCCGGCGTTTCTGCGGTTTCCGGGCGGGAATTACCTGGAGGGGGATTATTTCAGCACACGGTTCGACTGGAAGGCGACGGTCGGAGGATTGGAAAAAAGGCCGGGTCATCCGAGTCCATGGGGTTACCGGTCGACGGATGGGATGGGGCTGCTGGAGTTTTTGCTTTGGTGCGAGGATTTAAAGATGGAGCCGTTGCTGGCTGTTTTTGCGGGATACACCTTAAAGGGGGACTATTTCGAGGACCCCCGGTTTTTACAACCTTTTATCGATGAGGCGCTGGACGAGATCGAGTATGTCATGGGGGATGCTTCGACGAAGTGGGGGGCGGTGCGTGCGCGGGATGGTCATCCGGCGCCTTTTCCGCTGACGTATGTGGAGATAGGGAACGAGGATGGATTCGACCGGTCGGGGAGCTATGAGAAGCGATATAATCTTTTCGCCGCGGCTATCCGCGCGAAGTATCCGAATCTGAAGCTTATATCGACGACGGGAGGAAAGAATGACTGGCTTTCGGCGCGTCATCCGCTGCCGAAGGCGGGGGCGGACGTGATAGACGAGCACTTCTACCGCAGTGCGATCGAGATGGAGGAGATGGCGACCTTGTATGACAATTATGACCGAAGTGGTCCGAAGATATTTGTGGGCGAATGGGCGAGCAGGGAGGGTTTTCCGACGACCAATCTGAACGCAGCGCTTGGGGATGCGGCTTTTTTGACGGGGTTGGAGCGTAATTCGGATTTGGTGATCATGTCTTGCTATGCTCCACTTTTTGTGAATGTGAGTCCTGGCGGTATGCAGTGGAAGTCCGATTTGATCGGGTATGATGCTTTGAATAGTTATGGTTCTCCTTCCTATCATGTGCAAAAGATGTTCAGCAATTATCTGGGTGATCAGACGGTGTCTGTGGAGGGTAGAGATCTTCCGACGCAGGTCAAGAAGCCCAATTCAAAAGATTCTGCGGCTGGCGTAAAGCCGAAGACGATTCCGGCTATGTTTTTTTCTGCGACGAAGGATACGAAGAAAGGACTCGTTTATCTGAAGGTGGTGAATGCGACTTCTGTGGAGCAGGATGTAAAGTTTGTAGTGGAAGGTGTGAAGAGTGTCGTTTCGCAGGGTACGGAGGTTGTGCTTCGGTCGGGAAATCCAGAGGATACGAATACGATTGCCGAGCCGGGCAAGGTGGTTCCTGTGACGAGTGTGGTGAAGGGGCTCGGGAAGGATTTTAAAAGAAAGGTTGCGGCGTGGTCCGTGACGGTTCTTCAACTGCAAATAAAATAACGATGAGAAAGATAAGGCTGGCTTTTTGGCTGTTGTTGCTGGGTACGGGTGGGGCGATGGGGCAGACGTGGACGGCGGATAATGGGAACGGCATGGAGGATGGGAAGGAGGCGTATGGGTATTCGCTTCGATTTTATGACCAGTACAGGCATAAGACGGTGATGCAGAAACTGCTATCGCCAAAGGTCAGGCTACGGGTCAGCTGTGATCTTGACAAGGAGGTTGCCTGGTTTAGCTATAGTGCAGATGGGATTGAGTTTGCCAGTGTTGGCGATACGGTGGGGCTGCCGTATCAGCTGAAGACGTTTCAGGGTGGGCGCTTTGCGCTGTTTGCGTATAATACGCAGGGTAAAGAAGGGGGAAGTATGGACTTTAATTCTTTTAGTCTGGTCGAGCCGATGGCTGACCGGTCGAAAAATATTCCTGCGGGTAAGGTTATTACACTGACCAATCTGGCTACGGGCAATCCTGTGTGGGCGAATCCGCATGGGATGATGCATTCGGCGTGGGTGGGCTCGAAGGAGCGGAATGGGGTGGGGTGCCAGTTCAGGGTGTATGACCGGGGAAAGGGGAGGGTGGCGTTGGAGGCAATGAATGGGACGGGTTTTCTGACGGTGGTGGGGAAGGGATTGACTTCCGATGTGCGGTTGAAGAAGGAGGAGTCGGAGGGTAGCTTGTTTCAGTGGCAGGATATGATGAGGGGGGAGTGTATGTTGCTGTCGCTGCGGACGAATCGATTTGTCGGGCTGAGGCCGGATACGGGAGGACCATATGGGTCGGATTTTCCGGGGACGAGGCCGGATAGGAAGGATGGGACGGTGTTTGGCTGGAGGGTTGTGGAGTGAGCCATAAGATTACGATATTATTTTTTGTTCTGCTTCCCTGGGCGGTCCTGGGACAGCGGGAGAATTACAATTTCATCAACTTCAGCAGTAGGGATGGGTTGTCTTCGAATACTGTCTATGCCGTTTTGAAGGACAGGTTCGGTTATATGTGGTTTGCGACGGATGAAGGGCTGGATAAATTCGACGGGATTAATTTTACGGTATATAGTCCTGAACCGGGAGATACGACGAGCATTTCCGGCAGGGCTATCCTGGCGCTGCACGAGGATGCGGCGGGGAATCTGTGGGTGGGTACGAATAAGGGGCTGTCGCTGTATGACAGAAAGAAGAATGCTTTCCGGAATCTGGATGTTACCTGGGGGGCTTCGGTGAGGGCGATTTGCAGCGATCATGCGGGGAATATCTGGATAGGGAGCTATGCGGGGCTGACAAGGTTCGAGCCTGTTTCGGGTAAGGTTAAACATTATGGGACGGGTGGAAAACCGGGTAAGCTGGTGTCCAATACCGTTATCAGCGTTTTCGAGGATAGCCGGCGGCGGTTATGGGTGGGGACGAATGCGGGGCTTCATCTTTATCAGCCGGCGACGGATAATTTCTGTGTGTTTTCGGGAGAAGAGCCCGATTCTGCGTTGAGCGACAATATTATCAAATCGATTGCGGAGGATGGGGATGGGCGGCTTTGGATAGGGACGCAGGATGGGGGCCTGAATATGCTTTCGCCGGGGGCGAGGGGTTTCGTGAATTACAAGGGGAAGAGCAGCAGCAACCGGATTTACTGTATCGTTCCGGATAATAGCGGAAGGCTTTGGCTGGGTACGGAGGAGGGATTGAATATTTTCGAACCCTGGTCGGGCAAGATCGAGAAGATATCGGGTGAGGCCCGGAGCAAGTATAGTCTGAAGGGAAAATCGGTTCGAAGCATCTGTGCGGACAGTAATGGGATTTATTGGCTGGGCACGTATCAGAGCGGGGTCAGCAAGTATGATAAGAATTTGACCTTTTTCAACCTGGTGGAGAGCGATCCTTTCGACCCGGCGGGTTTGAGCTCGCCCAAGGTGACGTCGTTTGCGGAGAAGGATGCGGAGAATATTTATGTGGGGACGGATGGCGGGGGGCTCAATCTGTATCATCGTCGTACCGGACTGTTCGATCATGTATCGTTAGGGGACAGGCGTTTGTCGGTAATGGCGTTGGAGAAGGACGGCAATGAGCTGTGGGTGGGGACCTGGCAGCAGGGGGTGTATGTGCTCGATGTTGTCAGCGGGGCGGTGCGTCACCTGGTGCAGGGAAATGGTCCGATGGGACTTTCCGGCAACGATGTCTTTTGTATCCGGAAGGACAAGCGTGGGAATGTATGGGTGGGGACTAACGGGAGGGGGGTGAGTGTTTATATGCGTGAGTCGGGTACTTTTCACCGCCTCGACGAACTTTTGTCGAAGGCGCAGGGATATAGAAATATGAACAATGCATTTATCCGGGCGATAGAAGAGGATGATGCAGGCAATATGTGGATTGGTGTGTTGGGTCTTGGGGTGGTGATGATCGACCAGGAGTGGAAGACTTTCCGGGTCTTCAATCGTCGGAAGACGGGGTTTCAGCTGGAGGATGTGCAAACGGTGCTGCCTGCCGGAAATGGCGAGGTATGGGTAGGGACATCGGGGTATGGAGTCTATAAAAGCGATTCGGTACAGGAGCATTGGATAGCTTATGGAACGGCCCAGGGCCTGGCGAACCCGACAACCTATAAAATGCTGGAAGACGATAGCGGCAAGATCTGGATAACGACCAACAAGGGGTTGAGCTGTCTGGAGCCTGGAGGTTCAACTTTTAAGAATTACATTACCGATAATGGTTTACAGGGCAGCTCGTTTATGCCTGGGTCGGGGTTGAAGACTTCCGGTGGGGAACTGTTTTTTGGCGGGCTTGAAGGATTCAATTATTTTCTGCCGTCGGTTCTGACCTATGACCGGAATGTTCCTTCTATCGTATTTACCGGGTTAAAGGTTGCCAACGAGAGCGTAGTGCCGGGAGAGAAGGCGGCCCTTAGTGAGCATATCGGTGTGGCTAAGGAGATACGGTTGGACTACAAGCAGAATTTTTCCATCGACTTTGCCGCGCTGGACTTTACGAGTCCCCGTGAATGCCAGTATCTGTATATGCTGGAAGGGTTCGATAAAGGTTGGAATACGATAGGTGTGTCGAGGACGGCGGTGTTTACCAATCTTGACCCGGGCAGGTATACGCTCAAGGTAAAGGCGTATAGCCCAAACGATTCGTGGACGACGCTGCCTGCTTCGATATCTATTTACGTCCGATTTCCGTGGTGGCGGACACCTTCTGCTTATGTGATTTATTTTTTGGTGATTGCCGCTGTTTTGTGGGGTGCGCGTTACAGGGCGATCAGGCGGGTACACCGGAAGTTTGCGGTAGAGCAGGAGCGGAAGAAGGTGGAAGACGAACGAAAGGAAGCGGAGCGGCAAAGGGTGTTCGATCAGGCCAAGATAAAATTTTTGACGAATCTAAGTCATGAGTTCCGCACGCCGATTTCGCTGATCATGGGTCCGGTGGAGACGTTGCTGGACAAGGAAACGGATAAGGAGAAGAATGGGCAGCTTTTTATGGTGAAGAGGAATGCCCGCCGGTTGCTGAACCTGGTCAATCAGCTGCTGGATTTTCGTAAGCTGGAAGAAGGGGAACATAAGCTAAATGTAACCGGGTGCGATATCGTCGGGTTTGTGAGGGAGGTGTCGGAGTCGTTCAGGGACCTGGCTAGCAGGCGGCACATCTGGTTTACGTTTCACAGCGAGATCGAGGGGTATTACACTTATTTCGATAAGGATAAGATGGAGCGGGTGTTGTTCAATTTACTGAGCAATGCTTTCAAGTTTACGGGAAAAGATGGCCAGGTCAGGCTGGATATCGGACAGACGGCTGGGACGAATGAGATTACTATCGGTATTTCGGATACGGGGATAGGGATCTCTGCGGAGGAGCAGCGGAGGATATTCGACCCCTTCTACCAGGCAGAATCGGATGTAAGCGTAATGAATCAGGGGAGTGGGATTGGGCTTTCCATTTGCCGGGAGTTTGTGCGTTTGCATGGGGGGACGATCGAGGTTAGCAGTGTGTCGGGGAAGGGGAGTATTTTCATCGTGCGGCTTCCTTTGGAAAAATTGGAAGAGGACTTAAGGCCGGAGATCATAGAAGAAGAGAAAACGAGTGTTTCGACGGGAGAGGGGCCGGTAACGGTGCTGCTGGTAGAGGACAATGAGGATTTCAGGACCTATTTAAGGGATTGTTTGGCGCCTTTTTATAAGGTGATCGAAGCGGTGGATGGAAGAGAGGGATGGCAAAAAGCTCTTTCCGGACATCCGCATGTGATCGTAAGCGACATAAATATGCCTTATATAAATGGTATCGAGCTGAGCAATAAGCTGAAGGCCGATAAGAGGACGGGGCATATCCCCATCATATTGTTGACGGCGTTGACGGGGGATACGCTTCAGCTGAGGGGGCTGGAGTCCGGCGCGGCCGATTATCTTACCAAGCCGTTCAGCTGGGAAATCCTGCAGGTCAAGATACGGAACCTGGTTATGTTGAATCAGAGCTTCAAGGAAACCTACAGCAAGCGGTTGAGTGTGGCTTCGAAGCCGGTGGATGTGCAGTCGGGGAGCGAGAATCTGTTGCTGACGATCACCCAATATATAGAGGATAATCTGAATAACGATTCGTTGTCGGTGGAGGAGCTGAGCAGGTATGTTTATGTGAGCAGGGGGACGCTTTATAATAAGATCGTCGAGCTGACGGGGGAGACGCCGGTGGAATTTATCCGCTCGGTGAGACTGAAGAAGGCGGTGGATCTTTTGGAGAATACCGATATGAAGATTTCAGAGATAGGGTATGCGGTGGGATTTGCCAGTCCGAATTACTTTACGCGGGTGTTTAAAGCAAAGTACAATATGCTGCCTTCGGAGTATGCGGTTCAGAAGAGGGTGGTGCGGTAAGTTTTGTTGTGAAGGCTTGTGTATCAATGAAATTTGAACATTTGTGCTAGCAATTTAGTCAATCGTGAAAGGGCCGGAAGTGGTTGGTGAATAGTTTTGGAGGAGTGAAACGATTGCTTATGTCTAAACTCCTTCTCCGGGTTCCCGGAATTTCTTTCCTGCTTTTATTGATTGTAACGTTGCGTTTGCCGGCCCAGGACGTCACTGGGCTGCCGGCAACGCTCGTATATGACTCGGCGGTGTCGGCGGGTGATTTTCCGTTGGTGGATGCCGGGGGCGCTGCGGTTTTGGAGTATGATGGGGAAGATTATAAGGGAGTTATAAGAGCGGCGGGTGATTTGAAGATGGATATCGAGCGGGTGACGGGGGTGAGAGAAGGCGGCGGACAGGGGAGGAAGGTTATTATTGGGACGATCGGGAAGAGCAGGCTGGTGGATGGGCTGGTGAAGAAGGGGAAGCTGGATGTGGGAGAGGTGAAGGGAAAGTGGGAAAGCTTTGTGATTCAGACGATAAAGGATGTGAATGGGGGGCCTGCGCTGGTTATTGCGGGCAGTGATAAGCGGGGAACGATCTATGGGATTTATGAGCTGTCGAGGCAGCTGGGGGTGTCGCCCTGGTATTGGTGGGCGGATGTGCCGGTTAGGAAGAGGCCGGCGGCGTGGGTTGCCGGCGGCAGGTATGTCTGTCCGGGACCGAAGGTTCGTTACAGGGGAATTTTTATAAACGATGAGGCTCCTTGTTTTACGGGTTGGTCGAAGGAGAAATTCGGCGGGCGGAACAGCAAGATGTACGTGCATCTGTTCGAACTGCTGCTTCGTCTTCGGGCGAATTACTTTTGGCCGGCGATGTGGTCGAGCGCGTTCAACGAAGACGATCCGGATAATCCCAGGCTGGCGGACGAATATGGGATTGTCATGGGAACCTCCCACCATGAGCCGATGCTGCGCTCGCAGCAGGAGTGGGGGAGGAACAGGAAGAACTATGGGAATGGAGAGTGGAACTATGTTTCCAACAAGCAGGGGATACAGCAATTCTGGCGCGACGGTCTTCAGCGCAACAAAAATTACGAAAGCATATTGACGATGGGAATGCGGGGTGACGGCGACAAGCCGATGCCCGATGCGGGCAGCGCTGCGGAGAACTTCAAGGTGCTGGAGGGGATCATGGACGACCAGCGGAAGATCGTTTCGGAGGTCACGGGTAAGCCGGCTTCGCAGACTCCGCAGGTGTGGGCATTATATAGCGAGGTGCTGGACTATTATGACCAGGGGATGAAGATACCGGATGATATGACGGTATTGCTTTGCGATGACAACTGGGGAGATGTAAGACGTCTTCCGGAGCTGGGCAAGCGTAAGCATCCCGGAGGGTATGGCATTTATTATCACGTCGATCTGCACGGGGCTCCAAGGGCTTACCAGTGGCTGAATATGACGCAGGTGCCTCATATGTGGGAGCAGCTGCAGCTTACCTATTCTTATGGTGTGGACAGGGTTTGGATACTGAACGTCGGCGATCTCAAGCCGATGGAGTATCCGATGAGCTTCTTTTTGGATATGGCGTGGAATCCGGGCGCGTTTACGGCTGGTAATATTTCGGGGTATGGGAGAGGGTGGTGCCGCGAGCAGTTTGGCCCCGGACAGGCGGGTGAGGCGGCGCGGATACTCGATGCGTACTGCAAATACAACAGCCGGGTTACGGCGGAGATGTTGAATGATAAGACGTATAACCTTGCTACCGGGGAGTTTCTGGGGGTGAGGAATGAATACATGGCGCTGGAAGCAGAGGCGCTGCGGCAGTTTCTGACGCTTCCGGATTCGGCGAGGGATGCGTATAAGGAGCTGGTGCTGCATCCGGTGCAGGCGATGGCGAATCTCTACGATCTGTATTATTCTTTGGCTATGGATAAGAAGCTGGCGGGGGAGAAGGATACGGCGGCCAATTTTTGGGCGGACCGGGTGGAGTATTGTTTTAAGCGGGATGCGGAACTGAGCTATGACTATAATCACAAGATTGCGGGCGGGAAATGGAATCATATGATGGACCAGACGCATATCGGGTATGTGAGCTGGGATGAGCCGAGGGGAGGGAACAAGATGCCGGCGGTGGTGAGGGTGAAGGCGGAAGATGTCAGGAATGGAGGGTATGTATTCGATGAGAAGAATGGGGTGGCGGTGATGGAGGCGCAGCATTATTTCGAGGCGAAGAGTGGTAGTGGTGTTTCCTGGACGGTCGTGCCGGATCTGGGCAGGACGTTGTCGGGGGTGGCGCTGATGCCATATGCGGAGAAGACGGATAAGGCGGCGTTGATTTATAAAGTGCGGCTGGACCCGGCGGTTGCTTCGGTGCGGCTGCGGGTGGTATTTAGCTGTACGCTGCCGTTCAAGAACGGGGGACAGAGTGTTGCGGCGGCGTTCGATGGAGGAGGCGAGAAGAGCTGGAATATCAACGATCAGCTGACCTGGAAGAATAATTATAATAAAATGTATCCGGCTGCTGCTGCGCGGATCATCGAGACGGAGGTGGAGATGCCGGTTGGGAAGGGAGAGGATGGCGTGCATACGCTGGTCCTGCGGCCATTGGACCCGGGGGTGGTTTTTGAAAAGGTGATCGTGGATTGCGGAGGGTATGAGTCAACGCATTTGAAAATGCAGGAGAGTCCTTACAAACGATAAAATGAGTATGATGAAAAATATTTTTTGGGTAGTTTTTTTGATGGCCTTTTTGTCGGGATATCGTGGTATTGCACAGGAGGCGCCGTCGCTGAAGGAGGCGTACAAGGATGATTTTTTGATAGGAACGGCGTTGAATATGTCGCAGGTAGAGGAGCGAAATCCGGCGGCGTCGGCGCTGATCGCGAGGCAGTTCAGCACGTTTACGCCGGAGAACAATATGAAGGCGGCGCTGATTCATCCGGGGTGGAACCAGTTTAATTTCTCGCAGGCAGATGAGATCGTGCAGTTTGCGGAGAAGTATCATTTGAAGGTCAACGGGCATACGCTGATCTGGCATAGTCAGCTGCCGATGGGTGTGGCGAGGATCCAGGATGCGGATTCGGTACGGCAGTGGTTTACGGGGCATATTACGACTGTTGCGGGAAGGTATGATGGGAAGGTTTATTCGTGGGATGTGGTGAATGAGGCGTTGAATGAGGATGGGACGCTGCGGAAGTCCGTCTTTCAGCAGAAGCTGGGGGACGATTATATCGTGGAGGCGTTTCGTCTGGCGCAGAAGGCTGCTCCGCATACGCAGCTTTATTATAACGATTACAATATCGAGCATGGGAAGAAGAGAGAGGGGGCAGTGGAGCTGGTGAAGAAGATACAGGCGGCGGGTGTGCGTATCGATGGCGTGGGTATTCAGGGGCATTGGAGTGCGGGAAGGGTTCCGCTGGAAGATATCGAGCAGAGTATTGTTGCTTTTTCGGCGTTGGGGGTGAAGGTCATGTTTACGGAGCTGGATCTATCGGTTCTGCCGAGTCCGCGGGGGCATAATACGGCGGATGTGAATCAGACGGCGGGATATGCGGATGCGTTGAACCCGTATGTGAATGGTCTGCCGGACTCGGCGCAGGCGTTGCTGGCGAATAGTTATGCCCAGCTGTTCCGGCTGTTTATGAAATACAAGGATAAGATCGGAAGGGTGACGTTTTGGGGGGTGGACGATGGGCAGTCGTGGCTGAATGGATTTCCGGTGAGGGGGAGGACGAATTATCCGCTGTTGTTCGACCGGCAGTTGAAGGCAAAGCCTGCTTTTTATAGAGTGATCGAGGCTGCGAAAGGTGGGGGCAGTGAGTTGGGGAGGGGTGGGGCCTGGGATACGGCCAGGGGTTGGGCGGAGCATGCGGATAATGGGGATGGGACGTTTACGAACCCGGTGATTTTTGCCGACTATCCGGATATGGATGTGATACGGGTGGGGGACGATTATTACATGGTATCGACAACGATGTTCATATTTCCAGGGGTGACTGTTTTGAAATCGAAGGATCTGGTCAACTGGGAATATTGTTCGAATGCGGTGCCGAGGATGGATTGCAGCAAGTGTTACAACCTGGATAGCTGTAATCGGTACCATCATGGGCAGTGGGCGACGAGCTTAAAATATCATAATGGACTTTTCTATCTCTTTTTCAATACGCTGGATGATGGGGGCTTTGTTGCTACGGCGACAAAGCCGGAGGGGCCGTGGAATTTGAGGCATCTGCCGAAGGGGTTTCATGACCCGGGGCTTTTCTTCGATGAGGACGGGAGGATTTACGTCGCGTTTGGTTATAATACGATTAGTGTTGCGGAGCTGGATGAGAATCTGGCGCCAAAGGGACCGGCCACGGTGGTCTTCAAGGGAGACCTGGCGGGTGGGCTGGAAGGGTCGCACGTGTACAAGCTGAATGGGTATTACTATTTGTATTCTACTTATGGCGGTGGAAATGGTTTTCAGGTGGCGCTGCGGTCGAAGAGTATCTATGGTCCATATGAGGAGAAGGTGGTGCTGCGGGACAGGGAGGGCTTGAACAGGGGGATACACCAGGGGGCGCTTATCCAGACGCAGACGGGGGAATGGTGGACGATGCTGTTTTTAGACAAGGGGCCGTTCGGGCGTATGCCGAGTTTGCAGCCTGTGCGGTGGGAAGATGGGTGGCCGATTGCGGGTGTGGATGGGAAGGGTGTGGCTACGTATCGCAAGCCCAATGTGGGGAAGGCGTATGAGGCGGCGACGCTGCCGACTTCGGATGAATTTAACGAGGCCTCGCTGCCGATGCAGTGGGGCTGGAATCATAATCCTGATAGTTCGAGCTGGTCGCTTAGTAAGCGGCCGGGAAGTTTAAGGCTTACGACGGCGAAGGTCGTTGCCGACCTGCCGCATGCGCGCAATACGCTTACGCAGCGGATGTTCGGTTATTATTCGGATTCGGTTGCTTCTACTGCTACGACGAAGATTTCATTTTCGGGGATGAAGGATGGAGATGAGGCGGGGCTTGCTGTGTTTCAGGACCCTTATGGGTATATCGCTGTAAGGAAGGTGGGGAAGAAGTTCCGGCTGGTGATGGTGAATAATGGGGCGGTGGTTGAAGAACGGCCCTTGGAGGGGAAGGAAGTGTATTTGAGGGCGGCGGCGGTGTTTGGTACGGGGAAGGCGAGGTTTAGTTTCAGCCCGGATAATATGGTGTTTACGGGGCTCGGGAATGAGCTGGCGATGCGGTTCAACCTGTCGATTTTCACCGGGAACAAGTGGTGTCTGTTCAACTATGCGACGAAGGGGGCGGGGGGATATGTGGACTTCGACTGGTTCAGGACGGGGCCAAAGTAAGGTGTGCACAATTAACTGATATATGAAAATAAAACGATTGCTTATGAGATGGTCTCCGCCATTATTTGCGGCCGTGCTACTGCTTTGCGCGGGCTGCAAGAAAAACTTCGAGAAATATTACGGTAATACGGGTTCTGCTTCCGTTTACCTGTACGACAAGCTGAAGCAGGATTCCAACTTTTCAATTTTTGCCCGGGGACTGGAGAGGACGGGCTTGGTACAGTACATCAACAATGGGGGTGTATATACCGTGTTTGCTCCGGTTAACAATGCTTTCCGGCAATACTTTGCCGCGAAAGGATATGCTTCGGTGGATGCGGTTCCTGTAGATACGCTGTTCAGCGTCTTGAATTTTCACGTTATCAATAATCTTTGGTATTACTATACGCTTCAGCAGCGGTATTCGATGTATCAGCAGGTGCTGTATCTGACGAGGGGGAGGAAGTTCGTGTCGATCGATGTTACGGCGAGGGATACGTTGAAGATCAACGGCGTTCCGGTGATCAAGGCTTTCAGGGATATCAGCGCGGACAATGCGGTCATCCATGGCATCGGTACGGTTTTGCAGCAGCTGCCCAATCTGGAGCAGGCGCTGCAGACGGACCCGCAGCTTTCGAAGAGCACGTTCTACCGGTTGATGCAGGTATTGAAGGACAGCACCTTCGACCGGTTCAACAGCTACGACAAGAATGGAGATGGGCGGATCGATTCAACTTTTTACAAGACCTACGCCCTTCTGTTCAATGTTTATACTTCCATAGAATTCAGGCAGAACACGACGACGACCGATCAGGGCGGCGACCCGGTGTTTACTACGATCCTGATGCCGGTGGATGATTCGTTGAACCGGGTGATCGCTCCGGCTTTGGCTAGGGTGCCGGGAGGGGTGAGCGATCCGATTGCGGCGCTTTCGCCGA